>CANGYA010000134.1 GCA_947457925.1 Cytophagales bacterium | reverse complement strand
GTATGATAATTAAATACTTAATTATCAATGCTTTACGAAAAAAGAAATACGAAGTTTGGACGAATATTCAAGCCTAAAACAAAAACAGTGAATATCTGTGTTATTCGTGTCATCTGTGTTCCTTTAAATAACTCATTATCAATAAATTACAAATCATACATTTTTGACCACAACCTAATTTTAAAAAGTGCCGTTAGGCACGACATATTTATAGTGAAAAAATAGTAAAAACTTCCTCGAAGTGCCGTAGGCACGAAACATATCGTGCCTACGGCACTTCGAGAAGAGAAAAAATAGCACTGCTATAACTATTTCGTGCCTATGGCACTATAAAAAAGTAATTTCTTGGCTTAATAGCATTGGACTGAAGTTTATGCTACAGAATTTAAGTAGTGAGAATAATTTATTTTACAGAAAACCTATAAGGTTTTTAAAACCTTATAGGTGTGATTATCAATTAGTTACTTGTACTTATTAACCTCTATTCATTATTTTTTCAACCTATACATTCCAACTCCTATGGTTTCATATTTTTCGGCTAACAAAGGTATGCGGGCAAATAATGTGGGGACAAAGTTTTTTTCATCAATGATAATTTCGGGGAGGTCTTGCTCAAAAGTCTGATGAATGGCAATGATTGTATTGTAAAAATTTAAGTTGGCAAAGTGTTTTTGTGCCAAATTCCAATCTAAATAGGGTGTGGCTAATTGGTTGTATCTATAAAAGAAAAAATTAGTGCCAATGACTAATACCTTTTTGTTCGTAAAATTGGGTTGGGCTGTTTGGGCAAACCAATAGGGTAGTTTAAACGTAAAAAAGTGTTGGGAGTAATAGCCCATACCTATTGAAAGAGCCATAAAAACTAAAAAGTAAATTTCGGCTAACCATTTTCTTTTGAACAACAAAAAGAAATAGGTAAGAAAAAAAACAATAGAAGGAATAAATATAATAAACAAGTGTGGAACTATGGCTGTCTGCCCAACCAACAAGGTGAAAAAGCCTATAAAGACCCACAAAATCATAATCAACTGGCAGATAGATTGGTAGTTGATGTAGGCTCTACTTGTATAAGTTTTGACAATGCCTATAACAAGCAAAGTTACTAAAAACAAAATTAGTGTTAATAAGCTATTGGTAGTCAAATAGTTGTCGTCTGTATTAATGGCAAAAAAAGTGAATACAAAATTTTCTAAAAAATCATCTAAATTGCCACTCCAACTGTAACCTAAGATAGTAACACCTACGGTCATTGACAAACCAAAGATAATTAACATATATTGGCGAATGGTGGCGGTACGGAAAAAGGACACCACGATAAAGGTAAAGGGCAAAAACAACAGATTAGGCAAATAGCACAACACCGCCAAGCCCAAGTAAATGCCAATGGCAAATACGTCCTCGTCAAAGGCTTTCTCGTTTAGCCCCAACAAATTGCGAAGCACCAACAACAAAAACAACAAGGAAATTAACAAAGGCGAAAGGCTCAAAAAATCTATACAACTTAGCATCATACAAACATAAATGAAGGCTGGTACATAGCTTTTTTCGCTATGAATGTTCTTCTTGAGCAATACATCATTGAAAATATAGGCTTGTATCATGACCACCAACAAGGCTACCAAGTGCTGAAATAGCAAAGTGTTTGCACTTACTTTGGCAATGAAACTGTATAAAAATGCGGGCAGTGGTGGCGTATTATCCCATATATCTATGTACAAAGAGGCATCTTGATTGATTTTTTCGCCTAATAACAACCATTTTATCTCGAATACACTAATAGGTAGGTCATTGAATATAAAATAGAGTCTAATTCCTATTAATAACAAAAAAATAATGACCAAACGAAAAGGGTCATTGATTCTAAATAAATTTAACATATCAGTTATTAGTTATCTTGTACTGAAATAGATTGACTAAAATAGTTAAACATAATTTTACATCTTAATCAATTATGAGCCAAGAACTTAAAATAAATCTAAAAAAGTTTTCCTACTTACTCTCAACTGGTTTTCCTCCCACAAAGGAGAATAGGAGTGCAGCCCAATTAAATTACGTAGTTAATAAAATAATAAAAATTTACATTAGCAAATCTCTTTTTGAACATGAATAAATTATAAAAAATTTAACCTATTTCAGTACAAGATAAATTTTTTATATTCCTTTCTTGAAAATTGTATAAAGCAACCACATTCCTAATGTCCCCCAAATAGCAAAGGTAGCCACTGCCAAAATAGGCACACCATTCCAATACGGTGGCACGTTGGAATGTACCAAGAGTGCCGAACTTAGCAACAAAGAACTTAGGACTATGGCAAAAGATAGGCGACTGCTGTAACGGTCAAGTCGCATAGAAAACTGCTTCCAATTTTCTTGTTCCAGTTTAATTTTAAGTTCACCTTCTTTGAGTTGAGCCAGAATTTCTCGCATATCTAACATGACATCTAAAGAAGATTGTTTGGTGGCATCAAAAATATTGGAAAAAGTATATTTTTCACTTACCAATTTGGCGGTATAAGGGCTTGCATTTTCTAATACATTCAGATTGGCACTTAGTTTTTGCCCAGAACCTTCTACCATAATCAATGCCCGAATAAGTAGCATATAATCTGTGGGAATTGGCAAATTATGTTCGCCAATTAGCCTAAAAAGTCTATTGCCAAAATCCCGCATATTAATATCTTCCATAGGACGACTACTGAACTCGTCTATCATTTCTTGCAGTTCATTTTCTATTTCAGCTACATTATGAATCACTCTTTGCTTAGAAATAGCCAAAATAGCCCGAATAATCATGCCTGCATTGTGCCTATTTGCCCCTATCAAAATATCGGCTATGTGTCTGCGGTCTCTTTCGGGTATGCGTCCCATCATGCCAAAGTCCAAAAAACAAAGTTTACCATTTGGTAAAACTAATATATTTCCGGGGTGTGGGTCTGCATGAAAAAAACCATGCTCAAAAATTTGTCTAAAATATACATCTATACCTTTGAGGGCAATTTTGGAAGTATCTAAGCCCCACTCTACCAACTGTTTGATATTGCTAATTTTAGTACCACGCACCAACTCCATGACCAATAATTTTTCGGTACAATATTCTTTGTAGAGTTTCGGTACGTGAATGGCATCATCATCATCAAAGTTCTTTCGGAATCTCTCTTGATTAGCTGCCTCACTCAAAAAGTTAGTTTCTTTGTGAAAAGCCTTTTCAAAAGTTTTTACTAAATCTAAGGGCTTGAAGTGGCGAACTTCGGCTACCCACTGTTCGGCTAATTTGGCAATGTCATACATTACCTCGATATCAGACTCTATGGCTTTTTTAATATTGGGTCTTTGTACTTTAATTACTACCTCTGTTTCATCATACAGTTTGGCAAAATGTACCTGCCCAATAGACGCAGCAGCTAAGGGCTGTTCGTGTACCCTCTCAAAAACCTGCTCCAAAGGTCTGTTCAGCTCTCTTTCTATAATTTCTTTAATAGTCTGAAAATCAACAGGTTGAACTTTATCTTGTAACTCTGCCAACTCGTCTATCAAGTCTTGTGAAATCAAGTCTTGGCGGTTACTAAGTACCTGCCCAAATTTGATAAAAGAAGGTCCCAACTCTTGTAGTACCAATCTGATACGCGTAGCACGAGAACCACTAAAAATGGGCGAATTTTCTCTTTTTTCTTCAGAAACTAATTTGGCTAATGGCGAACTAACTATCAAATCGCCAAAACCGTATTTGATAAGTGTACCTACAAACTCTCGGAGTCTTTTGAAATGCTTGTAACTTTTGTCGATGCTGGTGATAGATGCCATTAGCAGAAAAGGGGGGTAAATACTTTGTTTGTCAATATTATCGTATCTACATGAATTATGCAAATTTGCTTACCATAATTTAGGTTTTATGTCTGAAAATTATGGTGCTATACCATTGCATAGCAGATAAAAATTTTAAGACAGAAAATCTATAAATTATTACTGCACCTTACTATTTTACAAACTAATTACTAACTTTGTTAAAAACAAATACCTTTTACCCAAAAGGCTTTTAACCAATATTGCTAACCAACTATGATAAATATTGCCGAAATACGCAAGGAATACGCACTACAAAAATTTGATACTCATCACGCCCATGCAAATCCATTTGAACAGTTTAATAATTGGTTTCAAGAGGCTCTAAACGCAGAGCTTCCCGAACCCACCGCCATGCACTTAGCCACAGTGTCGCCAGCAGGCAAACCTTCGGGGCGAATTGTATTGCTGAAAGGCGTAGATACAGGTTTTGTGTTTTATACCAACTACGACAGCCGAAAAGGAAAAGACCTCATCAATAACCCGTTTGCAGCCGTTACATTTTTTTGGGCGGAATTGGAACGACAAGTACGTATAGAAGGGGGAATAGAAAAAGTAAAAGCCGAATTTTCTGATGAATACTTCAAAAGTCGTCCATTAGAAAGCCAATACGGTGCAGTAGCTTCGCCACAAAGCCAAGTAGTAGAAAACAGAGATTTTCTTGAAAGAACTTACCAAGAGGTTTTGCAAAAATTTGACGGACAACATCCGCCAAGACCCGAAAACTGGGGAGGTTTCAGACTATTGCCCGAAGTCTTTGAGTTTTGGCAAGGACGCAAAAGCCGTTTACATGACCGTCTTCGCTACAAAATAGCTGCCAATGACCTTTGGAAAATAGAAAGATTAGCTCCATAGTTTTAGCCTATTAAACCTTCAAGGTTTTTAAAACCTTGAAGGTTTGACTATAAATAAAATTGTAATGACTCCTACCGAACAACTCCAACAAGCTGATGCACAAGCTATTTGGCATCCTTTTACGCCCTTGACCACCAGCCCTGTACCTTTGCCTATTCAATCTGCCAAAGGAACTTATTTATATACCACAGATGGCAGACAAATTATAGATGCTATTGCGTCTTGGTGGGTAAATCTGCATGGACATTCGCACCCACACATTGCCAATGCCATAGCTACACAAGCCCAAAGGCTTGAGCATGTTATTTTCGCAGGTTTTACACATGAACCAGCTATACAGTTGGCACAAAGACTTTTGCAAATTTTACCCAATAATCAAAACAAAATATTTTTCTCTGATAATGGAAGTACGGCTACGGAAGTGGCTATGAAAATGGCTTTTCAGTATTTTCATAATAAGGGGATTCGCAGAAAAAAAATCATAGCTTTAGAAGGTGCGTATCATGGCGATACTTTTGGGGCAATGTCTGTGGGCGAAAGAAGTCCGTTTAATGCTCCTTTCCAACCCTATTTGTTTGATGTAGAGTTTATTGCTTTGCCTACAGAAGAAAACAAAGAAATTGTACTCAAACAATTTGAAGATTTATTAGCTACTCAAGAGGTGGCTGCTTTTATTTTTGAGCCTTTGGTGCAAGGAGCTTCGGGTATGCGAATGTATAGTGCGAAACTTTTAGATACTCTTATTCAAAAAGCACAGGCTGCCGAAGTAATTTGTATTGCAGATGAAGTAATGACAGGTTTTGGGCGGACAGGCAAATTATTTGCGTCTTTGTACTTAGAGCATTATCCCGATATTATTTGTTTGTCAAAGGGCATCACTGGCGGATTTTTACCATTGGGCGTAACGGCTTGTACCGAAAAAATCATATCGGCATACAGAGAAGACGATTTAATGAAGACATTTTTTCATGGACATTCCTACACCGCCAACCCCATAGTTTGTGCTGCTGCCAATGCCAATTTAGACGTATTATTAGAAAAAAATTGTCTGGCTGATATACAGAGGATTACACAGCAACACCAAGCCTTTGCGGAGTTATGCAAACAATACACAACCGTTGAAAATGTGCGGTGTTTAGGGACTATTTTTGCTTTGGATATGGTTACTTCGCAAGAAACATCTTACATCAATGAAGCAAGAAGTAAACTGTATCCTTATTTTTTGGCTAAAAATATTTTGTTAAGACCTCTTGGAAATGTACTATATATACTACCTCCGTATTGTATAAGCAATGAAGATTTAGAACAGGTTTATCAAGCTATTTTAGAGTTGATGTAGTGCCTTTAGCCTTAAAGCTGTGTAAAAAAAGGTGTAATCTTTTGAAGGGTGCGACCTCTCGCAAGATTACACCTTTTTACTTTCACAGCTTTTACTTTTTTTGGCTTGCTTTAAACAAAATTTGCTTTTCTTCGGTAGTTAAAGACTCATAACCGTAAGCCGAAATTTTATCTAAAATAGCATCTATTTCGTCTTGGCTGGGTGTGTAGGTTTTTCCACTGTAGCTTTCTGCACGAGCATTTTTGGCATTTCCGCCTACGGTTGTTTTTTGGCGAGTAGAAAAACGAGTTTTTTGAGGTTTTCTCCAGCTTGTTAGCCAAGAGAAAAATCGCCAAATAGGTCTGCTCCAGTCATTCCCTCTGCGGTATTGTGCAGCAAAAACAAAGCCCATTAATGCACCGCCCAAGTGTGCCACACTGCCTCCTGCGTTTTCTCCGCCTAAGCCTATGAAAGACAAGAAAACATAAATAGCTACTAAATATTTGAGCTGAACAGCCCCGAAAAACAATAAATGCAAAGAAATGTTAGGGATAAGCACCGCAGCAGCTACCGCAATGGCATAAACACTGCCCGAAGCCCCTATCATACCTACATCATTGCTAATGGCTGAAAGAGTGGGAATTGTATTTAGTAATAATAAATACAGCAAACCTCCTGCAACACCTCCATAGAGATAAATAGCTACTAACCGTTGATTCCCCGCATACTCGTCTATAATGCGACCAAACCAATACAAGCCCAACATATTAAACAAAATATGGAAGAAGTCTTGGTGTGTAAAGAAATAAGTAAGCAAAGTCCAAGGACGTACAATAAATTCTGGCAGTTGATACGGCATAAAAAGTACGTCCCGTATTACAAGGTACATAGGGCGGTAATCAAAAAGTTTTGAAAACACCCATATTGTATTTAAGACCACAAACACAATGACGTTCAAGACAATGAGTTGCATGAGTCCATTGTTGGGCTTGCTCCATGTTGTTTTAAAATCTTCTATAAATGTACTCATACGGCTACGGGTTTCTGTACTATATTACTCAAAAAGACAAAATATGTTACGGCAATAGGCATATTTACAAATATAGGCTTTTTAAATTTGCTGATGACTATTTCCGTACCAAATTTTTATTAATGTAAATCCTACCAAAGCACCGCCCAAGTGAGCCAAGTGAGCTACATTATCTGTGGGAGAGTTACGCATTGTTAGTAAAATTTCTATAGCAATATAGATGGTTACTAAATATTTGGCTTTCATGGGGATAGGCGGAAACAACAACATAAGGCGGAGATTGGGGAAAATCATACCAAATGCGACTAAAATACCGAACACCGAGCCTGATGCTCCAATCATAGGCAGCGAAATTGTAGCTTGTTCTACAATAGTCATGACGGCAGTTTTACTTTCTTCTATCATCGACAAATTTTGTGGGTTGTCTAAATATTGATTAATGAATGACTGGTTGAGTTGGTAATTATCGTTGGCGTAGGTCATCAGAAAGTTTTCGAAACCTATAGGCGTTGGATTGTTGAAGTACGCAGTGGCAGCTTCTGTAACCTGATGAACCTCTATATAATGAATACCTGCATGAAACAAAGCTGCTCCTACCCCACAAACCAAATAGAAAATAAGAAACCTTTTAGCCCCTAATAAATGCTCTAAAATACTCCCAAACATATACAACGCCAACATATTGCCGAAAATATGTGAAAGATTGGCGTGTAAAAACATATACGTAATGAGTTGGTAGGGCTGAAAAGCTGGGGATTGAAAGTAGTGAAAGCCAAATAAATTAACTAAATTCACTTGGCTTGCCAACACATTTTGGGCAATGAAAATAGCAATATTGATGAATAATAAATTTCTGGCTAAGGGTGTAATAGGCTGCATGAATAATAAGTTTCTGAGTGATTGAAATAGAAAACACAAAGTTATAGCAAATAAAAAACCTAACGCAAATTGTCTTGGCAAAGTTTATTATTCTATCAATTTAAAACTGTACACAAATAAAAACAGATAAATTCAAGCATTTATCCGTTTTTATTTGTGTACAGTTTTAAAATAAATCATATTTTGTATCACAATCAAACAAGTATTCCAATTCTTTTTTGTTAGCCCTCGTTTCTAAACAGAGAAAACATACCTCTAAAAATGCTACCATTTTTTGCTGTTAATGGAAAAGAATAAGATTTGGGTTAATGTAATGCGAAATGATTTTTCATTAGGTTTATTGGGGTTGATGAGCCACATTGTATCATACGTATCCTTGTAAGATAATACAACTATTTCTGTAGCAGTATTATACAAATGAAATGCTGTGCCTTTTGGGGTCATGTAAAATCATAGTAGGAGCATGGACATCTATCAACTCTCCCCTCATTACTCCCACTTCTCCAAAGAAAGAACTTGTAGCAGGGTGAAAACTACTACCTATGGTAAGGATAGTTTTTTTATCTTGCCCAAAGAGAGAGCAAGGAATATAAGTAAGCAGTAAAAAGAAGATTAATTTCATATAAATAGTTGATTATCAGTGAATAAAAAACACCCTAAGAGTTTTTGAAACCCTTAGGGTGTTCATTTTTACTTCTCCAACCCCACCCTAATTCCTTCTGAATGACTACTAAATTCAGGGGCTTACCAATAGACTTACTACATTGTGATACTTGCTTATCTATTATCAAAAAACAAGTAATACTTGTATAAAAAAGGAACTTCATACTTAGTTAATTGACCGCCTTTCACTCTGCGTTCTCTTATAATACCATTCCGTTCTAAGAAAGTGGTAATATCTTGAATATTTGTAAACCCTAAACTTTCTAACTCTGTTCTTTTTTCTCTTATGAAAATGCTAAGTAATTCCTGAAATTGACTAAGTTCATAAGTTCCCCTACGATTAATCCTTCTTGTTGTTCGCAGAAACTCTCTGAAAATTCTCAACAATTCATTTCCTTGCTCACGTTCTAACTCGTCATAATATTTCTCCCCAGCATATTCCATTGCTTGGTAAGCAGCAAAATATTTCGCCCCCAAAATAGATTGGGTTTGCTCCGCATATACTAAATAACTATCTATTTCAGTATTCGCCATATTTTTTGCCTTTTCCAATAACCAAATAAAAGGTCTTATACTAAGGTCATTATTACCATCTTTAAGATTGTATGCAAACCAATCATATGGACTGTCATATTCTTGATTATTGTTATTTGTATCTCTATCAGATGATTTGCCAAAAAATACATTAACTATTGGCTCTAAGTGTTCTTTTTGAGTTGGTATTTGGCGAGAATATTCTATCCATTCATCTAACTTAGAGATAACTTTTCCGTCTATACCTTTTTGTTGAAAGAAACTATATAATCTGTCTTTTGTATTTAATTGTGCACCAAAAAAATAAGCAAAAAGCTCTTCTTTTGTCCATTCTAAACTAATAGAGCTTTTAAATATTTCAGTTGAATTTACCCCTTTAACAAATTTTGACCTTATAAGGTCAGAACGTAAAAATATTTTAGGGAACAGATGTGAGTACTGATTTGCTCGCCATAATCGAACAAGCTCATAAATCCAAGTATCCCACTTATTAGGTTCTACAAAATGGTCTAATTGGTCAAAGCAAAAAATAAGTCCTTTATTCTTTTTAGCTAATAGATTATTTAGAGTTAATAAATCTTGCTCTACTTGTAAATATTTTTCATCGTTACTAATAACAGCCCACAGTTTGTTTACGTAGTCTTGTGTAGTTACAAATTCAAAATTCCAAGATATACTTAATTTTTTATCAACTATGAAATTTTCAATGGAAGAATGTTTAAATATTTTATGAGCAATATAAACAGTCCAGAATTTTTGATAAAAATTATCTGTATGTTCATAAGCTACTAAATTACTTGCATAAAAGAATTTTTCTTTTACGCCTTTTTCTACCCCATCTAATACGGGCATGATATTAACAAAAAAGTAGTTTTCGTGTTCTACATTCGCCTCCCCACATAGAGCTTCTTGAAATAATGGGATTTCCATACACTGGTAAATAAAGGTTTTTCCTGTTCCTTTACTACCTGAAATAATATATTTATCCCAATTGAAAATATCTACTAACTTTTCTCTAAGGTAAAAATCTTTCTTTTTTTGGCTTTTTGTAATATTTTCTGCTCGTATTTCAGGAATTTTAATACTATTTAGTAATTCTATGTAAGAATTATTTGGTTGAGAGTGAGTATTTGCTGCATTCTTTTGCGTAGTTGGGTTTTCTACTGTATTAGTAATTGAATTATTAGCTGTCTTAGTAGGCAAAAGATAACTATCTATAGCTTCAAAGAGTTTTGTTATAGCTGGTGGTCTATCTTCTTCTATAAATTTATACAATTCAATTTCTTGCTTTTCAGCAATATTACTCTCTCCTATTTTAGGAATATCATCTGATTTAGGGAAATAATAAAAGTTAGATTTATAAGGTACACCAACCCCTTGCGTATCTATACCAAATCTATTTGCATTATCAAGCAAATAATTTTCTGCAATTTCCCATAACTCATTACGGTTAGAGGAGTTTGCAGAGAAAGATTGAATGAAAAGAAAATTTTTATTTTTTAAATTTTCAGTTGCTGGTTTGGCTAAAAAACTATCTAAAATATACTGCAAACCTGTTTGGCTTTGCGTATTTGTACCAAAAACACCTACTACTAAATTAGAAATAGAGCATAAAGTAGCAAAAGTATCATTAAAGCCTGTTCGTGAGTCTATTAGAATTACACTATTATCCCGACTCAGCCCAAAACCTTTTTGTAAGTCTCCTAAAAAATCTTGGAATAAGGCAATATTACCAATGTCTAATCTTGCCAAACCTTCTAAGTAATTATCAATATTAGAACTTTCATAGTTACCTGCTTTGATAACTCTTATTTTGCCTTTAGTTTCTTTGCTCAAATACTCATTACCTACTTGATAAGAATATTCACTTGCTAATTTTGTAATTAGTTTTTCTTTAATTGCACTTTGTCCTTGTGGCAACAAGAATTGTCTATCTAAAAGATACTCTATTACACCATGTTTAGCCTGCGTTTCGTTTCCAAAACGGTAGCCAAAATAGTTGGTAAATCCTGGTGCCTCAAAATCGCAGTCTATAATAATTACTTCTTTTCCTCTATTAGCTAAATACTGAGCATAACAAGTGAGGGCAGTAGTACGTCCTACACCACCTTTGTAACTATAAAAAGTAACAACAGGGCAGGGGTTTTTTTCTGTATGAGATTGCAAATTGAGTAAATCGTGAAATCTACGGCGAAGGTTGTAGTTGAGATTTGGGTGTGGTTTGGGTTGTTCTTTAAAGGATAATCTAATATAGTCTTGACTGTATTCTTTTTCTGAAATTTGCTCTATTGATATAGATTCTGCGTTAGCCTGCAAAGTTGTATCTTTTTCAAAGATACTGTCAATCAAACTACTATCTTCTTCTTCTACATGAAGTTTTACATATATCTCCATAGAAATGCCTATGGTTAGCATATAGTTTTTGATTTTATGATTTGACATAAAACCATTTAAAATATTTTCTAATTTTTTTATATTTTGAAGGACTAAGTACATAATTGTTTAAATTGTAAAAGTGGTTAATACTTTACTGTAAATTTCATTAGCAATAGAATAGAAATCAAAAATTCTTCTATAAGTTAGAGGTAAAATATTAGAAGTTAATGAATTTGGATTAACTTTTTTCTCTACTTTGTAACGGACATTAGCACTCCAACTATTTAATAAGTCATGAACTGATTTACTATGAAATTCTGTCATACTTCCCAATAATGGAATAGCAGAAGGAGCAAGATTACCAAAAACACTATTAAAATGTTGAAAACCTTTACTTTCTATTAGAAAATGGTCTTTGTTAGAGGCAAACATGATTGCATTTGGATCACCCTTAAATGCAACTTTGTATGTATTCCCATCATCTGCAATGGTAGTAGTTCTTAATTTATCTTTTTCTGCTAATTTTGTTTCATCAGTATAAAACGAATAAATAGCTGCACAACAAGTACATTCTATAATATATCCTGAAAGATAGAAAACATCTGCCAATAACCGCCACTCGTCAGAATTATTACTTAACAAATGTTCATCTGGTTGCAAGTTTTGTAATTCAGGCATAGCCAACAACTTTTCACAGACTACTTTGTGCCTTTCTACTGCCAAAATAAATTCTTTTGCTATGTTATTTTTGCTCATCTGTTTAAATTAGATTTTGCAATTTCATAGAAAATGCAATCAAAGTCAAGACAACAAGCAAAAAAACCTTACAAGGTGTTTCAAACCTTGTAAGGTTTAACATTCCTTACTTCTCCACCCTCACCCTAATTCCCTCCGAATGACTACTAAATTCAGGGGCATACATACATTGAATAGACGTAATGCCATTAGAAAAGTCGCCTTCGTGAGTTACTTTGAGTGGGTACTCAAAAACGTATGTCCCTGCGGGTAAGTAGCTGATAAAGAAGTTCGTAGCTGCGTCCCTTGTGGCTTCGTAGTAGCCCAAACCGTCTTGGTACTTGTAGCTCGACAAGACATTGACAGGCTCAAAACAACTTGCCCGCATATCTTTCAAGTGAATGTACTCCATAGGTCTGTCCACTCGCAACTCTATACGAACTTTTACAATATCACCAACTTTGAGTTTCGCAGTAGGCTTACTCCCCTCTCCAGATGGAGAGGGGTTGGGGGTGAGGTTCTCCAATTTCTTGCCCGTATCTGTATCTCTCTCAATGAACAACTGTTTATTAAGTTTCAACGGTGTTTCGGCAGGCGTAATTTTGTCTAATTGCTCAAAATACTGCCAATACAAACCACCCCACGCCACTACTTCGTTTTTGTTGGTAACAGTAACTTTGCCCATTTCAGGCTTAATTTCGCCTTGATGCCAAGACGTAGTGAAATAACCTGTACCTGCCTCTACTTTCATGTCGGGACGAGTTTCGGGGTTGATTTTCTCTTTGCCTACCGTAATTTCGGCTAATTGGCTCTCCGCCAACCAATTAGAGCCTTGTAACAACAAAGCATAACAAGCCTCTGCCGTTGCTTTGGTTGTTTTCCAATCATTCGTTTGTTTATTTTTGAGCAACCAAACTTTCATTTCGTCCACACTTGCCTTGTCGTTAGCTACTTCGCTAAATACTTCAATCAGAAGGGCTTGCGTTTCTATTGGGGCTTGATACCAATAATAACCTCCCATCATGCCTTTCCAATACATACCTAATTCTTCATGTTGCAAGGCTTTTTCTTCCAACGATTTCACAATGTCCATTGCCACCGTTTTGGCATTGGTGCGGTGTGCTACCAATGAAATCATACCTTGTGCATAAATTCCATTTTCTAACCAATATTTTTTGGCTTGTGTCAAATAGAAATTATAGGCGGTTTGGTTACGGCTGTCTATGTCTTGGCTCAAAAAGAAACTACGGGCATAGAGGTAGTGAATATCGTCATAACCAGCACGTTGGTCTTCCAATTTCAACTTGTTGCGTTTACAATAATCCACCAATCTTTCGTAATCTTCACGTTTTCTATCGTCCAAATAACGTACTGCCCTCCGCAACATTTCGGCAGTTTGTCCATTGCTGATTTCATTTTGCGGAATAACCGTACTGCTTACTGTACCGTTGGGCTGAATAATTCCTAATTGTTTCAAATGCCCCATGCCTGCTACAATGTGCTGCGTTATCCAAGGGCTATCGGGCATACCGTCAAACCAAGGAAAACCACCATTAGAAACTTGCATTTTTTGTAGTTTCGTAATAGCCCTTTCCAATTCGCCAGACATACGCACCAAGTCTAACAACAAGCCTAACCGTTTTTTCCTTTCGGTTTCGTCTTTGGCTTGCAACACCCAAGGGGTTTCTTCTAACAACACCGCCTTTAAATCTTGGCGTTTTTCCAAATTAGATACCAATTCCGCAGAGTTGGTATTTTTCCATGTTTCAAAAACTGCCTTAATTTTAGGATTACCATTTGCCAAATGCGTAGCAATACTATTGGCATAAAAACGGCTAAAAGTCTGTTCGGCACATTCATAAGGATACTCCATAAGGTACGGCAAAGACTGCACCGCATACCACGCAGGGTTAGACGTAAATTCTACGGTTAGTTTGTGGTGGCGAAGTGTTGCCCCACCCCTGCCCTCCCTATTGGGGAGGGAGTTTAGCCCTCCCTGTGGGTTGGGTTGGGTGGGGCTATTTAGCAATTTTGTTAATTCAAATGTCTTCGTTTGTTTAGCCCTTACAGGCAAAGGCAAGGTTTCTGTAACCAACATTCTATTTGTCAAAACAGGCAATGTCATTTCTTCGCCATCAGAAAAAGTACCTGCTGCTGCCACAATTTTGTAGGTCAAAGTTTGCATACCTTCAGGAACTTTGAAAGACCATGCAACTACGGTGCTTTGTTTGGCTTTGACAGTGAAAGACCTCACCCCCTGCCCCCTCTCCATTTGGAGAGGGGGT
>CANGYA010000133.1 GCA_947457925.1 Cytophagales bacterium | reverse complement strand
CAACAGTATTTGGCACATAGCTACAAAGAATTGACAATACCGCCAACGGCTACAGGTGAATTTGCGATGGAAGTCAATGCTTTGCATATCTGGCCTCGTGGTGGCTTTATGTTGATAGCCCTGCCGAATTTGGACAAAACTTTTACTTGTACCCTCTTTTTGGCTACAGAAGGCAGCAGCCCATCTTTTGCAGACCTCAAAAGTAAAGAAAGTGTAGTTGCATTTTTTCAAGAGTATTTCCCCGATGCAGTAGCACTGATGCCCGATTTTGTAGAACAATTTTTTGAAAATCCTACGTCTTCTTTGCTTACTGTCAAAGCAAAGCCTTGGGTGTATGGCGACAATATTGCTTTGATTGGAGATGCAGCCCACGCCATTGTGCCGTTCTATGGGCAAGGTATGAACGCAGGTTTTGAAGATTGTTATGAACTTGACCAACTCCTTAGCCAACACCAAGACCATTGGGCAACGACCCTACAAGCCTACCAAACGGCACGTATAGACAATGCGAATGCTATTGCCGACCTTGCTCTAATGAATTTTGTAGAAATGAGGGATTTGGTAGGGAAAACTGAATTTTTGTTGCGGAAAAAAATAGAGGCGAAACTCAATGAATTGTACCCACAAGACTGGATTCCACTCTACACAATGGTTACGTTTAGCCCCAATTTGCCCTACAAAGAGGCTTTGCGTTTGGGAAAAATACAAGACAGCATCATGGTAAAGGTCATGGCATTGCCTAATCTTGCGGCTAATTGGCAGTCTTTGAATTTTGAGAAAATTATTGCAGAGTACAAAGACTTAGTAGTGAGGAGTTAGTTTAGTAGTGAGGAGTTAGTTTAGTAGTGAGGAGTTAGTTTAGTAGTGAGGAGTTAGTTTAGTAGTGAGGAGTGAGTGATTTGTTCACTGCCAAACTCACTCCTCTAATGGCATTAACAGAGATGTTTTAAACACAATGCTTGACTCTCCTTGATTCGCCTAAAGGCGAATGTAGTGCTTACTTTGTCCCCTGTGAGGCAGCCAACTGTGCCAACAGTTGTGTAATAACGGCTTGTTGCTGTTCGTTTTGGGCTTTTAGAAGTTCTATAGTTTGGAGGTAGGCTTTTCTTTCATTTTCAAAATCATTATTATATTGACTACTATTTGCACTATTTAAAATATTATTAAAATTTTTGAATATCATTTTTTCATCAAAATTTTTTAAATCTTCTTTTTCAATCCCTAATACGTTGGCTATTTGGCTCAATTTATCTTCGGTAACTTTGGTTTCTCCTCTTTCCATTTTGGCGTAGGCAGTATGCGAAATGCCCAACAACTCTGCCATGACTTCCTGCGAATATCCTTTAATTTGCCTTCCTATCCGAATTTTATGCCCAAGTTTCATTTTTGTACTATTTAGGTGTTTATTCTGCACTTTGTTTTGAGAGCTACCAACAAAGCTACAAACTATTTTTGCTATGAACCAACTATTTTACAAAAATGTCTGTCCACAACAATAAATTATTTTACGGAGATAACCTCGAAGTCTTGCAAAGACATATCAAAGACGAAACCGTAGATTTATGTTACATAGACCCACCGTTTAATTCTAAACGCAACTACAACCAGATTTACAACAACATAGGCAAAGAAGATGTAGCACAGGCACAGGCTTTTGTGGATACGTGGACTTGGAATCAACGTGCTACCGAAGGTTTTGAGGACATTAAAAATAACCAAAACGGAGTTTTTACCAAACAAAGTATTAGCCTGATTTTGGGACTTGAAAAAGTCTTGGGCAAGGGCAGTTTGTTGGCGTATTTGGTCAGTATGACACAACGCATTGCAGAGATTTATAGAGTATTGAAACCTACAGGCTCTTTTTACTTGCATTGCGACCCCACAGCCAGCCATTATTTGAAGCTAATTGTAGATGCTATTTTTTGTTCGCAAGGTGGAGAATTTCAGAATGAAATAGTGTGGCATTATAGACGTTGGACAGGTAAGGCAAAAAAATTTCAACAATTACACGATATAATTTTCTTTTACACAAAAAGTAAAGAATATACTTTTAATGTACTTTACACAGACTATACAGAAAAGTCTTTGAAAAGAAAAGAGCATTACCACACAAGAATTAAAAATGGTGATGTCTATATAACTTCAATAGATGAAAAAGGTGTTAGAGATAATGATGTATGGCAAATTCAGTTATTAAACTCTCAATCAAAAGAGAGATTAGGCTATCCAACTCAAAAGCCTGAAGAATTATTAGAGAAAATTATCAAAGCAAGTAGCAACGAAGGTGATGTTATTTTTGATGCCTATTGTGGTTGTGGAACAAGCATTGCGGTAGCCCAAAAACTGAATAGAAATTGGATAGGTATAGACATTACTTATCAATCTATTTCTTTGATAATGAAACGGTTAGAAGATAGTTTTGGAAAGTCCGTACTCAATACCCTAACACTCAACGGCGTGCCACAAGACTTTGAAAGTGCCGTAGCCTTAGCCAACAAACAAGACGACAGAGTGCGGAAAGAGTTTGAAAAGTGGGCAGTCCTTACGTATTCTAACAACCGAGCCATGATAAACAGTAAAAAAGGCGGAGATGGTGGCATAGACGGTACGGCATTTATTATAGACTATAACGAGAAAAATGAACAGATTTACAAAGAAGTCATTTTTTCTGTCAAATCTAATAAAACCCTTACGCCTTCCGTTGTTCGAGATTTATATGGTACGGTAGAAAGAGAAAATGCTGCGGTGGGCTATTTGCTTACTTTGTACCCAATGGACAATTTGGTGAAAGAAAGTGCTAAATATGGTGTGTATCAAAACAAATTATTAGGGCGTAATTTCCCAAAAATAGAGGTAATTTCGGTAGAAGAACTCCTAAAAGGCAAACAAATGCACTTGCCTACTGCCGTAGCCGTCCTAAAAGATGCTCAACTGAAAAAACAAGATGATTTGCCTGATATTTTTTCGTAATGTTGATTTTTCTTTATTGTGGTTGGGTATTTTTAAACTTTTATACTAAAAAGAGATGTAATCTTTTCTAGTATCGTGCCTTAAAAACTTATAGTAAAACTAATTTTTTCAAAGAAATAAGTTTGATTGTGTTCAAGAATCCCTATAAAGATGTCATCTTTTAGAAAGATGACATCTTTATAGGGATTCTTGAACACTACGCATAACAATTCATAGCACGACAGTACAAAAGATTACATCTCTTTTTAGTACAAAAGTTGGATTAGTACATATAAAATTTAGCACTTACTCCTCACCCCTCCCCAAAGAATCTATATGCAAACGAATATTGTGTGCAGTAGCAGCATTGGTAGCAGCTATATTTTGTTCTGTGCTGTGCAAACGGCGTAAGTGCTGTTCATCTACAGCACTCCAAAGGCTTGGGTGCGAAGTCAAACGGCTGATAGCAGGGCGAATACTACCTTGCACATTCAATTTACCCAAACTTCTGTAACTTACTTGTTTGTCGAAATACAACATTTGCCACCACTCACCCGTTACTGGTTCGTACCATGTAAGATAGCCATTGGGCAATACTTCTTTCGGCTCTGTAATAGCCCCTGTAAAACTATAACGTACTCCTTTTGAGCCGATTGGGTCAAAATAATTTGGTGTATGAAAGTCCGATACCAACACGCCATTAGACGTATAGGCATAAGCAGCAGCTTGGCAAGGACTACAAGGTTTGACCAAAAACAGCACACGACCTTGTTGGTTATTCGGCGACTGCCCCGCCACTAAACGGTTGCCAAAGGGGTCTATGAGCATCTCGATGCACAAACGGCTTGCTTGTAAAGACCAAGACGCATTGTAATTTACTAAGGCATAAGGTTGTCCGTTCAGGTCTAAATGCAAGCCTGTGAGATGAGCAGCCCCTATATCTTCTTTGACAATAATAGACCAGTAGCCAATCGGTACATCTTCTAATTTCTCGAAGGCATCTATCGTAGCCTGAACATTCCAAATCGGAGCTACATCACGTACAATTTGTTTCTGAATGGCTGCACTTACTCGTGCCAACTCGCCAAAAGGGATTTTATTGGTTTCACTTACCAAAGCTACTTGATGTGTAAGCATAGGGATTAAAAAAATAAAATGAAAACTAATTGTATATTCGCCTTTAGACGAATGTAATAATTTTTTCATGACAAAAAATATTCGCCTGTAGGCGAATGTACTATTTTACCCTTAAAAATTCTTGGGCAAATGCCAAACCTCTTGCTTGCGACTCTATAAAACTTTGTAAGCCTTCATAGTCGTTTTGGGCATATTTTAGGAAGGCAGAGGCTTGTCCGTACACACTCGGCAGTGTCAGTTTAGTCCGTAAATAGTAGCCGTCCAAGAAATTTTTAACGCCACCCGAAATAATAATTTCCTCGCAACGCAGGTCTTCGCCTAACTCTACCACCAATTCATTGACCCACTCCACCATTTCGTCTGCCGTATGTCCCAAACGTGCCAAAGATTGGAAAACTTGTTGTTTTTCGGGGTGGCTACGCAACAGTTCTAACTGTGAAAAATTTGTACCACCATACGCAGCAAAATCTACCGCCGCCAAAGGCAACTGTAGCAATGCCCGCAAACTTTCTTTGCCCATTCCTTGCCCTACCTCCTTGACAATCAAGGGGATAGTTGTTTCATTTAAGAGTTGAATAATAGTCGTAATAGGGCTTTGTGTGATGTGGTCGCCTTCGGGTTGCAGCCACTCTTGTAGAGGATTAATATGAATAATTAGCCCATTCGCCTCCAATTTATTGACCAATTCCTCTATTTTATCTGTTTGTTTGGCAAATAGCAATTTTTCTACTTGTGCAATGCCCAAATTAGCAAAAAGTGGTGAATCTTTGAGGTACTTCCGCACCGCAAAATCCGCCAAATATTCATTGCTAAACAACAAACTACGGCAAGAACCCAAACCCATACCAAAACCGTATTCGCCACAAGCCTTTGCCAAATTTGCGTTGATGTGGCGTGCAGCTTTTGTACCGCCTGTCATGCTCGACACCCACAAAGGCAACTTGAAAACAGCTCCTAAAAAGCTAAAAGGTTGTAAAGTTTGTGCCGTAGGGTGTGCAGCTAAGAGAGGTTCGTAAACAAAACGTCTATCTTGTAGGGATTCTTCCATTTGGGACTGAAACGCCAACGCAATATGGTCATGTTTACGAGTAGGGGCATTTGTATCGAGGTCTTTGAATGAGGTCATGCTTAGTTAAATATTTTCTTGAGATTTTCCCAAAAACTTGTTTTGGTACTACTTTGTTCAGATTTTTCCGAACTTGCAGGTGTATGTGCAGCTTCATGTTTTTGCATGATATTGATAAGGCGTTGGATTTTGTCTTCTAAAGCCTCTCTGTTTTTGAGTCCTTCTACCCACCGTTTAGGGATTTGGCTAAAGCCCAGCTTTGCACCTAATACCGCACCTGCCACTGCTCCGTTGGTGTCTGCATCTCCACCTTCATTGATTACCTTCACTACGCCTTCTTCAAAAGAGTTTTGTCGCAACGCCCAAAAAGCCACCGCCATTGCCTTGTAAGTGTAACCAATCGCATCTTTTTGGTTCAATTCCAACTGTTCTATACTACCAAATTTGGCTAAGGCGAAATATTCTTTGGATTTCTCCTCTATAGCTACAGCATCTGCCATTGTTTTTTCATAAATGACATCTACATTGCTTTCGCCTTGTAGCAAATAAGCAATAGCTTCATCTATGGCTACACAAGTAGCTATACAACGAGGGTCGGAGTGAGTAATTTTACATACATTAGTGGCGTTTTCTCTTACTTTTTGCATATCATAATACTCCCAAACGCCCAGAATGGAAGTACGCATAGCCCCACCATTAGCAGCTAAGGTTTTGCCCGATTTTACCCAAATGGCGTTAGAGGCAGCATGAGGTTCTTTCAAAAAATTGTCTGACGAAAGCACTGCAAAAATCGTATTGCCAATCCCACGCCCTCCATTCGTTGCCCATTCATGTAGATTTTTGGCAATATCTCTTATATCTAATACTTTTTTGTCTAAAATGCTATTAAAAATACAAAGCATTTGGTCGGTGTCATCTGTCCACTCACCTTTTTCCCAACGAGACCTGTGTCCATCTTGAATAATTTGGTCGTAGTTGTTCAATCCAAACGGATAAAATTGTTGTACCTGATTTTTGGTAAGGAATTCTGCTCCCAAGCCTAAGGCATCACCTATGGCTTGCCCATAAATTACTCCTTTGATTTTATCTATTAATTCCGACTGCATGACAAATTCTAATAAATGTTTTGATGATTGCTTGTGTAAGTTAGGCACTTAATTTGGTAATATATTGCACAAAGCTACGTTTGGCTACGGGTAACAAAGCCTCTTGAAAGGGGCAAGGCACTTTGGCAGCTATCGCAAAGGTAGCAGGATTAGGCAAATTTTGGTATTTTTTCACTAAATTTACTTTCACGTTTTCATACGTTTGGCTGATACTCTTATTAACTGTATCTATGTGTGTAATGTTCAGTCCTCGTAACTTTTCATGCTGATTTTCAAAAACAGTGATTTTGTATTGAAAAACTTTAATGGCTTTATCGGCAAATTCATTGACCAATAAATAACCTTCATCTGTATAAAAAGGCGTAATCCCCACAGGGTTAATCTCCAAATTAGACGCAATGAACTCATAGATTTCCTTGCCGTCTTCCAATATTTCTTTGAATTTTGGCAAAGCAAAACTCATTACGTCTTCTATAATTGCCATCGTTTCGTCATCATTCACAATTTTTTGGTATTCCAACTCCATTTTTTGCAAATCGGTTCGGCTCAGGCGTTGTGGGAAATGCGTATGCAACAGTTGTTTGTGATTTTTCACTTCCATCAAATTTTGGTAATGAAAAATAAGGTCGGAAAATAAGGGATATAGTTTTTTGGTGTCAAACTCCGTCTGTATGGTTTTGAGATAGCCCAATAACATATACTTTTTGTACTCAAAATCCATCAATTCGTCTGTAAGCCAGCTAATACTTAATGTTTTCATCATAGGGATTGACAATTATTGATAAAACACGAAAAAAGTAAGTAAAATAATTGGTTAAGGGGCTGTAGATAGCAGTTGCGTAATATAATAGAATACGATAAAAAATGCAATTAGGATATGTTATTTTTTTAATTTCAAATAATGAAAAAGCCCTTACGTAACTCACTTTGTAGAAATAGCTAAGGAATAAAAATAAGTAAAGTACATTTATATAATAAACAGCTTGATAAGCAATTCGTTTACTATATAAATGTACTTTACTTAACTTAGTTGTGTAGTCTAATATGTACCGTACTCTTGGTGGGGATTGCCCCCAACTGCAAGGTCATTTAAAAAAAATATTAGAGTTTATGAATAACTCATTTTTAGCCCTCCCTGTGGGGAGGGTTGAGTGGGGCTATAACAAAAAATTATTCATAAACTCTATTCAATTACTTTTCTTTCAACAAACCCTCCAGCGTATCCAATACTTTTTGTATTTGCTGTTTTTCTTCGTAAATGGTAGGTTCAGCAGCCCTTTCTTTACAAAACAAATGACTACAACGCTGGCACGTAACGCCTACTTGTTTCATAGTAACTTGTGGGTCATCATGGAAGTTTACTTTTTCTTTGAATTTATCACTCATTAAAAATCCAATTGTAACACTACAATTATTCGTTGATGAATTTCCCAATGGATATGCCATTGAAATACACAAAAACTCATTTTCAGAGTCAATGTACTTAGACCTTTGGGCAGCACACAAAATTTTCTTAGGTGTTACCTCAAAATCTTTCAAGATATTCAAGGAAACCCAACGCCTACAATAATGTTCTGAAGTTTTACTACCATGCGGATTATATAATCCCGCCAAATGTAATTCTTTGTTTAAATCAAAAACATCTGTACCTTTTTCGTGGTAAAAACGCAAAAAGAATAGCTGCGAAAGCCCAAATATTTTAGGGGCAAGGTTCGTTATTCTATGAAAAAACATTTCTGGCGAAGCATTGTACTTGTGAAGCAACATCACCAATTCATCTGCCCTGAAAGCCTTGTGTTTGAAGAACTTTTGCAAGTCTGCCACCAATAAATCTTGTGGAATGATTAAGGCACAAGCAAAGTAAGAAGCCTTAAAGTTGTTGAGTAGTTGCTCAAAACTTTCTAACTGAATAAAAGAAGAGGTTAGAGGTCTTACTTTGAGGTGCATAGCTGCATAGCCCAATTCTCTACTTAATGCAAAAGTCTTTCGCCCTTCATCTAAGTTTTTGTTTAGTAATAATTTATTTTTTTCGGGTAAAAATACAACTCTTAACGTAGATAAAGCAGGGTAATCTGCAAAATCTGTTTCTTCTATTTGGTAATGAAATTTCTGTGTAAGTAATTTCTTCAAACCTTCCAAAGAGGCAAAAGGCTGCAATTCTCGGTATTCTTCCAAACACTTTTTGGCTTCTTCTTCTATGTCCTCAAAATAATTTTCGTGCATTTCTTGGTAAGACCGTAACACCGCATAGTAAAAATTTTCTACACCCATGTTATAGTTACGTGCAATTTCTATGAGTGTACTTATAAATGCAGATATTTTTGAGGGTGTACTTGCCAATGTGTCCAACAAATCGGCAGGTTCTATCCCAAAAATTTCTAAAGGCAAATTAGTCAGTAAGTTAGACTTAAAAAGTTCTGCCAAAGGCGACAGATTTTTGTCTAATTGCAAAGAAACCAACCAATCATAACTAACATTCAAAACTTTTGCTAATTGAGCAATTTTATTGGCTTTGGGGTACTTTTTACCTTTTTCTATCTCGTTGAGGTAAGAAATAGAAATGCCTGTTTCCTCTGCTATTTCAGTCAAAGATTTTCCTTTTTCTAAACGCAACTGTTTGAGTTTCAAGCCGAATAAAAGCCGTATATTTTCTTCTGTAACCATTGTCTTAATGTCATTTTACTACTTGTGAGTTTAGCAAATCCAGTGAGTAGGGTTTTGCAAACTACCATTATTGAGGGAAAATTTTATCAGTAATTTATTGCTACCCATACTTCACTAACGACTCCTTTGCAGCAATAAAAATGAAAAATAGCAAATTTTCGCAATTTTTCCTAATAATCTGAATAAATAAAATTGTGATGGCAAATAGAGTGATTAGAGTTTATGAATAATTTTTTCTTATGACCTCACCCTACCCTCTCCATTTGGAGAGGGTTTTATGGAATTATTCATAAACTCTATTGTTAATTTTTCTTCAAAAAATTAGATAAACCTTGTTACTTTTTTGAGGCTTTGCATTGTAGTAACAGAGTGTTGCAACACCATTATCTTTTCACCCTATAACTCTACTACGATAATGGCAGAAATTCAAGAAAAATCAGATAAAAAATCACGCAAAAGTGCTAAGGTTTCTACTAAAATAGACATGACTCCTATGGTAGATTTAGCCTTTTTGTTGATTACTTTTTTTATGCTCACCACTACATTCTCAAAACCTAATGTAATGGAAATCGCCATGCCCGATAAAACGGAGGACAAGGACATAGACACAAGTCCTGTTGCTGCTTCGCGTTGCTTGACATTGATTTTGGACAAAGACCAAAAAGTGTATTGGTACAGAGGTATGGTACAAGAAAATTTGGATATTCAACGAACAGATTTTGGCACTTCGGAGGGAGTTCGTAAAGTATTAATTACACAAACCGAAGAAATTAGGCAAAAAACCAACAAAGATGCTGTAATTTTAATTAAAGCTACTGACCAAGCAAAATACAAAAATTTAGTAGATATTTTAGATGAAATGCACATTACTCACCAAGCTATTTACGCTATAGTAGATGTGTATGACCTCGAAAAACAAGCTATTGCATCTTTGTAACTGATAATACAATAATTCCTCAAAGTCCCCCTCTCCAAATGGAGAGGGGGAAGGTAAAATTCACAACTTACTTATTATATGTATGCACAGGGGCTAAACTATTACTTACTTCCGTCAAATTCATGATGCTATTACAAAATTGTACTTTATAAATAGCTACGGTTGATAAAACTACACCACTTTTCTTAAAAGTCATTTCCATTTCTGTAGTTCCAGACGTTGTATAAGCTATTTCATAGCCGAGTTTATCTACTACTTTGCCGTTTTCAATGATTTCTACGTTGCCATCTTCCGCAAAACGTAGCTGTTTGGTCGTATTTTCTGTTGCAGGAGTTTGTGTAACAATGCCACTGCGTTGATTGATGACTGATTTTGTCCAAGTCCACTGCCCTACCATGAGGCTACGCACTTGTTTTACATCTGCAATAACCGTAGTGGGCGTACATTCAGTAGGTTTAGGAGTGGAGTTTTCGCCTCCAGAGCAACTACCTAAAAATACGCCTGTGGCTACTAAAAAAGCCACTTTTGAGAAAAAAAATAAATTTTTCATGATTTTGATGTGAAATAGAATAAACTGAACCCGATACGAAATTTGCTATTACTTCGCAACAATTAGATTTTTTGATGCCAACCTCACAAAGCTGCCAAACCTTTGTGAGATTTTTTAGAGTTTTACAAAATTAGTGAACTTATTTGTATTTGAGTAAGACTACTTAAAGCAAATATTTTGTACCTTACACTTTTTAAGTAACCTCATTCAACTTGTATTTTCTTGCTATGCTTGTTCATAAAAAAAGTCTATTTGGGTTTATCGTATTATTTTTTATTACTGTAACCGCAGTGGTAGCACAAACCGAAAAAGAGGCTATCAATCAACTACACGATAAAAAATATGACCAAGCCGAACAAAATTTTTTGGCTTTGGTCAAAAAACAGCCTCAAAATGTTATTGCCCATTTTGGTTTAGGTAAATTGTATTTTGAAAAACAACAAAATATTCGCAAAAGTCAATCTCTTACGGCTTTGCGTTATACTAACTTTCAACCACATTTTGACTTACTCAAAAAAGCCTACTACCACGCCCAACAAACCGCCACCAACTACCCAAAACTTACAAGCACCCAAAAAGAATTGACTAAACTCTTTTCTGTTCCCGAAGCCCAATGGACAGGCAGTTTGGCACTAAATATAGAAGGTGAGGCGTTTAACTTGTTGAATACCATGCCTTACCGTAATACTTTTGAGCAACTTTATACTTCACAAGTCTATAATAAAGAATTAGATGCAGATACTTTAATTGCTTTGCGAGATGTCTTGCACGACCAATGCACCGACTTTTTGGCTACTTACAAAAATTCTGCACGCAGCAAAGACGTGCAACAAATTCGCAAAGATTTGTTTTTAGAAATGCTAAACCCTGTAACGGTACGGAGATACGGCGATAAAACAGGTAGATTGTACGAACAACATTGTGAGCTTATCTTGAAATATTACAATGCCGAAGAAATGAAACTTGTTTTACCGCAGTTTTATGGTATGGAATACGGATTTGGGGCAGATTTGAATACTGATGCTACTTTTTTAAAACTCAAAGAAATAGCTACAAATGAAAAAATAACAGTCTTGGAATTATTATGTAAATTAAACATTCATCACAACGGTTGCACACCTGCCACACAAGGCTTGTACGACAAAGTAATACGTAGCCTTGCCCCTGCCGATATTGCGTACATAGCCGTACAAAAAGTAGCTGCCCCCTTGCTCAAAGAAAAAAAGTGGGCAGAAGCTGCCAATATCTATAAAAATTACGCCTCTTTTTTTGGCAATGATAAACGGTTTACAAAAATCATAGAATTGTTGAACACGCCAGAAGACAATATTTTGCTAACTAATTTAGGGAAAAGTGTCAATTCGGGTATGAATGATTATAGCCCTGTTTGGGCAGCAGACGGTACTTTGTACTTTGCACGCCGTACTGAAAATACAGGCGAAGATGTGTATAGCACAATTCCAAAAAATTTAGTTACCTTTAAAAATCCTACTACTAATTTAGTAGAGTTTCAAGGAGCTTTGCCATTAGGAAAAGTCAATACCAAAAGCCATGAAATTCCGTTGAGTGTGAGCATAGACGGCAAAACTTTGGTACTTTTTGGCAATTACAGTGGCTTGCCCGAATTTTTCTATGTCCTTAAAACCGAAAAAAGATTGGGCAAAGGCGACATTTATTATGTAAACAAAAGAGGCAATAGTTTTGATAAAGTTGAGGTGTTTCCGTACCCTGTCAATTCGGAAAATTACGAGGCAGATTTGAGCATAAGCCCTGATAATCAAGCCGTTTTGTTTTGTTCAGACCGCAAAGGAGCAGTAGGTGGTTTCCTGCCTAATTACCCCGAAAACGGTTTGTATCATCATGGTAGCGGAGAATTTAACACCGATATTTGGGTGGCTACTAAAAACGGCAAAGGTGGCTACAATGAACCTATCAATTTGGGCGAGGTCATCAACACGCCTTTTGCAGAACGAAAACCGTTTTTGCACCCCGACATGAAAACCTTGTATTTTTGTTCAGAAGGGCATTATGGTTTGGGTGGTTACGATATTTTTATGTCAAAACGCCTCAATGATACTTCTTGGACGGCTTGGTCAGAACCTGTTAATTTGGGAAAAGTAATCAATAGCCCTTATGACGACAGTTTTTATATTGGAGCAACGGGAGATGTGGCGTTTATTGTGTCTAATAAATTGGGGCAAAACTTCGGGAAATCAGACATTTACCAAATCACTATCCCGACCAGATTTAGACCGCAGCCCGTTGTGGCAGTGGCAGGTACAGTTACAGACGACACAGGCAAGCCTACCAAAGCCAAAATAGTTTGGCAAGAAAATACTTACAACCAACAAAGCACCAATTCGGGCAGTAATCCAAAGAAAACTAACCTCAAACAAGGCTACAAAGGCGAAATAGACACAGACGAAAATGGACAATTTTATTTCATTGTGCCTGAAAACAAGCCGATTGTCTATTTTGCAGAAAAGGAAAATTATTTTTCAGGGTCTTTGAATATTAAAAAAAGTACAAACGCAACTACTTTGCAAAATACTAATGCGGGTACAATACCCAACGTGCCTAATAACACAATAACAAGTAGTAATGCCGATATTTCGAATAATTTACAAATGTCGAGTACAGACCGAAACAATACAAACCGAAAGCCTTTTGTATTGAAAAACCTTAATTTTGACCATAATAGTGATGTCATTCGTCCAGAGTCTTATTTTGATTTATTTAGATTAGTGGAATTATTACAAAAAAATCCTACTTTTACCATTAGCATCGATGGACATACGGACAATGCGGGTTCGCATGACTTCAACATAGATTTGTCGCAACGGCGAGCTACGGCAGTGAAGAATTTTTTAGTTAAAAACGGTATCAATGCCAACAACCTAAAAGCCAAAGGTTTTGGCGAAACCGTACCGATTGCAGATAATAAAACTGAAGTAGGTAAAGAACAAAATAGGCGGGTAGAGTTTAAGATAGAATAGCCGTTGAAAAGTGCAAGCTACCAAATGCACTAAATTGTGCTTATTTTACAACAATTACTTATCATTTCCAACAAATGTTGGGAAAATATGATTTTTGTAAGAGAGTTTATGAATAATTTTTTGCTATGCCCCACCCAACCCTCCCCGCAGGGAGGGCTAAAAAGGACTTATTCATAAACTCTAAGCTATAAAAAAACATAAGCTATCAGGAAAAAGCTATATTTTTGTAGCCCAAAAGACGACAATTAGTTATGCTACAAAAATTGATAGACTTAGACCAACAACTTTTTTTATGGTTGAATAGCCTGCATCACCCTTATTTAGATGGTGTAATGCTTTGGGCAACAGGAGATACGGCTTGGTTGCCTTTGTATCTGTTGATTATTGGCTTTTTTGTCTATCATTTTAAATGGCAAACTTGGAAAATATTGTTACAAATAGCCCTATTGATTACCTTAGCCGACCAATTTGCTTCTGGTTTTATGAAGCCCTTTGTGCAAAGACTTCGCCCTTGTTATGAACCTTTGGTAGCTCCCAAAGTGCATTTAGTAACGGCAGGTTGTGGCGGACAATACGGCTTTATTTCTTCTCATGCTGCCAATACCTTCGCCTTAGCTTTCTTTCTTTTTTTATTGGCAACTCCTTATCCTCGTTATCAGCGTTGGGTAGGCTTTGCGTTTTTTGTGTGGGCTTTTTGGGTGAGTTACACACGCATTTATGTAGGTGTGCATTACCCCGCAGACGTATTGGTGGGGGCTTTGTCGGGTATGTTTTGGGCTTGGATAGTGTACAAACTGGGCAAAACGTATTTTATTGCTTACAAATAAGTGGGTGTACGTTGGCAATGGTCGAAGACCTTGACAATCGTATAATATTTTAAGGCACGACCATGAAAGATACCTGATAGGTAGATAAAAGGTTTTGAAAGTAGTACATAGATTGGCTTACTAAAAAAAATTACTAATTTAGCCCAATCATTCAACCTATACGATATTTTGGTTGTGGTAAAAAATGTATGATACTTTTTTTAACAATAATTGTAATTTTTACAATAAATACATATTTTCATAGCAGCCTCATGATTTTCCATTTTTTTAGAAAAACCACAAGTTTTTCTAACGGTTCTTCTGTT
>CANGYA010000132.1 GCA_947457925.1 Cytophagales bacterium | reverse complement strand
TAAGCCTCTCATTTTCAAAGTTTTATGGAGTTTTGTCTAGTAATATTAACAACTTTTTGTAACATAGACTTTAATCTGTGTAGTAATTAAGTGGTTATCAATATATTAAATACACAGACTAAAGTCTATGCTACATATTAAATGCACAGACTAAAGTCTATGCTACAGACCTTAATAACCTCTAATCATTTTTCACTAATTCAATTTATTCTATGAAACTATTAATCAGTATTTTTCTTTGTTGTTGGGCATGGACGGCTTATGCTCAAAAAACAGCTTTGCCTGTAGTGAATATAGACAAATTGCCTACGACTACAGATGAGTTTATTGCTTTGCGAAACAACATTGCCACTACACCACAAGGCGGTGCTGCGGTATGGGTAGTAGCTGCTATTATTTACAGCCAAAACCCTATGTTGGGTCGGCAGTGCTTAATAATAGCTTCGGATAAATCATTGTTAGGTGCTGCATCTACAGGCTATCAAGGTTTTGATTTTGGAAAAAGCACAGACTACTTAGTGAAACAGTTGGACAGTAAAAAATATGTGCCGAATAGCTATGTCATAGGTACTTCGCCAGACACAGGTTATGCCTTAGGGCAAACTCCCTACCAAGTGGCTTGTTTCACCAATCCGTATAGTGGCAATGAGGCGGAAGGCAAAATTAAGGTATTTGTGAAATGCACAGGGGCAGATACAGACAGACCCATGACTTTGGTAAAAAACGAAAAAGGGCATTGGAAAGCCGTAGAATTTAGTTCTTTGGTAGTGGGCATACGTCCACCCAAACAAAAAAGCAAAGGAGCTGCCGAAGGAGATTTTTAGGAGAGATAACATTTGCTAACCGTATATTCTCCTAAAGGCAAATGTACGGTTGTTGCTGTAAACCAAAAGCCACTGCAATTAGTTGTACCCACAACTAACTGTAATAGCTCATGAAAAATTTGTTGTTGTTGGGTTTCGTAGTATTTTTTGCTACCAAAAGTTTTGCCCAAATATTCAGTACACAAACGGGAATAGCCTCTTTTTTTGCCAAAACAAGTATGGCAGACATAGATGCCCGCCAAGAAAAAGTAAAAGCTACACTCAACACTTCCTCCCAACAAATTTCGGTAGAAGTGCCGATTATTCAGTTTAAGTTTCCAAAATCCTTAATGGAATCACATTTTAACAATAAACATCTGGAAAGTAGCACCTTCCCAACGGCTACGTTTGTAGGAAAAATCAATGAAAACCTCAAATACACCGAAAACGGCACGTACCAAGTAACCGCCACAGGCAAAATGAAAATTCATGGGGTAGAAAAAGACAAAACCCTAAAAGGGACTTTGCAAGTAAAAGGCAATGTAATAATAATAGATGCCGAACTCGTGATTTTGTTGGAGGACTACCAAATCAAAGCCCCTAAAATCATGTTTAGCACATTGGTAGAGCAAATTCCAGTGAAGGTGCATTTGGAATGTGAAAGGGTGCAGTAGGTTTTTTGTTTAATACACCCTTTGAAAAGTTTATTTTATCTTTAATCAAATCTTTGTTTTTTGTATCTTTGTTCATAAAAAACAATGCTATGACCTCAAAATACATCAACCCTTTTACAGATTTTGGTTTCAAGAAAATTTTTGGTGAGGAGGCAAACAAAGATTTGTTATTGGATTTTATCCAAACCTTATTGCCCGAAAAGAAAAATATATTGTCAATTACTTATCTCAAAACGGAGCAGTTGGGACGTGCAGCCAGCGAAAGAAAAGCTATTTTTGACCTATATTGTGAAAACGATAAAGGCGAAAAGTTTATAGTCGAGCTACAACGTGCCGAACAAGATTATTTTAAGGAAAGAAGTATTTATTATGCCACTTTCGCCATTCAAGAACAAGCACAAAAAGGCAAATGGGATTACAACTGGCAAGGCGTTTATACGATTGCTATTATGGATTTTTCTTTTCATAATTCGACACACAATAACGTAAAAACACAAGTAGTTTTGTATGACGAAGAAAACAAAGTGGTTTTTTCGGACAAATTGAAGTTTGTGTATTTGGAAATGGCAAAGTTCAATAAGACGATAGACGAGTTAGAAAGTCATTATGATAAGTGGTTGTATTTACTCAAAAACTTAGCTTTTTTAGATGAAATCCCTGCGAAACTACGTGAAAAAGCCTTTCAAAAAGTATTTCAGATAGCCGAAATAGCCAAATACAACCCCAAAGAAAGACAGAGCTACGAAAACAGTTTGAAGTATTATCGTGATATGGAAAACTCTTTGGATTTGAAATATGCCAAAGGTTTGCAAGAAGGCAAAGAGGAGGGACTAAAAGAAGGCAAAGAGGAGGGACTAAAAGAAGGGTTACTGCTAACAGCCCGCAACATGAAATCCGAAGGATTTAGCCCTGCCCAAATAGCCAAAGTTACGGGGCTAACAGAAAACGAAATTGAGGCGTTGTGAGTAACTCATTAATCCAACTCCTCCTCATACATATTGAGTTCTGCTACTAACTCCCTTCTTATTTCCTCAAAATACGCAGTGGTGTCTGCAATGCTGATGATAAGTTGGTACGTTTCACTGTTTTTGAGGGTGTGCAAAGTAGCCAATACCGTTTGCAACTGCCCACGCAACCGAGCTACTTCGGCAATGAGTTGGGCTTTTTCGGTAATGGTTTCGTGGCGGTTTTGGAGAGGTTTACCGTTTTCTAAAAACTCTAAAATTTCGCTAACAGTCTGTAAATCATTGCTATCGTAGGCTTTTGTTAATCTGTCAAATAGCTGTTCGGCTTCAGCTTTTTGTTCGGCTGTTACCGTATCGGGGTGGCAAAGTTTAGAGGCTTTGCGGTACTTGTTTTTCAGTTCTTTTTGTGCGTCTTCATCAAGTACAAAAGGTTGTGCTTGCTGTTTTTCCTGCTCAAAACCTTGTTTATATTGTTGGTATTCTTGGCGGGCTTGTTCATAAAACTGCTGTTTTGCCTCGTCTTCGGGTTTTTGTTGGGCTTGTTGCTTGGCTTTTTGGGTGCGTAGTGCCAATACTTTGAGCAATAAATCCCCTAACTCACGAGTGTACGCCTGCTCAAAATGATGAATAGTTTTTTCTATTTCTGTTTTCTCGTCTTCCAAACTACTGATTTGTAACTGCAAAGATTGGATTTCTAACCGCAAACCAAACACTTCGGGGTCTGTATAAACCGTAACTGTTTTGTACTTTTCTAAGAAATCTTCTATCAAACGGCTTGCCTCACCGTACCGTTGGGCAGCCAACAAGTCTAACAAAGTGGTTAATTCGGCTAAGGTGTCGCCCAAAGTCAATAATTTTTTGAGTTTTTGGGCTTGTGCCGTTATGTCTTCGGTATCTTGGAGAGCTACCGCAGCCCGCAAAATTTCCAATCTTTTCAGTATGGCGGTGTAGTCTGTGGCGGTTTGTCCACCGAAATACTTTTGTTGTAACCGTTGAAACTCCAGCACGTAGTCGGCAGCAAAGGCGGGGTTTTGTCTGGTAATTGTTATATTTTCGTCATTGTGTTGTGCCTTGTATGTCCAATTATAAGAACCTGTAATAACAGTTTGTTGGTCTATCACACAAAATTTATTGTGCATAGGATTGCGGTTAAAGTCATTTACAGGAACACGCCATAGCACACCACCACAAGTAGCTAAATTATTGAAATTCAGTGAAGTATTTATAGTATCGTGCAAAAACAACAAAGAAACCGACACACCTTCTTGGGCTTTTTGGCAGAGCATACGCAACAAATCGGCATCTGTAAACCACGCCACCGCCACCAAAATCTCTTTGTGGGCTTGCTGCAAATGCTTGATAATTTCGGGCTGAATATTCTCAAAATAGGCTTGGGTGTGCATACGATTAAAGTTTTAAACTGTAGAACGGACTTTAGTCCGTTTAACTTGTATAACGAAATAAACGGACTGAAGTCCGTTCCACAAAAATTTTTATTTCTTTTTCTTTTGCAAATTATTCTTTTTCTCTTTAATTTTCCTACAAATACGATAACAAAATATGGAAAATTTACCGCCAAACGAAAACAGCCTTATTCCTCAACAAAACAGCCTACAACGCCTCACCAATACCTTACAGCTTACCTCCAAAGTCTTGGCAGAAAGATGCCCTTTGACTATGGAATGGTGGGATGGGTTGTTGCAGTATGGGAATTTGAAAGGATTAGGATTAGAAGAATATACTTGGCAAGATATTTTTATGGTGCATTTAGAGTTATGGAAGAAGGGATTTATTTTGAATGATGATGTATGTCGTAAAAAATTTGCAATGAGAGATTGTTTTAATATTTATGGCCAATTATTGTATAAAAGCTATGATAAAGATATATGTAAAATAACAAGAGAACAACTTAACCAAATCTATGAAATTAGTTGCTTTTGGTTGTTATTTACAGGAATTCCTACCTTAGACCCCTTACAAAAATTCATAAATTTGAGAGAATTAACTTATCGTTATCCACCAATTAGCAGTCTACAAGGGTTACAAGGTTGTATAAATTTGCAAAAATTATTCTGTTCATATAATGAAATTAGCAGTTTAGAAGGTTTACAAAGTTGTGTAAATTTACAAGAATTAGATTGTATGAAAAACCAAATCAGTACTTTGGACGGTTTACAAGGTTGCGTTAATTTACAAAAATTAGATTGTAGTGAAAACCAAATCAGCAGTTTGAAAGGTTTACAAGGTTGTATAAATTTACAAGAATTAAATTGTACAGATAATCAAATTAATGATTTAGATAGCTTAAAAGATTGCGTAAATTTGCAAAAATTATCCTGTTCATTGAATAAAATCAGTAGTTTAGAAGGTTTGCAAAATTGTGTAAATTTACAAGAATTAATATGTGGTTCTAATCCAGTTAGTAGTTTAGAGCCGTTACGAAAGTTAAAAGAATTAAGATATTTAGATTGTTGGGGTACTGAAATTATTAGTTTAGAACCTTTGCGAGAATTGAAAAAATTAGAAAGTTTACGGTGTTATACTTATCAAATCAGCAGTTCAGAAATGGAAGAATTTGAAAGGGAACACCCAAATTGTGAGGTTTGGTAATTTACTTGTTTTTTTCATACAAGGAACTTGCCGATAAGTTTACGCCTAAACAATATTCTCTATCAGTGTTAATTTATTTTTTAGCAGATATTTAAACGAAACAAGATGAATAAAATTGAAGAAAATTGGGAGCATAGTCCGTTTGAAGAACTTTTTTCAAACTCTGTATTCTTTTTCCAAAAGTCTTTGGAAAAAAATAAGGATGAGAATTTATACTCACGTCAAGCAATTATTAATTCTGTATTTGCTATTGAGGCATCCGCAAATTGCTGTATTAATACATTAAACAGTTTAAAACACTCTTTGGAGATATTGAAAAGTTTTCTGCATTAACAAAGTTTGAATTTTATCTGAGCCAAATAAAACCTTCGGCTAAGTTTGGCAAAGGAAATACATCAGTTCAGAAAGTGAATGCGTTAATAAAACTAAGACATAACTACGTTCACCCTAAACCCATAAAATTAAAAGGTGAGTTTAAAACAGATGATTTAGACACTGGAATTGAGAGAGTTTACAAGATTAAAAACAAAGACAAGCAAAACACAACTAAGATACCATTATTTACGTCAGATTGGGATGCTGAAAATGCAAAAACAGCAATCATTACTTTGCTTGAATTTTATGCGTATTTTTTCATTGATTTATGCTCTTTTAGTTTAGAAAGTGTTAGCACTATTCTTTGCACAACAAATCAATTAAAAAATGGAACTAAATATTGGATAATTAGTGATGAGTTGAAACAGGCTTTTTCTATCCTTGAAGAACATAAGTTAATAAAAAGACAATTTATGAAAGTTCCTGTTGGTGAATGTGATATTTTACTTGTGCAAGCAGAAGAATAAACATTTGTTGTTTTTTGCTTTGTGAAATAAAAACACTCTATCCTTTATATTTATTCTGTTTTTAACCTAGTTTTTCTTTTCATCACTTAATAACTTAACGATATGCCAGAAGTTAGATTTGATTATAAACCAGCACAACAAATAGATTTTTTTGATGATAAAGATAATTTATCTTTAAAATTTAGCAATGGTTTATGGTATTCTAATAGACTAACGCAGCCATTGATGAAGTCTTATATTGTAATATTACAATATATTGACAAAAAAGCAGAGTATTATGGTTATCTATTACATAAACACATAGACCCAACTCTTGATAGGAAAATAGAAAATCAATTAGTAGAAATTAAAGCATTAGAAAGGTTTAGTAAAAAAGAGCCTGAACAAGCTATTCACTCTGCATCTTGGCAAGTGGTATTTATGTTAATGTCTAATGAAGGTAATAACAATGTGTGGGAAGAAATAGATTGTGGTATAGATAGATTTTTTTTACAATCTGTGTTGCGACAATACGATAAAAAATACAATTCATTTTTGTTACCTGAAAATGAATTTATTGACTTAAAACTAAAAAGTTTGTGATTTTGTTAGTTTTATCCCTACAAAGTTAAATATCTATTAAAGGTCTTGTTCTAAAAATTCTCCCGTTGTCGTGAGAGTTAGCGAATAGCGTACTCTCACGACTTTATCATAACAAATCTTCAGATTTGTGTTTATGCTTTTTAAAGTCGTACTAAACCTTCCTCCGTTGGCAATGGCTTAGGAAGCCCCGTCTCGACCATTGCCAACGTGAAAAAATGCAATTATTCTCCCCAAATTTCTCTAATTTGTTGTCTATTAGCTTTTAAGATACGAAAAATATCCAACAATTGGTCTTCGTGTGTGGCATCATAAGCCAAGCTAATATCATATTCTTTTGCTTGCAAAACCACAAAATACCATAACCTACCTATGACATAAGCTCCATAAACAGGTTTTTCTTTGAGTTCTGGTACAGCCAAATTGTGTTCATAAGCCACTAACATAGCCGCTAATAGTTGTCCTGCGGGGTCTGGGCTGTTGTTGTCGAGTTCTTTTTTATATTCGTGTAAGAAGAAAAACGGAAATTTTGCTTCTTGTTTGCCTTTTGCTACCATCAAATCGGGGTTTCCATTCAGGAGTTCGCCATCCACTGTTCCTTCCAAATACCTTTCTGCAAAAGCCGATAAATGCTTTGTATCATACTTTGTCAAGCTAATCAAATTACCAATAAATTTGAGTTTTACTTCTTCTTCGTTCCAAAAATCAATATACAACTGCATATCTTCTAAGCAAAAAAGAAGATTTTGTCTTTCAAAATCACTAATAACTTGCGTGCTTGTAAGCCATTCTTGTAAAACTTTATGTTTGATAACCCTTTCTAATCCAAATCTTTCATAAAGTTTGTCCCTTGTCCAACTTTTAAAATTACTCATAGCTATGCTCTGTTTTTTACAAAGATAGCAAAAAACTAACGCAAAACTTTCCCAAAATTACTTATTCTTTTTCGTATCTTTGGGTAATACAAACCGTAGGAAATTATGCAAACTACTATTCAAAATACACAATTCTATCAAACACTTGCGTCATTGAGTGTGAGTGAATTGGACACATTATTAGGGGAAATTATAGCACTACGAAAGCAAAAACTGCCCAATGTTTTGTCCACCGTTGAGACGGAGTTATTGCGAAAAATAAATGTTGGTGTATTGCCAACCATACAAAAACGATATAATTTTTTGTTAAAAAAACGTCAAAAAGAAACTTTGACAGAAGAAGATTATGAGGAATTACTCACTTTGACGAGTTATATAGAAAATCACAATGCACAAAGGTTGAGTTATATCATAGAATTAGCCCAAATCCGCAACACAACTGTTGATGAAATTATAGCCAGCTTAGAACTAAAACCTCGTTTGTATATCGTTTAATAAACTCAAAGAATTACTATTTGGGCGTGCAAATGGTTTATGTGAATATTGCAAAAGCCCTGCTAATATTTCATCACAACCCTTTGTTATTGAGCATATTATCCCGAAAAGTAAAGGTGGGGCAACTACTGAAAATAACTTGGTTTTATCTTGTCAGGGTTGTAACAATCACAAATACAACAAGATAACAGGTATAGACACTGTAACACAAGAAGGTGTAGAGCTATTTCACCCACGCAATCAGACTTGGACAGAACATTTTTACTGGAGTGATGATGTGCTTGAAATTTTAGGAAAAAATGCAATAGGAAGGGTTACAGTTGAGGAATTGAAATTAAATAGGCAGGAACTCAAAAATCTACGAAAATTGTTAGCTACTGTTGGAAAGCATCCGCCCAAAGAATAAGCACAATCACTGTGATTTTTCACAAGTCCAGCTTAGTTGATAGCAGGCTGTTTAGGTTTTAAACTCCGCAAGGGCTTGAAGCCCTTGCGGAGTTGGCTTAAAATCCCCATTCTACGTAGTTTAGTCGTATTCTTTTAGCTACCCACACCGCAAAAAATACTTTTGAAAACCTCTTGTCGTGCTTTTTCGTATCTTTGGGTAATACAAACCGTAGGAAATTATGCAGCTAAATTATTTAACAGATAATCATAATAAACGTCAGTCTGTTGTTGTTCCGATAGAAGACTGGAAAGCCATAGAAGCTAAATTATTGGCTTTCGAACAGCATTTGCAGTTTTATGCAGACCTCAAAATGGCTTTTCAAGATGTAAAGACAGCCATAAGTACACAAAAACGTAAAAAAACATTGTCCGAACTTATCCAAGAACTCAACGAAGATGTATTAAATTGAGGTTTCAGATTTATTTGAAAAGCAAGCTAAAAAGCTAATCAAAAAATATCCTTCCTTAGCTATTGAATTACTTACCTTGCAAAATCAGTTAGCTGAAAATCCTTTTATGGGCGTAGCATTGGGAAATGATACTTATAAAATTCGTTTAGCAGTTAAAAGTAAGGGCAAAGGCAAAAGTGGTGGTTTGCGAATCATTGACTATGTTTTCAAGCCCAACGAAACTATTTATTTACTTTCTATCTACGATAAATCCGATGTCGATAGTATTTCAATAGAAACCATCAAAGGCTATGTAGCTGAAATTACAGCAACCTTTGATTTAAATAATAAGCAAGACGATAAAAAGGAGTAAATTGGTTTTAAACTCCGCAAGGACTTCAAGCCCTTGCGGAGTTGGCTTAAAATCCCCATTCTACTTGGTTTAGTCGTATGCTCTTAGTTACCCACACCGCAAAAAATACTTTTGAAAACCTCTTGTCGTGCTTTTTCGTATCTTTGGGTAATACAAACCGTAGGAAATTATGCAAATAGCAACTTTTAAAGAATGGACATTGACTAAACTAGACGATGCTTTTGGTATTCAACAAATTTATGATATGGATTACGATTTGCTGAAAAAATGGCAAAACTTATCTAATACAATGTCTATATCGGATTTTGAAAATCAAACCCTATTAAAATTGCAAAAACCTCTGCAATGGGGCGGGAAAGGTTGGAATGAATATGAATTGGAAAACAAATTTATTAGCCCTGTCTTTATGGCTGCGGACTTTGATGACCAAACGATTGGCTACTTTTTAGAACGAAATTTAAAAGGCATTGTAGGAGATTATGAATTGTCGGGCATTGTTGATGGTATGATAGCGACAGGCGTAAGAGACCCTAAAAAACCATTTTTTTGTATGCACGAGTATAAGAGAAGCGTAGATAATGACGGACAGCCCGATGCTCAAGCTCTTGCTGCCATGTTGGTGGTACAAGCAGGCGAAAATGGGAAAAAGCCTGTTTACGGTTTGTATATTGTGGGTTTAATTTGGAATTTTATGGTTTTAAATAGGAATGAATATTGTATTAGCCAAAATTATGATGCTTCTAGTTCTGAAATTTTTGATATTTTTAGAATGTTAAAAGCATTGAAACACATCATAAAAACAGAATTGATGTAGTAATTTTTCTTCCCCGCTGTTCGGAGAGTTAGGCTTCATCCGTCCTCTCCGAACTTTTGCGAAATGTCGCACCATTATAAATCTCCAGATTTGCGGTTGTTTTTTTCCGCACATCAGAAGTAGTCGATAGCAGGCTGTTTGTGTTTTAAACTCCACAAGGGCTTGAAACCCTTGCGGAGTTGGCTTAAAATCCCCGTTCTACGTGGTTTAGTCGTATGCTCTTGACTACCCACACCGCAAAAATACTTTTGAAAACCTCTTGTAGTGCTTTTTCGTATCTTTGGGTAACAAAAAAAGAAAGTTATGGAATAGCCAAAGTTACATAACAGAAAACGAAATTGAGGCGTTGCCAATGTAGTGATAGCACAAATAAAAAAACCCTCTCTCCAAATGGAAAGAGGGAATCAAATAGAAAAATATTTGGTATTCTACTTAGTCTTTCGCCACCCAAATTTCTACCACTTCGCCTATTTTAATGGTTTTGCCTGCGTAATAGGCAGGTTTTTGGCGAATCACAGAGCCTGCCGTTTGTCCAGAGCCACTTTCGTACTGAATACTTACGCCCAAGCCAGAACCTTTCAACGTAATTTCGGCTTCTTCTGCGTTTTTGCCTACTACGTTGGGTAAATCAAAGGCATCTTGCCCCATGCCGTCCCCCACTTCTACATCTATCAAACTACCTTTGGGCAACATGATGCCGTTGCGGATTTCATCACGACTAAGGAATTTGCCTTTGTGCGACACCCGAATAATAGCATTGGCAGCCACATCAGGTACAAATTTCGTTTGCCCTATCTTAAAGCCTACCCCCTCCAACATCTGTATAGCTTGTTTGATAGAACTATCAATAATTTCAGGTACTCTTTCCAAAGGTGGCGTGCTTGAATTAACCGTAATGTGGATACGGCGGTTAATTTTTACCTTCGAAAACGGCAAAGGGTCTTGCGAAAGTACAGTTTGTGGCGGTACACCTTCTTTGTAGCTGGAGTCATCTACCACAAAACGCAAGTCTTTTTCATTTAAAAAAGCCTCTAACTCACCTACTTTCATACCTGTTAAATCTGGTACGGTAATCGTATCACCATGATTGGTCGTTACAGGCAGATAGACATAAAAAAATAATGATACCAACAAAAAACCTGCAAAACTTATTAATAAAAGATTCATAATGAGGGCTTTACGAGAATTTTCCCGCAAACCAAATTTGTCTAAAAATTCCCACATAGATTAGTAGTGTTATGGATATAATTGAATGCTGTAACAATAGAAGTCATCAGTTCAAAAAAGTTATTAAGCAAGCTACATGACTTACTCCAATAATTTTTATGTTTTAGCTCGTAAATATAGTTGATACGTTCTTAACAGCTACCGAAACTCAGCCGTATTTTTTAGCTTTGCGAAAAATTGTTAATTGTTTTTCACTCTCTAATTTTAAAAATACTTTTGTAGCTCAATAAATTTTTCGTATATGCTATTAACAACGATTATCTGGGACATAAAACCAGAGATTTTTCAAATAGGAGATTTTGCGGTACGTTGGTACGGCGTTTTGTTTGCTTCGGGCTTTTTGGTAGGGCAGTATATCATGCAAACCATTTATCGTTGGGAGAAAAAACCCATAGAAGACCTCGATGTCTTGATGTTATACATGGTCATTGCTACGGTGTTTGGGGCAAGGCTGGGGCATTGTCTTTTTTACCAACCCGACTACTATTTAGAACACCCCTTAGAAATTTTACAACCTTGGAAGGGCGGATTGGCAAGCCATGGGGCTACGATTGGTATTTTGCTAAGTATTTGGTTATATGCTAATTATGATATTAGCCTGTTCCCCAAGTTCTACATCAAAAAAGAAAAAAGACGTGCAGGGCAAACATGGCTCTACGTTTTAGACAGGCTCGTGATTACAATAGCTTTGGGAGGTTGTTTTATTCGTTTGGGCAATTTGATGAACTCCGAAATTGTAGGCAGACCTACAGACTTGCCTTGGGGCTTTGACTTTGTGAATAGTATAGAAGGTGGCATTGCGGGTGTACCTCGCCACCCCGCCCAACTCTATGAATCTATTTCTTGTTTGTTCTTGTTTATTTTCTTGTGGTGGCTCTACACCCGCACCAAAGAAAAAACACCCGAAGGAAGGTTAGTGGGGGCATTTATGGTGCTACTGTTTATCCTGCGTTTTGTCTATGAATTTTTCAAAGTAGAACAAGTAGATTTTGAAAAAGGTATGGCGTTTAACATGGGGCAGCTTTTGAGTATTCCTTTTATCTTAATCGGGGCTTATTTCTTGTGGAATGCAGAGCAGAAGAAGAAAAAAATGCTGCAATAAATTAAAAAAACTATACGGTTTTATAGGTTCATGCCTTAAAAACTTATAGAACTAATGTTATTCAACAATCTACGTAAAGATGTAATCTTTTGAAAAGATTACATCTTTACGTAGATTGTTGAATAACATTCTAACAATGAGAAATTAACCTACTTATATTCTCCGTCTTTCAAAATCTTATCTTTCAAAGTCTTAAATTCTTCGGTAGTAAGCACCCCTTTTTCATACAAATCAGCCAATTCTTTGAGGCGTTTAATGGCTTCTGATGAGAGTTCTCCAATGTCATTGCTTGTATTGTTGGCCGCAGTATGCTCTGTGGAGTTTTCTTGAGTTTCTTTTTGCCCAAAAATGGTTTCTTTGCCCAAATTTTCTACAAATTCACGCCCCACCTCAAATTGGTGCAAATAGAATTCTTTGAATTTATTGACATCAAAGTCTAACAAAGTACCTCCAGACTCAAAATGGCGGACAAAAACCTGCCCTACGGCATACGTAGAAGCCCCCGACAGTACAGACATACTGATACCTCCTACCACCGACCCAATAAACGGTATAAATTTTATCATGCCTGCCCCTACTTTAGACATTACACCACTCGAGAGGGCTGCAATCCATGATTTAAGGCGTGTTTCTGAAAAATCTACTTGATACAAAGAGGCTAATTGCTTCAACATATCAACTTGGATAGCCGTAACAGCTACCATATCTACAACGGGAATAGGCACAAGCCCAGCCCCCATAGCCCAAGCTACGCTATCTCTAATGACCTTTTCGGCTCTGACGTTATTCATTTGGTTAAAATATAAAATTTTATCTATGAAAATATTAACAAATATTTCGAACATAATAAATAGAATTGAATGGCAAAAACCCCAAAACGTAGCTTAGTTGGGCTGACATTTTGGGGGAGGTGGCACGACCAACCGCATAGGTTTTACTGTTGGGCGTGAGTGGTTTGCTTTTTTGCATACGTAGGGCAAGTTTTTTGGGCGCAAGATGTTGTACCCGCCAAAATACCTAAACAAACTGCGAAGAACAATAATTTTTTCATAACAAAATGACTTTTTAAAGTTTACGAAAGATAAAGCAAAAAGTTGGACTTACTTATTCTTAATAGCAATTTATTTTTGGTGTCAATGCTTATATTCAGTAACAAGTAGGCAGATTTTGAGGCTTGGGGTTAAATTTTATCAAAATATTCTCTACATTCGTGCTAACAAACACAACAACTATTTGGGGAGGCTTATGAAATATTTAGCATGGGTAGTCCTGCTGTGCCTACAAATCATGTGCGTACAAGGGCAAGAAAAAACTCTTTCTTTGCAAGAATTAGAAGAAAGAAGACTAAAAAACGAAAGAGAATTGGCAGAAACACAAAAATTATTAAATTCTTCTAAGAAAAATGAAGTCGAGAGCCTTAGCAAATTACAAGGTATTTCGAGGCAGTTGCTCAAACACAAACAAATTGTCGATGATATTCAAACAGAATTAAGTGTATTAGAGGCTCGTATTGGGGAGTTAGACTTGGAAATCAAACGCAAAGAACAACAACGCAAGCAGTACGAAGAAGCCTACCAAAAGATATTGGAACACCGCCAAAAAGGTGTATTGACGTTGGCATACAAAGAGTTGATGTCTTATTTTAGTGCTGGCAGCATTAAAGAACTCATGACGAAAGAAAACATTTGGCGAGATTACGAAAAGGAGCATAACAAGCAAATTAACGACCTTAAGAAAGCTATTTATATGCACAATCGAAGCATTACGGAACACCAAGAGGCTTTGAAACAAAAAAATGCCTTGATACAACAAGAGCAAAAACAAGTGGCAGAGGTAGAAAAACTGGAGATAACCCAAAAAGAAACCGTTGTAAAACTACAAAAAAAGACCTCTACTGTAGAAAAACAACTACAAGAGCAGCGTAATTTGTTGAAAGAACTCAATACATTGGCTACTTCCATACAAGCTAATGCGGCACAGGTAAATAAAGGCAAGGAACTTTCCAGTAAATTTGCCAAAGAAGAAGCCGAAAAAGCACAGCCTGTAGTAGTAGAACCAACTCGCAAGGAAGATAGTCATGAATCTACCACCAAAAGAGCAGTAAGCAATCATAAAGAAGTAGATGACAAAGTTATTAGAACTTTCAAATCCTTTCAGGAAGCAAAAGGCTTTTTGCCAAGCCCAGTGAAGGGTTATATTTCTGTGCCTTTTGGTAAACAGCCCCACCCTCTTACGCCAAAAGTAATCATAGAAAACTTAGGAGTGGATATTCGCACTGCCCAAAATGCCCCTATCAAAAACGTATTTGCGGGAGTGGTCATTGTAATTCATCGGGTAAATGGTGGCGGTTTGGTGATTGTGGTGCAACATGGGGACTTCTTTTCTGTTTATGCCAAAGTCAAGGAAAGTTTGGTAGT
>CANGYA010000131.1 GCA_947457925.1 Cytophagales bacterium | reverse complement strand
CTATGAATTGTTATACGTAGTCTTCAAGAAGCTCTATAAAGATGACATCTTTTAGAAAGATGTCATCTTTATAGAGCTTCTTGAAGACAATCAAACTTATTTCTTTGAAAAAAATTAGTTTCACTATAAGTTTTTAAAGCACGACCCTATTACTCACCAAGTTAATAAATTGTTTTTGTTTTTGCTAAAAAATATTGTGCTGTACCCATTCCCATATTCCGTTACCAAGTACCAATACTAATGTCCACTTGATAGCAGTCCAAATACCATAAACTATCAAAAATTTTTTGCCGTATTTTTGATAATATTGCTTTAAAAGAGTTTTCATACGATTTTAAAATCTATTAGAGATACGGAAAAAGTTTACACTTGTTGGTTAAATATGTTGTAAAAATGTACTGAATGTTACTTTTTTTGCACCAACAGCACTCCAAATCGTTGGTCAGGTGTGATTAATTCCCCAATTACATCATATTGTTCTGGTCTTCGCAGGAAAAACGTATGTTCAATACTCTCCTTGCGAAGTTCTGGGCGGTAAGAATAATGCGAATCCCAAATGAGTAAAGTGCCTTTAGGGGCTTTTTCTACATTCAAAGAGTCCATATTTTGTACGGCAGGTTTAAAACTTCCCTTTGGTTTACCCATGAAATAGCTAATCATGTCATGTTGGAAAATAACTTGCGGTGGCACACCATTTTTCTTTTCATAATCTTCGTACCAAAGAGCCACAGATTGACATAATTTATCTTCATCTGTCATTTTCAGGGGTTTAAATGTAATTAAAGCTATAAAAACAGCTATTCCACCCAAACTATAGGTGTATTGCTGCGAAGTAAGTGGGAACATTACAATTAAAACTGCAAAAAACACCCCAATTAATGGTTTCCAATCTCTTACTTGTTCGTTGAATTTGATAAAATTATGGTCATAAGTCATAAAAACAGCTACTAAAACAGTTAATAAACCTGCTATTGCCAAAATCATGATTTTTTGCTTTGCATTGCGGTATTCTTCCACGCCTAAGGCAGCAAAAACAGCTATAAGTGGAGCTATAATAATCAAATAACGTAAATTACCTGCACTTGAAGGTCCTATTTTGATGGTTTGAATATTAAAAATACAGTACATCAAAAAGTACAATAAAGTAGGTATCAAAAGCACGTAATTAGGGTGCTTGCGTTGTACCGCCACCGCACTAAGGTAAATGACAAAAAGTACCGTACAAATACTACCATAAATAACCACAAAAAAACGAAAATAGTGTTGGAAGCCTGCACGTGGGTACGCATCACCAATTTTTGTACTTGTACCTACAATTTGATGCAGTAAATACAACCAATCTCCTGTAACGGCTGCCCCCCAAACGTGGTGTACCAACGGAAAAATCCATAGTAAAACCGCAGGCAAAAACTGTTTGCGGTACGCCAACCATAAAAAATATAAACCTAAAAATGGATAAAACTCTTGGCGAATGAAACATATATAAGAAGCTACCAAAGCCGAAAAAATATATTTTTCGGATAAATATAAATACAATGCACTTATTAATAAAAATGATGCAACAACTTCTGAATAATTGCGGAAAGAAAGGCTTATCCACAAAGGTTGTGTGGCTAATAATAAAAATGCCAATAAAGGCAATTTACTACCCATTTTTTCCGCCGTTTTGTAGGCTAAATAACATGAAACAGCAGCAAAAATACTATTGAACAAAGCCACCGCAGTTTTTCCAAATAAGGCGGGAACAGCATAAATTAATTTGTAACCCGGTTTTGCCCAGTTGCTCAAAATACTGTTTGGATTGTTCCAAAACTCTAACATAGATACAAAATGAGCAGCTTCGTCTTGTTGGTAAAATCCTGTATTAAAATTGAATAAGACAAAACTAATAAAGGCGACAGTGGCGGTAAGTCCCCAAAGTATTTGTTGATTGACCGTAAAACTTTCAAACTCTACGGCTTTGCTTTCTGCCGAAATTGTTTCGTTAGTAGGTATAGCTGTAGTTGAAAGAGGTTGTTTTTTTTTCATTTTTATCAGATAAAGTTAAGAGTTGTAAGGGGAAAATGAATAGATTTTTGTATAATCTGTTGTTTATAAACCACAAAGACACCAATTCTCTAAGAAAACTATAGAGTTTATTTTGTCTTATTGACTTAGTAAAGGCTTATAAAAGCTCACAAATTGGATTGAATAGTATTGTTTTTAATCTCTTTCCAAAATAGGTGGCGTACTTAGCAGCACAACAACTAATTGGCTAAGTTCTTTATAGACTTTAAGGTATTTGTTCAACCTATTTAAATCTCTTTCTGTAAGTTGTTCGTATCTTAAAATATTCATATTATCTAATAAATCATTGAGTTTTACTCTTACTGCCAAAGGATTAGATTTTACTCTTGCGATGTACTCATCATAATCCTCGTCATCTGTAATTTTGGTAATACACCGCACCGCCTCTACGATATTTTCTGCAAAACCTTCTGCACGTAAATCATCTAAAGTCCAAGAAGTATCTTCTACCAAATCATGCAAAATTCCCACTGTTTTTTCCTCAAGAGTTTTTCCTCTGTCCATAACAGAGAATAAATGAGCCACATACGGCACGCCTACTCTGTCTGTTTGCCCTTTGTGGGCTTCTACTGCAATCTCTATAGCTCTTTCTAAGGTTGCCATAATAAAGTGAGTTAAATTTTTGGAATAATGTTTGACTAAAACTATCTTGCAAATGTAACGTATTAGGAATACGAGATTGCAACAACGCTAATGAAAAAGATATTATTATTTTTCTTTTCTATCCTATCCTTTCTGCCTCACTTATTATTTGCCCAACTATCTACGGGCAAAATAGTAGATGAAAAGGGAGGTGCTGTAGGTGATTGTGAGGTTATCATCAATAGTCGCATAGATTTTACAGTCAATAAACAAGGGCAATTCCAATTCATGTACCCCCAAGCAGGTATTCAAAGTTTGGTCATTAATAAACGTGGCTACCGTTTGCGAAATTGGAACTACGAAAAAGAAAAATACGAATTGAGTATTGTGGTAGCCCCCACACTCATTAAATCCGTTAAGGGTAAATTGACGGGTAAAGATGGGAAAGCCATTGCAAATGCTCGTGTCATTATAGATGGTCTTAACTCTGTGAACACCACGACCACCAATGCAAAAGGAGAATTTAAATTTAATTTTAAGGATGAAGTCGACCAAGACCAAATTGGTTTTATTGTAGAAGGTACTCTTATTCGTTCAGATGAATGTTTTTGGGACGGTAATCAAGTAGTTATTAAACCTGAAAATTTAGCCAAGAGTGGTGATTTGATGGCTCAAAAAAATTCTGAAACTCCTAAACAATCACCTAAAGAGCTTCCCAAGCCAGACCAAAATATTGATAGACAAAGTATTAGTGTAATAGTCTATAAAGATGACCGTAAACCAGCTCAGTCAGTTCACGTAGCTGTAAATGGTGTGATGCACAAAACAGACCCACAAGGTACTTTTAGTTTGATGGGGGCATCTGATTCTGAAAACTTCAACTTTGTGGTAGAAGAAGCCGAAATAGCTACTATTCGCCACAGTGATAACAATGTGTTCATTTACCTCAAAAAAACCTATGAACCCGAGATTCGCAAACAAGTAGAAGAAATTTTGAAAGATACGGCTGTGCTTTCTTATAGCCAATACGATTATGAGGAAGATTTTAATAGAGTAGTCAATCAGTTAGAGTTAAAAAAGCAGCTATTATTTGAAAAAAGTGAGCATATCCGTTCTGAAATGGATTTAATTACTGCCAAACTACGCCGTTCAAGAAACATATCTGAAGAACAGAAAATAGAACTTAAAACCTATTTGTCTAATTTAGAACAAGCATTGGTTAAAAATGATATAGCTTATGAGGAAGCAGAAGGCAAAATGCAAACAATGGTGGATAAAATGAAAACCACTATTTTTGAGAAAGACTCTGCCTATTCTGAAATGCAACATCATGCAGAGGAAGTAGAGGGCGAATTGCGTTTTGTGAAAATAGAATTGCTTATTGCCGTCATATTAGGGATTGGTATGTTGATTTTGGCAGTTTTGATGTATAGACAATCTAAGAAATTAGCTGCACAGAAAAAGGAGATTGAACAGCAAAAATATGAGTTGGAACACGCCTACAGTAATATTAAAATTATTAGCGAAATAGGACAAGAAATAACGGCTACCTTAGAGTTTAAAGAGTTATTGCAAACAGTAAATGACAATCTGTCTATTCTCTTAGATGCCTCTATTTTCGGTGTGGGTGTTGTAAACTACAACGAAGACCGTATAGATTTTACGGACTTTGTGAAAGATGAAAATGTACAACGCAGCCATTATGAAATGTTGAATGACACAAAAAAATTAGCTGCAATTTGTGTGAAACAACGCAAAACCATTGTTATTGAAGATTTAGAGAAAGAATATAAAAAGTATATTCATGCCACAGATTTTGTAGTTACCTCTGATATGCCTAAGTCATTGATTTATATGCCTTTAACTATTAATGACCAAGTGATAGGCGTAATCACGGTGCAAAGTAATAACAGAAGTGCATACAAAGACATAGACGTAAAAATCTTACAAACCTTAGACAACTATATCACTATAGCCATGTCTAATATTAGTTCTTTCCAAGAAATCAATAACAAAAATAGACAAATTACAGATAGTATTCGTTATGCACAAACAATTCAGCAAGCTGTATTGCCAAACCACAAGCAATTTAGTGATGTATTTGAAGGGCATTTTGTGCTTTACAAACCAAAAGATATTGTTTCAGGGGATTTTTATTGGCTTGACCACCTTAAATCTCACGAATTAATCAATATAGATGCCAAAGTAGGTGATTTTACCTTTATGGCAGTTGTAGATTGTACTGGACATGGTGTACCGGGTGGTTTTATGTCTATGGTAGCTAACCACTTATTGAGTGAGATTATCAATGTGAAGCATATTTACGGACCAGACGTTATTTTAAATACCTTGGATTTAAGGGTAAGAGAATCTTTGAAACAGTATGAAAAAGTGAATGATGATGGCATGGATTTAGGATTGTGCCGTATCTCTTATCAAGATGATCAAGTCATTATTCAATTTGCAGGGGCAAGAAGACCTCTGTGGTATTACCAACATAGCACACAAACTTTTGATATGTTAAAGGGTGATAGAGCTTCGATTGGTGGTATGCACCGCAAAGAACATTCATTCACCTCAAAAACTTTGATTTTATCAAAAGGTGATTTTATCTACATGAATACAGACGGTTTGACAGACCAAAACAGTGCAGATATGCAGAAATTTAGTTCTAAACGGTTCAAAGAATTGTTGTTAAATAATATCAGTATGTCTATCGAACAACAAGGTGAAATTTTGGACAAGGCGTTGAAAGACTTTATGGCAGAAGAGGAGCAAAGAGATGATATAGCTGCTATTGGTATTCAACTATAAACTTAAACTGTAAAAAAAATAGGTAACATTTCGTAAAGAAATGTTACCTATTTTTTTAGTCTTGATGTTGGTCTTCATTTTCTTCTTTCCATACATCATGCACATCTTCGCAATGATATTCTTTTAAACGGCGGAAAGATGGTTTTTGACCTTTGTTAGCATCTCCTTTTTTCTCTTGCATCATTTTTTGGATTAAACGGTTACGTTCTAACTCCAATCCTTGTTGTAGTTGTTTGTCTTTCTCTCTGTCAAAATACAAAACACCATCTACAAAAGTCTTGTCGGCTTTGGCATAAATAGACAATGGATTTTCTGACCAAAGTACCAAATCTGCATCTTTGCCTACTTTGATACTACCCATTCGGTTGTCTAAATGCAACATCTTGGCAGGGTTCAAAGTTACGGTTTTCCATGCTTCTTCTTCGGTTAAGTTGCCGTATTTCATGCCTTTAGCTGCTTCTTGGTTCAATCTTCTTGCCATTTCTGCGTCATCAGAATTAACGGCAGTGTTTACACCTACTTTGGTCATAATGGCGGTATTGTACGGAATGGCATCATTTACCTCCATTTTATACGCCCACCAATCAGCAAAAGTAGAAGCTGCTGCACCATGTTTTTTCATTTTGTCTGCCACTTTGTAACCTTCCAAAATATGCGTAAAAGTATTTACCCTAAAATTGTACTTTTCCGCTACTTTCATCAACATATTAATTTCAGATTGTACGTAAGAGTGGCAAGTAATGAACCGTTTAGACTGTAAAATTTCTGCCAAAGCCTCCATTTGCAAGTCTTTTCGGGTGTTCATAGGGTCTTTTTTGCGGTTTTCTATGTACTCTTTGGTTCTGGTGAAGGCATCTTCATAGACTTGCTCCACGCCCATACGAGTTTGCGGGAAACGAACAGGATTTACCAAGCCCCAATTAGCTTGTTTGACGTTTTCGCCTAAAGCAAATTTGATAAAACCGTCTGCATTTTCTATTTTCATTTGTTCAGGTGCTAATCCCCAACGCATTTTCAAAAGGGCAGACTGACCACCAACGGCATTTGCCGAACCATGTAAGGCTTGTGTAGCCACTACGCCACCCGCCAAATGTCTGTAAATATTCACGTCTTCAGAATTTACCACGTCCCCAATTCGCACTTCCGAACTGATAGAATAGACACCTTCATTTACACCTCTGGCTACAGCAACGTGAGAATGTTCATCTATAATGCCCGAAGTCAAATGTTTGCCTGTTGCGTCTATGATTTTGGCATTTGGCACTTGTAAATTTTTGCCTACTTGCTTAATTTTTCCGTTTTCAATCAACACATCAGCTTCTTTCAAAATACCGTCTGTTTCGTTTGTCCAGACTGTTGCATTTTTGAATAAAACCAATTCGGCTTTGGGCTGTTCTACCCAACCAAATGCCGTAAACGGATAGGTAATTTTGCCTAACTCACGTTGTGTACCCTCTTTTTTGTCTTTTTTATCATCTTTTGGGGCTTCTGGGGCGTATTCTTTGGTGCGTACTGCCGACCATTTTAGCCAAGCACCATCAAAATTTTGTCCGTCCCCTTGCAAATTATTACCTGCTTTCCAACCTGATAAACGCAACTGGCGTTTTTCGTTTTTGTCTGTAGAAGCAATAGCCAAAGAAATTTGCTCACCTTTCAAGGTAATAGACGCATTGACTTTTACAGTGTCTTTTTCAAAAACTTCTGCCTTTTGGTCTTCCAATTCGCCTGTTACTTTGAGTTTTAGGCTTTGGTTGTTTACTGTCAAATTGTATTCGCCTCTCAAATCGGCTACATTCCAGTCTTTTATCGTGAAAGCATTGCCTTTGACATAATTTGCCAAAATCAAAGCATCTTTTTCAAAAATTTCTTTGTTGGTAATAATGAAATTTGCCAATTTTCCTTTTTGCAAACTACCCACTTGTCCGTCTGCTTGCACCAATTTGGCAGGCGTAAAAGTCAAGGCTTTAAGGGCAGCTTTTTTGTCCAAACCGTATTCAATAGCTTTTTGAATGTTTTTCAAAAAGTCTTTTTTATCTTTCAAACCTGCACTTGTAAACGCAAAATCTATCCCTGCGTTTGCTAAGTGGCTGGCGTTGGTAGGGGCTAATTCCCAATGTTTTAGTTCTGCCAAACTCACATTATAGGCTTCGTAAGCATCAGAAACGTCATAACCTTCGGGATAATTGACAGGAATAATGAAAGACGCATTACTTTTTTTCAAGTCGTTGATGCGTTGGTATTCATCACCTGCACCTTTGATGATGTATTGCTTGCCAAATTCATCACCAATTTTGTCTGCTCTTAGGGCATCTAAATCATTGCTCACCTCAAAAATTTGGGGCAGAGGCTGCAAATTGTTCCAAGCCTCTTGCGAAATATTGTATTCTTTGTTTTTGCCACCGTTTCTGTACCATTCCGCATCTAAGTAACTTTGTCTAAGCAAAGCCACCGAACCCATTAGCGAAGAAGGGTAACTTTGTGGTGAGGTGCCTTTATTGAACGAAAAATGTGCGGAAGCCATGCCTTTTAACACCAAACCATGTTCTTTGCCTTCGCCCAATGCTACTAAAGAACCACTCCCCCGCATGATACCATCTGTAAGATGCGTAAGCACCGTACCAAAACCAATTTCACGCAATTCTTTCGCATCTTTATTATTAACCGCAAAAACATCTTGGGCATTGAATTCTGGTCTTACCGCCTGATTCCAATGGTAAGCCCCTTGTTTTTGGCTGCGGTACTCCATTACTCGCCAGCTACCTTGTGTTTCTTTGGGTTTGGGCATACCATAATCCGAGTACAAGTCTATAAACGAAGGATACACAAACTTGCCTTTTAAGTCCACTATTTGGTAGTCTTTCGGAATGGTAAGTGTAGTGCCTACGTCCTCAATTTTACCATTGAGTACCAACAAAGTTGCATTGTTGAGTACCGTTTGGTAGTCTGTATAAACCGTAGCATTGATAAAAGCTACTTTCATTGGTCTTTCATCGGCTACTCCATGTGGCGAAATGCCCGTAACTTGCTGGGCTGCCAAGTAGTTTTGCCCACCCAATAAACCCGCCAAGAAAGCAGCAGTAATGAAGATTTTTTTCATGTTTTTAGAGTTTTAGATAGATTGAAAATGATATGTAGAAAAATTAAGTACCAACTCATAGATTTTCACCTTGTAAAAGGTGAAAGCCAAGACAAAAATAAGAGATAATAAGGAGAGATATTGTAAAAAGATGTTAATATGCGTGATTTGTTTAGGCTGTTCACCTAAAGACGAATATACTACGCAACTTAGGCTATTTAACGTAAGTTGCGTAATATCTGTAGAACGGACTTTAGTCCGTTTGTAGCAATGAAAATGGGAATTTGTTTTCTTACAAAGACAATTTTTTTACAGAAAATACCCAAAACGGACTAGGCGTCCCCGACTAAAGTCCGTTCTACAGTAGATACTACGCAACTTACGCTATTTACTACAAAATTTATTTATCACACACATTTTTGGCTATTCGGGTGTAAGTGTATAACTTTGCAGCCTAAAAATTTACTTATAAGCAGGGCATGGAATATACCGTTGATATTCAGAAGCAATTAGAAAGAGAAACTACTTTTCATAACGACTGGGCAGATGCAGAAAACATCGAGAACATAGATGTTTTGGCACAGTTTGAGGGCATTGCTGCCATAGAAAACAAGTTTATAGTAGCTCAAATGGGCAATCTCAAAGGCAAAAAGATTTTGGACGTAGGGGCTGGCTTTGGAGAAAGTTCGGTGTATTTTGCTTTGCAAGGGGCAGAAGTGGTTTTTAATGACATTTCGCCTAAAATGATGGAAGTTGCACAAAAACTGGCTCAACGGTATGGCGTTACATTAGACTATGTGGTAGCCCCTGTAGAAGAACTAAAGTTTGCAGAAAATACGTTTGATTTTATTTATTGTGCCAATGTAATGCACCATGTACCCCAAACAGACCATTTTACATGGCTGAATATGATGCACAAATGTTTGAAAAAAGGAGGCACACTATTTACATTTGACCCTTTGAAGTACAATCCTGCTATCAATGTGTACCGCAAAATGGCTACTGATGTGCGTACTATAGACGAAACACCTCTGGGTTTTGATGTTTTGGATAATTATAAGAAGCTATTTACTACGGTACAACACAAAGAATTTTGGTTGATGACGCTGTTTCTTTTTATTAACTACTACTTTATCCAAAGAGTACACCCCAACGAAGAACGGTATTGGAAAAAAATGTATAAAGAAAACGACAAAACTATTGGCTGGTGGTTCAAACCTTTGATAGCCTTAGATAAGTTTTTACTGAGTTTGCCCCTTGTGAATAGATTAGCTTGGAATACAGTGATTTACAGTAAAAAATAGTTGAGTTTTGCTAAAAATAAGTAAGAGTAACTAATTAATTGATAATATTGTACCACAGACTTTAGTCTGTGAGTCTTTGATTATCAAGAGATTACAGACTAAAGTCTGTGGTACATTTATTTTTTCTAATTACTTATTATTAACTAATTAGGCTGTAGTTGCAAAACTACAGCCTAATTAGTTGTTGGTAAAAAAACTATCAGCAGGGTTTGTAAGCCCTTTGAAATTGTGTTTAATATCACTCATCACTTGCCTTCCTTTTTTGTATCAACAAATTAGTTTCTTTCAACATAGTTTCCAATTCAGGGGTTTTTTGGTCTGCAAAATAGGATATTTTATAGGTGTCAAATTGGATATCTAACTGGTAAGTTCCCAACCAACCGTAATACATTAATGAAAGCCCAAAAAGCACAAAGGTAATTCCCAGCCAAAAGTACATCAAATTATTCCACACCGAAACGGCACACAAAGGGGCAAGGATACCGCCTATAATCAAAGGAAACAACAACTTGCGATAATGCAAACTAACCGACTGAATACTTTTGAGAGTGAAAAGCATTTTGCGGTGAGGCTGTTGGACAACCAAATGTTTGGACGTAAGCAACAAAGTTTGTGAATAAGTCAGTAGTAATTTTGCTATCAAGGGTTCTGTCTGAATCAACCAATCATAATAGTGTGAATAGTTGAGATAGTTGAAATGAGGGCGAATCACTCGGCGTTTATACTCTCTAAAATCTAAGGATTGAGAACTATCAGCAGCAAAAAAGTAAGGCGTAGAGCTACTATGGCGTGTCCACTTTTTAGGTTGAAAAGGCAGTTGGTACATGAAAAAAGGTTTAGGAAATAGAAAAATACACTGTTTTTGGGGTGCTTACCGCAAATCGTAATTAGGCAATACTACAACGAAAGTCGCACCTTTTCCTAACGCAGAGTTTACAGAAAAAGTGCCACTTTTGCAAATGTCTAATAAACATCATTTGTTGTTACTTTCATTGCCCAATACCGCATTCAACACCTTAATTCCTGTCCCTACGCTGCGTATGTCCTTGATAATCAATATCAATTTCTTGTTCATTTCTTTTAGTTGGCAGGCTTTATTGCGTTGCACAAACTGTAAAACCTTACCAAAAACTTCGGATTGATAGTATTTGGGGTTCTTTTGGTTATCCACAAAATAGCCCTTCAAGGTGTCGTTTTTCAACACCAATTTTTCCATGCCCAACCTTTCTGCCACCCAACGCAATTCCACAGTTTTGAGCAAATCTTCTACCTGTGTAGGCAATTTCCCAAATCTATCGGCAAACATTTGTTTAAATTTCTCTAATTCTTCATGATTTTGCAAGTCGTCTGCTCTTGAGTACAACTGCAACCTTTCAGAAATATTACTCACATAATATTCTGGTATCAAAATCTCAAAATCTGTTTCTATGCTACAGTCCGTAGTAATAAAATCTTCTTCAGGTTGTAGTTGCTTCACCAAATCCGTTTCAAATAAAGCCTTAAATTCATTTTCTTTTAAATCTTTAATGGTTTCGTCCAAAATTTTATGGTACAAATCATAGCCAATGTCATTGATAAAACCCGACTGTTCGCCACCTAAAATATTACCAGCTCCCCGAATATCCAAATCTCGCATAGCTATTTTAAAACCATCTCCCAAATCCGAAAATTCTTCCAATGCACTTAATTTCTTGCGGGCATCACCACTAAGTCCCTGAAAATGAGGTGTTAGTAAATAACAAAAGGCTTTGCGGTTACTGCGTCCTACTCTGCCCCGCATTTGGTGGAGGTCAGACAACCCAAACATGTGGGCATGATTAATGATAATCGTATTGGCATTCGGAATGTCCAAACCTGCCTCTATAATATTGGTCGAAACCATGACATCATATTCGCCTTCTATGAATTTTACCATGATTTTCTCCAATGTTTCACCGTCCATTTGCCCATGTGCGTAGCAAACTCTGGCATCTGGCACTAAACGCAAAATAATATTGGCAATATTTTCTATATCTCCCACTCGGTTATGTACAAAAAATACTTGCCCACCTCTCTTGACTTCGTAGCTAATGGCATCTCGTACTACGCCCTCGTTAAACGTATGAATTTCTGTGGTTACAGGTTGGCGGTTAGGCGGCGGCGTGGCAATAACCGAAAAATCTCTTGCCCCTAACAAAGAAAACTGCAAAGTACGTGGAATGGGCGTAGCCGTTAAAGTCAAAGTATCTACATTCAATTTCATTTCCTTTAATTTTTCTTTGGTAGCCACCCCAAATTTTTGCTCCTCGTCTATCACTAACAGCCCTAAATCCTTGAATTTCACATCTTTACTGACCAAACGGTGTGTACCTATCAAAATATCTACTTTGCCTTCTTCGGTATCTTTCAATGTTTGTTTAATCTCTTTGGCGGTGCGGAAACGGCTGATATAATCTACCCGACAAGGCATTTCTTTGAGCCTTTCGCTGAAAGTGCGGAAGTGCTGCATTGCCAAAATCGTAGTAGGCACAAGCACTGCTACTTGTTTACTATCATTTACCGCCTTGAATGCTGCCCGAATAGCCACTTCTGTTTTGCCAAAACCTACATCTCCACAAATCAACCTGTCCATAGGGTAGGGCTTTTCCATGTCTGCTTTTACATCTGCCGTTGCTTTGGCTTGGTCGGGTGTGTCTTCATAAATAAAAGACGTTTCTAACTCTACTTGTAAATAATTATCTGCGGAAAATCCAAAACCTTTTGTTAATTTTCTTTGTGCATACAATTTAATTAACTGTTCTGCTATGTCTTTTACTTTCTTCCTAACAGCTTTTTTCTTGTTTTCCCACTCTTGCGAACCTATTTTGCTCAAACTTGGCATCGCACCGTCTTTGCCTGTGTACTTGGCTATTTTGTGTAAGGCGTGAATACTTACATACAATACATCATCATCTTTGTAAATCAAACGAATAGCCTCTTGCATTTTGCCCGCCACTTCTATTTTTTCTAACCCTGCAAAACGACCAATGCCATATTCTGCGTGAGTTACATAGTCGCCAACTTGTAAGGTGCGTAACTCTTTCAAAGTCAAAGCCTTAGACTTGCTATATTTTTCTTGCGATTTATACCTGTGAAACTTCTCAAAAAGTTGGTGGTCTGTATAACACGCCACACGCCTTTCTGCGTCTATAAAACCTTCTCGTAGTGGCATAGTCAAGCCCTGAAATTTCACGACCAAATCTATTTCATCAAAAATAGTCCGCAACCTATCCAACTGCTTAGGAATTTCGGCTGCAATGACATTCGTATAGCCTTTTACTTGGTTTTCGTGCAGGTTTTTGGCAATGAGGTTGAAGTTTTTGTTGAAAGAGGGTTGGGGTTTTAGGTCAAAGGGGATTACCTCACCCCCCTGCCCCCTCTCCATTTGGAGAGGGGGTGTTTTTCCCTCCCCTTTGTGAAGGGTTGGGGGTGGATTTTCCCCTCCCAATGTGGGGAGGGGATTAAGGGGTGGGGTAATAAATCTTTTCCCAAACTCTATAATAGTAAAATTCTTAAAATTATCTTCTAAACTTTCGGCTGTTTCAAATAAATCTTCAGGGTTGGAAACCAACTGAATGTTGCCACTGACTACAGTAGCAAAATTTTGTCGGGCTTTTTCAAAATATTTATGGACAACTTCTAAAGTAAAGGGTATGTCTTTTATCCAAATTTTAGTGTTTTTGGGAATAAACCGCAAAAAACTTTCTCTTACTTCGTGTAACAGTTTGGTTTGTACGTCTGGCACAATGGCTATTTGTGGCACTGTTTCGACAGAAAGTTGGCTGGTAGGCTCAAAGGTGCGTAGGCTATCTACTTCATTGCCAAAGAGTTCTATACGGTACGGCAATTCATTGGCATAACTAAAAATGTCTATGATACCGCCACGTATCGCAAACTGCCCTGCTTCATACACAAAATCTGTTTTCTCAAAACCGTACCCTATCAACAAATCTGTAACAAAATCTGTGTCTAATTCCTCACCAATTTTTATAGTCAATGTATTTGCCAACAAAGACCTTTGGTTAATTACTTTTTCTACCAATGCCTCTGGGTAGGTTACAATTAGCTCATAATCAATATTTTGCTTGGCTTGGTTGATACGGTTCAAAACTTCAGACCTTTGCAATACATTGGCGTTTTCTATTTCTTCAAATTGGTAAGGTCTTTTGTAAGACGTAGGAAAAAAAAGTACCTCTTTGCCTTTATCTGTTTCGGCTTTGGGGTTGCCCAATAAACTTTGCAAATCATTGATAAAATAGGCTGCTTCCTCTCTATCCATCAGTACAAACAAATGGTGTTGCGGTTTGATAGCATATACCGAAGCTGCAAAAACAGCATCTGCACTTCCTACTAAACCCTTGACTTGCAAGTGGTTCAGTTGATTTTCGTGTATTCTTTCCGCAGCCAACTGTATGTAGCTGTCTTGGGTATAAAGGCGAATGAAGTCTTGAGGTTTCATACGAAAAAGTAAGGTAGCTGGTGAAACTACTTTACAAAACTACAAAATCTCTGCAAATTTTAAGTAATATCACAGCATAAACATAAGAGAAAGACTTTTGTTGAATATCTACGTACTGAAAACACAAAATACAAATCTTACTTCTATTCATATAGTATTATGTTTATATAAAAATGTAATTATTAAAAGTTATTTATTTTTTAGTAGTAAAAGTTTGGATTTAAAAAATTAGGATATACCTTTGCAGCCACTTATTAAAAAACATACCACCTTACTTTTTACTATTTTTTAACAAACCAAAATTTCTAATTTTATGGAAAATCAATTCCAAATCAATTCCAAATCAATTTG
>CANGYA010000130.1 GCA_947457925.1 Cytophagales bacterium | reverse complement strand
TATCAAAGTCTGCACATAGACTTTAATAACCTCTATTTAAAATTTACTAATTCCTAATACGCCCCTCTAAATTTCCGCACAAACCACTCCACACTTGCCAAAGTTACCAACAAGAAAAACCACCATTTCAGGTGAATCAACTCCTCCATATTTTCGGAACTGTGAATAATACTTACGGGTTTTTTGGCTAAAAGCTGCGAAGCCAACTGTTGCGTTTGGCTGTAATGCACAAAAGTTCCGTTAGTTTGTTTGGCTAACTGTCGCAAGAGATTGAAGTCTGCCACTGTGTTGATGCTCTCTGTTTGTGGTTCTTTTACCGTAAATTCGCCTATGCTGGTTTCGGTTTTGCCGTTTAGCACCGTTGTTGCCTTAAATTGGTACACGCCTTGTGCCAAGCCGTTGATGCGGTAACGGAAATTGGCATCACTGTTAGTATAAGTATAGTTTTGAACAGCTTTTTTCTCATTACTTACGACCAATTCTATTTTTTGTCCATAAATTTTTTCGTAAATATCATTGTAAACTTCTGTTTCAAAAGTTACACTTTCAGTGTTTTCATCTGCCGAAGTGGGACGAACCCTGAACTTCCGTTTGTCTTCTTTCGTAGCCAAATATTGTACGGTTTTCAACAAGAGTTCATCAAAAGCCTCGTGTTTTTCGTCTTGGGTGTATTCTTGTAGTCGCCACTGCCACCAACCTTCTGCCAAAAAAGCACCACTTTTCTCTCCTTGATTGTCGTGTAACACTAACAAAGGATTTTGTGTTTGCACACTGCCAACTCGTTGGTATAAAAGCACTTGTGCCGTAGGAGCTACTTCATAAGAGGCAAAAACCGTATTAACAGGCGGATATTTTTTGAATTTATTGCGTTGAATTTCCTCAAAAGTAAAGGTATTAAAGTTGGGGTTAAAACTGGGAAACACTTTGTCTGTTTGCAAACCACGACTATTGATTTTGAGGTAAGGCAAATTTTTATTGAGCAAAGATAAATTACTTTCTGTACCCACAATATACAATAAAGCCTGCTGTCTATTCAATAATTCATTGTAAAAAGGCATAGCTATTCCGTTTCTGTTCGGGATATTGTGCAAAATTACCAAATCATATTTCTCGGTAGGTTTATACATATTTTCTATCAAATTCGGAATATGTAAATCCACTTGGTAATTTTCTTTACTTTCTAAGGCACTTCGCATTGCCTTAATGTCGGGGTGGGGGGCTGCTGCCACAATCAAAATCTTTTCTTTGCCGTCCAACACATCTATATACACATGACGCAAGTTGTTTTTAGCCGTAAATTCGCCTGTTTGTTGGGCTATAGACAGGGTGTAATGTTGCATACCTTTTTGTGTAGCATCTACCAAAAAATCTACTCGATAAATGTCTTTTCCTTGCTCAAAATTCAAGGCTTGTCGGCTAATGATGTTACCGTTTTGTTGCAATAAAACTTCTACCGTTTTGCCCTCAAAACCCGCCTGCGAAATTTCTGCATTGATTGGAAATTTATTGCCTAAATAAGCTAACTCATTGTGGTACACAGCTTTAATACTAATGTCTTTGGGTACTATGCTGTCGCCAATGCCTACGGTATGCACAGGAATTTTGTAAGATTGAAACAAAGGCGAAGTTCCTTGATTATAAATACCGTCTGACAATAAGACAATATCTGTTAAATTTTTATTCTCAAAAGTCTGTGTAATATTTTCTAATAAATTGCTCAAATTCGTAGTACTTGCCGAAAAACTATTGGCTGCCACAGGCAAATTAGTAGTAAAATTATCTGTGGTTAAATCTTGTGTAACTACTTCATAACCAGCTTCTTGTAATTGGTTTTGTAGCTGCGTAAGTTCTTGTAAAGTTTTGCGAACTTGCGTGCTGTCTATCGTGAGAGGAATAGATTGTGAATTGTCTATTGCTAAAACCACTGTTGGTTTTTCAAAATAATTGCTGATTTGTCTAATGTACGGATTGAGCAACAAAAACACAATCAACAAAACCAAGGTAAACCGCAAGGCAGCTAAGGTATAGTGTGTAGTTTTTGTCCATGGGGCATTTTCTTGTGGGCGGTAAAGTAAATAAGTATAACCCGCAGCCAACGCCACACCGAAAATAAGCCACCAAAGAGGGTATTCTGTTAATAATTGGTTCATAAGGTTGTTGTATTTAAGCAGTACATTTGCCTTTAGGCGAATGACGGCATTAGCACAAATTTAAAGGCTTTGATGACAATTTGGGTAGGCTTGCTTAAAAAATAACAATAATTTGCATTTTGGGCTTTCCTTCTAAATTATTTTCTACATCAAAACTACATTTGGCTTTCAATACAACCACGTTTTCTCCTGCCAACTATCTTGTATTTTTGTAAGGTCTAACTGCGGGTCAAATAGTAATTTACTGGGTTGCCCGTTGAGAGTAATATATACTTCAGCTCTTACTTTGGGTTGTTGTACGCCTTTTTTGGCATAGTAAGCAGCTAAAAAGTGGGCATATTGCAGTAGCATATCGGGCTGCATTGCCATTTGTTTTTCTTGGTGTGGGTTCAAAAACTCTCTGTTATCTACCACCCCCTCACGTTTAGTTGCACCATCTTGCACATAAAACGTAGCTGTACCAGCTTTTTCCATTAGCATTACTCGCCAAGAAAAACGGTAGCCTTGTTCTGTCCACAACAAATTGCCATCATATAATAAAAAACGCCAAGGAAAAATAATTTGAAATAAAAAATACACAATAAAACCACTTGTAACCCAAAAATTAGCTTGAATTTGGTTTGCATTGATTTTAACAGAGTCTTCAAACGAATTTTTAGATTTTTTGAGCCAAGATAAGCAACGGTAATGCCATTCATTGCTAAAAAAAATCAATGTACCTATCATCATGACCAACGGAAAAACGCCAATTTGGAACAACAAACCTGTAAGTACATGAAAAACAATGACACTTGCGTATGCCCAAAGGCGTGTAGGTCGCCACGTCAACCAAAAAATAATGGTCGTGTCATACAACATACCTATCCAACTGAATGCGTAGGCGGTAATTTCCCAAGTAAACAACTTGCCCAAAACAGGCATTCCGTCTTGTGCCAAGAGCCAAATTTTGAGGGGCAAAGCCTCTAATAACCACGTACTATTCATTTTGGCAATGCCCGCATAAATATACACAATCGCAATTTGCACTTTGAACAGCCAAATAGTCCATTGCGGAATTTGGATATTACTAAGTAGTGGGGTAGGAGAGGAGCTGAAAAGTGAGGTTATTTGAAGGAAAAAATAAATAAATTGATGCTTGGTTTTATTGTATTTTTCTTGTAGCCAACTATCTACGGAATAGGCTTGTGCAGCAGGTACAAAAACTAACAACAGACTTACCAGACTTACAAAGTAGTAATGATTGAGGTAATACGTAAGGTCTATCAGTTCTAAATAAGTGAAACAACAAAAGTGAAGCAACGCAGCCAACCGATACGCAAAACCTATTAAAATGCCTACAGCACCCAGCACCAACAAGCCATGTAGCAGGTACACAACAAATGGCGGTGGTAATGTAACCCATTCAAAACCAAAGTATTTGAAAGTAATTTTGGTGTTAATATAATGGTCTTCTATCCAACCCAAATACCAAAACCGCAAGACACTCAACAACATCATTAGCCCAAAAGCAATGCGAAAAGTAACGAGAGGATAAACAGGGACAGGTTGGTAGAGTTGTCTAACAAAAGACTGAAAAGTTGTTTGAAGTTGCATAGGATACAGCAATTAGTACAGTAAAGTTGATGATGATTGACACACCCTTTAATAAAAAAACTTGCCATTCGTTTAACAACAAATGGCAAGTAAAGTTTTTTGTACTTTGGTTGATGGTTAATCTGGGCTAACGATTACTTCTTCGCATTGTTCTCTAAGTAAGCAATAGCTTGACCTACAGTTGCGATGTTTTCCGCTTGGTCATCAGGAATAGAAATATTGAATTCTTTTTCGAATTCCATAATCAACTCTACTGTGTCCAATGAATCAGCTCCTAAGTCGTTTGTGAAACTTGCTTCTGGAGTTACCTCTGATTCTTCTACGCCAAGTTTATCAATAATGATAGCCTTTACTCTTTGTGCAATATCTGACATTGTTATAATGAATTTTAAAGGTTTTACATTAAAATCGTTGCAAATAAAGGTATTTATCCTTGTAATGTCAAACAATTCGCTGTTTTTTGTGTGCAAGGCATTATCTTTGTTTAATTCAAACACACAACTAACTCATTATTGACCGCCGAATTGCCCTATCATGCGAAATTCTCTGTACTATTATTATTTGATTGCAGCCTTGTTGTGCTTGGCTATTACGGTGTTTTTAGGCTCACCATTCTCTATCAATCTACTTAGTAATCAGATAGTTACGGCTAATTCTAACAAGATTTTTTTGCAAAAAATAGCTACGGCTTTGCAAAAAGAGTTGTCTTTGACCGAAACTCACCTGCAAGAAGTTAAGACATTGGTTAGCACTCAAAAAAATATTAATTTTACACAACTCTCTTACGAAGAAAAATATCCGACCTATATTTATAATGACGAACAATTGTTGTACTGGACAGATTACAAATATTTTATTGATTTAGAAGAAGTTGCAGGAAAATTCAAGTACCGTTGCATAGAAAATGCCAATGGCTTTTTTTTGTTGAACAAAGAAGTTGTGATTATAGACAGTATGCGGTATCAGTTGGTTACGGCTGTGCCAATGTATTTGCATTACAAGATTGATAACCAATATGTTAAGTCGCATTACAACAAAGAAATTTTTGATGCCGAAGACAATATTTTTTCCTTGTCCCTTAACGACGAAGAAGGAGAACCTATCAAAAGTAACGAAGGACGTTATTTGTTTTCGGTTGTATTAGAAGAAAACGACACGCCAGCCACCTCCAACTTGCGAAAAAACTTTACAATTTTGTTTGCAGGGCTTACCGTTTTGTTCTCTATGTTATTGATTCGCCTCAATGTCTTGGATTATTTGGCAGAACATAAATATTGGCAGGCTTTTTTTGTGTTGATTATTGCCTTGTTTTTTCTTCGAATTTTAATTTCCTTTTTAGATTTTCCACTGCATTTCCGCCAATACGAAACTTTTAATTTTATTGATTTTCTCAAAAATTTATTGTTTGCCCCTACACTATTAGACTTCTTTTTGAACATGGTCGTAGTGGCTGGATTTTCAGCTTTTATTTTCCGCTATTACTATAAGCTCTTGAATATTAGGTTATTAATTCATACTTCCATTTCTACCAAAATCTTTATTTCTATTCTTTTGTGCTTGCTTACGTACATGATGAGTACGTACCAATTCTATGTTTTTGAGGCGGTGTATTATCAGGCTCAAATTTCCTTAGACTTGATGCACGACTTGGATTTTAACCACCAAAAAATGTTGTGTTTGGCTGCCTTTGTGCTAAGTGCTGTTGTCTATTTTTTCATTTGTAACATTGTTTCTCGGTTGTTGATAGCCCTTAACCAAACCGATTTTCGTATTGGTATTAGTTTGGTGTATGCCTCTGTCATTTACGTTTTGTTCTTTGCCATTTTAGATGCTTTTGAGCTTACTATCTTCATTATCAATGTTTTGTATTTGTCTTTAATTACATTTTTGCGTTTTTCAAGGACTATCAAAACTTTTGGGTACAATACCTATTTGTATTTGTTCCTCTCGTCTGTTGCTTCGGCTGTGTTGGGTGCGTACTCTATCTACAATTTTGAGGGTATCATGGATTTATACAATAAAAAAGATTTTGGGGCAAAATTATTAGTAGAAAATGATAAATTATGTGAGTTTTTATTGCAAGATGCAGGCGAAAAAATACAAGAAGATGCCATGATACAGGCTCGTATGTTGTTATCTACTTCAGGGGATTTGGTGAGCCAAAAAGTCAAAAAATTCTATTTAAGTGATTATTTTGATAAGTATGATGTCAATGTCTTGTTGTTTAGTGGCAATGGGGAGCCGTTAAACTCTGAAATGACTTTTGACTCTTTGTACCAAAAGTACGCATTGGAAAAATACAAAACAGAGTACAATAATGTTTTTTTTATTGCAGATTTACTCAATAATACCAAAAGATATTTACAGTTTTTGCCTATAGAAAGGCAAGGCTCACAAGTTGGGCGAATTGTATTGGATTTAAAACTGAAAAAAATTATTCCTAATTCGGTTTATCCAAGTTTGTTTATAGACAAACGGTTTGCGGTTTACAACCAAGACGTAAAATATAGCTATGCTATGTACCGCCATACGGAACAAGAATATACTTTTGGGGATTTTAGTTACACCAAAGATTTTTTAAAATATTTTGAGGAAGCCAAAAAAATTTCTGGTGCTACTAAAAAAGAAATTCGAACTGTGGATAAAGACAGCGAAAAAACTTATCGCCATATCATAATGAACGGACAAGACGGCAAAAGTGTAGTAGTGAGTTCAGAAATTTATCCGTTTCGGCACATTGTTTCCAATTTTTCGTATTTGTTTATTGTGCTGTTATTCAGTAACTTACTGGCTTCTTTGGTCTTGTCTTTGGTCTTAAACCGCATGACTTTGGGGCTAAGTTACGCCTCACGTATTCAGATTTATCTCAATTTGGCGTTTTTCCTTCCTCTTGCTCTTGTGAGTATTGTGGTCGTAAGTATTTTGAACCAAGTGAACATTGACGAAACGAAGGACAGCTACATAGAAAAAGCCGAAAACGTCAGTACCAATTTGGGGGCAAGTCTGGAAAATCTCAAAAAAGGTTCTATCAATCGAGAAAAACTCTTAGACCCTTTGATAGAAGTGGCGAAATTGACACAAACGGACATCAACGTATTTAGTAAAACGGGCAGACTGTTGGCAGCCAGCCAGCCGTTTATTTATGAAAATGGTTTTTTGTCTGAAATCATTAATCCACAAGCCATAGCCAAAATTATTGAGCAAAAGCAAAACAAAGTGATGCTTACGGAATCTATTGGCAATTTGTCCTACAATTCGGTGTATGTGGGGGTGAAATCGTATGAAACAGGCGAAATTTTGGGCATTATTGGTATTCCGTTTTTTGAGTCGCAACGCAAATCTGAACAGCAAATCATTGTGATTTTATCTACTATTATGAATGTATTTACGTTTACATTCATGGGATTATTGTTTTTGTCATATTTTGCGTCAAGAGTATTGACAAAACCTTTGCAGTTAATTACCCAAAAAATCAAACGAACTTCTTTGAGTGGCAACGAACCCTTAGAGTACAATGCAGCCGATGAAATTGGTTTATTAGTCAATGCGTATAATCAAATGTTGGTGCAGTTGGACGAGAGTAAAGAGGCACTTTCACGCACAGAAAAAGAGGCTGCTTGGCGAGAAATGGCACGACAAGTTGCTCACGAAATCAAGAATCCATTGACCCCAATGAAACTCAAACTACAACATTTACAGAGAGTTGTGGGGGTAGAAAAACCTAATTTGGCGGATTCTATTGGGGCTTTGTTGGCACAAATAGATACGGTTAGCGACATTGCTACGTCTTTTGCTGCCTTTGCCAATATGCCGATTCCTAAAAACGAAGAATTTGATATTGGGGCGGTGCTGCGAGAAACGGTAAATTTGTATGAAAACAACGAAAAAGCCCAAATTTCACTCAATATTCCTGCGGGTACATACCTTGTCATGGGCGACAGCAAACTGATGAGCCGTATTTTTACTAACCTGATAATCAACGGCATACAGGCTGTTACAGAAGACAAAACGCCAATGATACAAGTCAATTTAACTACTTTGAACAAAGAAAAAATAATTGTAGAAGTACGGGACAATGGGGCTGGTATTCCAATGGAAATTCAGCAAAAAGTCTTTTTACCCAACTTTACGACTAAAAATACAGGTTCGGGCATTGGTTTGGCAGTGGCAAAACGTGGTATAGAACACGCCAAAGGGACTATTTGGTTTGAAACAGAGGAAAATGTAGGCACTTCGTTTTTTATAGAAATGCCTTTGAGGTAAAATATTTTAGGTTATAAGAGTTACAAACTTTCATAACCTAAAATATTGATTAACAATTACTTATTTTTCCTTCTTCTTCCCTTTTACCGTTGCCTTTTCTTCTTGTGGCGTTGTGGCAACTACTTTTTGCATAGCATCTACTCTTTCAAAAACGTAGCAAGTGCGTTGCAAACAGTAAATTTCTATGCTGTTAGTGGTGGTATCTGCAAAATGTTCTGTACCTACTTCCACTCGTCCAAAACCGCCAAATTTTTTATCGTCAGAGGTCATTACTAATTTGTAGTTGCCGACTACAGGTATTTTGACAGGATAAGCAAACTGCACAAAAGAAGGGTGGAAACAAAATACAAACAACAAATTGCCTTTGACAAACCCTAATACTTGGTTTTCATGGTCAAAATGGCAGCCTTCTATCTCTTGGGCTTTGTAGCTCAATAAGTGGTGTTCTTTCGCAAGGGCTAACATGGCTTTGTCGAAAGCCCCAAAATATTTGTATTTCAAAAAGCCGTTATCTGCCAAACTCCACTGTCTTCGGGCATATTTGTAGCTCCATTTGTTGCCTTCTCTCGGAAAATCTATCCATTCGGGGTGTCCAAATTCATTGCCCATAAAATTCAGGTAGGCATCTCCGCCCAACACCAATGTAATCAACCGAATCATTTTGTGTAGGGCTAAACCTCTCTCTACCACCAGATTAGGGGCTTGGTCTTGCATACCAAAATACATTTCTTTGTCCATTAACCAAAATGCAATGGTCTTGTCGCCTACCATAGCTTGGTCGTGAGATTCGGCATAAGCTACTACTTTTTCGTGTACGGGTCGGTTGGTGAGGGCTGCCCAAATGTCGCCTACGTCCCAATCTTCATCTCTCTTGGTTTTAATGGTTTTTATCCAATAATCTGGAATGCCCATAGCCAAACGGTAGCCAAATCCTACGCCACCTTCTTGCACAGGACAACAAAGCCCCGGCATACCACTTACGTCTTCGGCAATGAGAATACAATCAGGATTAATTGCTTGGGCTACTGTCGTAGAAAGTTGCAAGTACGTAATAGCCTCTGTATCAACGTCTAAGTCAAAATATTTATCTAAATTACTAAACGCCACATTGCCATGATGGTGATACAACATAGACGTTACACCGTCATAACGGAAGCCGTCAAAGTGAAATTCCTCTAACCAATACCGAATATTTGACAACAAAAACTGTTGCACTTCCCATTTGCCGTAATTGAACAACTTAGAATCCCAACCGGGGTGGTTGCCTCTGTTGCCTGCGTGGAAATATTGGTAGTCTGTACCGTCAAAATGGTTCAGTCCTTCGTACACATTCTTAACGGCGTGAGAATGTACCAAATCCATGATAACCGCAATGCCCAAACTATGAGCCGTTTTTATCAACTTTTTGAGGTCTTCGGGTGTGCCAAAACGTGAACTTGGGGCAAAAAAACTGGACACATGGTAGCCAAAAGAACCGTAATAGGGGTGTTCCTGAATAGCCATCATTTGGATAGCCGTATAACCCGCCTCTTTGATACGTGGCAATATTTTTTCTGTAAACTCGTTGTATGTCCCCACGCCTTCGGTTTCTTGTGCCATGCCTACGTGAGTTTCATAAATCAATAGCTGGTCTATTTGCGACACCTTAAAGGTATCTCCCGACCAATCAAACGGCTTTTCGGGTCGCCAGACTTGGGCTGAAAAGTCGTGTGTCTTTTCATCTTGCACAACCCTTGTGGCGTAGGCAGGTATTCGTTCCAATTCACCCAACTTAGATTTGATGAGGACTTTGTACTTGCTACCATGTTTGAAGGTTTGTTGGAAGGTGTCATCAGGCAAGAAAATTTCCCATATCCCATGAATATTTTTGTGTAAAGGGTGCGAAGTCCTGTCCCACCAGTTAAAATCGCCAATGAGGTGTAGGGCTTCGGCAGCAGGAGCCCATTCTCTATAATACCAGCCTTTTTGTGCAGCATCATAGTTAAGTCCTAAATAGGCGTGCATATTGGCAAACCGCAGCAAAGCACCCGACACGCCAATAATTTCTTTTTTTCGTTTTTCAAATCTCTTGATACGAGCCTCTATTTCGGCATAATACGGTTTGAGCCAAATGTTTTTTTGTACCAGCACAGGGCAAAGTTCCAAAGGTTTTTCAAAGATGTTCATATTCCTCAAGTGTTGTAGATTGTTGGGGAAAGATAGGCAAAAAAACGTAATTTGCAACTTTAGGGGGCAATGAACCTCTTAGAAAGAGGGTTTACAAAAAGTGTGGAGAGTAAGGCTGAAGCCTCACTCTCATAATAATAGAATTTTTTACCAACTATTAATCAAATAACTCTATGATTAGGTAATTCCTCTAATTTATTGTTTTTAATTTTTTCCTTAAAGTACCTATATAGTTCTCCAAATTTATTAGGGATTTCTCCTTTGCTCACTTGTGTATTTTCCCTTACATGAGCTAATGAGTTCCTTATATCTGCCAACTCTTTAACTTTCGTAGGAAAATGTTGTAATCCATTAACTTCATTATAAATGGCGGTAACAGTAATGTCTTTTGCTATTCTACTACATTGAGAATAACCCTCAATACTACTCTCGTCTATTCTATAATTAGCATCTTTATAAATTTTTGCAACTCTACTAATAATAGCCTCATATAAAACCATAATACACATAGTTATTTGCTTTGTATTGTAATATCTTTCTGCCATTAACAACATAAATTGCCAATCGGTAGTCTTTGTATTTATCTTTTCTGGAAACTCTCTCATTAATTCTTTGGTAAATTCAAGAGGTTTAACTTTTCCTTCAGTGCTAATCTTCTCTAATTGGTTGATAAATTTTGTCGAAGCTGCTCTTACTCTTGCTACATCATTGAGTTGTAAAATAGTAGCATAACTTTCAGCTTCTTTAATAAATTGTTCAGAAATTTTTTGCTCTTTTAGCAATTGGGTGAACAGCGAAATATCTCCGTAACGGTGAAATATAGTGGCTGCATCTACCCAAGCCAAAATATCCACCATAGGTTTTAAGTTGAAAATAGGGGCTAATTCTTTTCCATTTTCTTTAAAATCTTGCTGTAATTCTATACCTCCATAAAACACATCTTTAATGGTAATACTTTTGATGTTTTTGAAATAAGAAAGAGCTAAGAATAGGAAGAGAGGTTGATATCGCAAACCATGTGTAATATCAATAGAAACTATATCTTTCTTATTAGGAATATTGGCTATTATCTCAAATACACGCCATAGTTCTTCCTCTGTTCTACCTATGTCTATAATTTGGCATTTGGTTTCTATGCCTATCAACTCCCTAAAAGCTTGTGCAACCATTTGCAACGTGTCTTGGGTTACTTTTCTTTCCTTTATTTCCTTGTATATTTGTTGAAACTTTTGTTCTACCTCTTCCTCCACTCTATTCATTTTCCAAGAACAATGGTCATATAATGTATGCCACATCGAGTCGTTTGTCCCCAAGATATAAATGGTATCAAAGGTTTCTGTTTGAGGCATCAAACCGACAATAGCCTCTCCTACAAAGGGCGTAGTTTTGTTATTTTTTCTATCATTGAGAAAATAATTAGCCTCTTTATAGTCTTTCAATTTCAATTCTTGCTGTCCTTTACCTAAGATAGTGATTAGTAATTTTGCCATAATTTGATAGTGTCGTGCCGTAAATTGTTATACTTAGTATTCAAGAAGTTCTCTAAAGATGTCATCTTTTGAAAAGATGACATCTTTAGAGAACTTCTTGAATACTATCAACTTTTTTCTCTGAAAGAAATTAGTTTTGCTATAAGTTTTTAAAGCACGATACTAAAAAATTATTTTGACGTAAAATAAATAAAAATATTTTTTAAAGTTTTCTGTTGAAGTTCAATATGACAGAGATTACATCGACAACAACAGCATAAAAACTATTACCTTACATTATTTATCTTCTTGATGCTCTTTATCCGCAAAATACTCCTCTATCTGCTCCCTAATTTCGTTGGGCGAAAGGTCATGGAAAACTCTACCACTGCGGGCTACCGACATATTGCCTGTTTCTTCGGACACAATCAAAATTAGCGTATTGGTAGCTTCGGACATACCTACGGCTGCTCTGTGGCGGAGTCCCATAGAGGCAGGAATATTGAGGTTTTCGGTTACGGGCAAAATACAACGGGCAGCACGTATTCGCCCTTTAATAATAATCATTGCTCCGTCATGCAAAGGGCTGTTTTTGTAAAAAATAGATAGAATCAACCGTTTAGAGATGTTGCCGTCTATCACATCTCCTGTTTCTACATACGCCGTAAGGTCTGAATGAGAGGATAAAACTATCAAAGCCCCTGTGTGCGTGTGGCTCATAGCACGTAGGGCATCTATTATCGCAATGATTTGTTCTTCTGTAATTTGCGTGTAGTTGTGTTTTTTGCGGTGTTTGAGCCACTCGAATAGTGAAAAATTGCCTAAAAATGTACTTTCTCCAATGACTAAGAAGAATTTTTTGAGTTCCTGTTGAAACAAAATAGCAGCTATTAGCACCCCTACACCCATAAATTGCCCTAAGACCGCAGCCAAGAGTTCCATGTGGGTAGCCTGCACCAACAAATAGACTACGTATAGCATCAAAAAGCCTGTAAAAACCCTAAACGCCATTGTGCCTCTAATGAGTTTGTAGAAGGTAAACAACAACCAACTCACTAAGGCTATATCCAATATATCTATCCAACTAATTGCTAAAAAATCTACGTACTCAAGGAGTTTTAACTTCATTTTTTCGAGTGAGCTAAGAGTTTAATTACCTCTACCGCAGGTCTTACGTCATGTACTCGCAAGATAGACGCACCTTGTAGCAATGCCCACGTATTGAGGGCAGTTGTACCATTCAGAGCTTCGGCAGGTGTACTCTCCAATGTTTTCCAAATCATGGATTTTCGTGAGATACCCGCCATCATGGGTAGATTTAGGATTTGGAAATACGATAAATTTTTCATTAACTCAAAATTTTGAGCCATAGTTTTTGCAAAACCAAACCCTACGTCTATCACGACATCACGAATACCATGTTGCCTTATGGTGGCTAATTTTTGATGAAAATAGGTAAGAATGTCTAATAGCAAATTGTCGTAGTCTGTGAGTTGTGTCATTGTTTGCGGTGTACCTCTACTGTGCATGAGTACATATGGCACTTGGTATTTGGCAACGGTAGCCAGCATTTTGTCGTCTAACTGCCCTCCACTGATGTCGTTTACCATGCCTGCCCCTTCTAAAATAGCAGCTTCGGCTACGGCAGCCCTGAAAGTGTCAATAGAAATAAGGGCTGTTGGCAATTCTTTTTTGAGGTGTTTAATCGTAGTGGTTACTCGCCTAATCTCCTCTTTTTCAGGTACTTCTTCGGCGTGAGGACGAGTAGAGTACCCGCCAATGTCTATAAGGGTAGCTCCATCTTCATACATTCGAAGGGCTTGGCTCACTACTTGGGTAGCCGAAATGTAACGACTGCCTTCATAGAAAGAATCAGGCGTTACATTAATAATTCCCATGACAATCGGTTTACTTAAATCTATAATTCTGCCCTCCATGTTAATTGTTTTGTGGGCATAGTAAATGGTATCTCTCATAGCAAATGCAAGGCAAAACAAAGGTAGGTTACAAAGATAAGATTTATAGGTAGAAAAATGAATGGTAAAAAATTAATTGATGCGAGGTTGAGGGTAAAAAAACTAACAAAAAAAGCCAAAAATGGCTGTTTTTTGTGCTTTATGTGAGCTTTTAACGACTTCTACGAGTTTTTTTGTATCTCTTGACTTGCTTTTTATGCCTAATTCTGAACCCTATTGCCATAACTTTTTCTTCAGCAACCACCCTATCATAGCTATCAAAATAACTATGATAGTAGCAATAACTACAAAAGAGTTTGTTTTCGGTATTTCTTTTTCGTGAGTGATGTTATCAGTTGGAGTTGCATCTCCTATGGGAGTTGTATCTGTTTCTTTAGACGTATTCTCTTGCTTAATATAAGCATGAGCTTTTTCGGTATATTCATTATCTACGGCTATTTGCATTTTAAGCAATTTATGATACCGCCAGTCAAAAACTTCACTTGTATAACCATATTCTTTTGCCCTATCATAAATCCTCAGTGCAGAAGTCGCATCATCTGTAATAGCACAAATATTTCCTAACTCAAAAAGCAATAAAGCCACAATTTTATCTTTGGGCTTAATAAACGAAACTCTTTCATTCAACTGGTAATAGATAGCATTACGTAGTTCTTGTAGTTTTTCAGAAGATAATTTTGTTTTGGGTAGAGTGTCTGCTCCAAAGTCCGTACCTATCAAAAATTGATTAGTGATGAGGTGTTCCCCTGCAATTTTTGCTTCTAAAATTTTTACGTGCAACCACTCTGAATGGTCGTGAGAGGTGGGGTCTATTTTTACAGCTTTTTTTATCCACTGTAAAGCTAATTTGTTTTGCCCAAGCAACTCGTAAACAGTACCCAAATTGGCGGCAGTTGCATATAAATTAGGGCTTAATTCTTCGATTTCAATAAAAACCTTGGTTGTGGTAAAAAATGTATGATAAATAACAAATTGACAATGAGTTAGTTATATTGTAAAACCTTCTAAATTTTTACAAAAATGATAACTTGTCCTCATTGTCAAAACAAACATATTAATAAAAATGGTAAAAAATC
>CANGYA010000129.1 GCA_947457925.1 Cytophagales bacterium | reverse complement strand
TTTCCAATTATTCCACATAGCAACAGAAAGCTGCATGGGATAAATTGTCTTTTTCACTTGTGATTATCTAACGCAAGTTGCGTAGTGCCTGTAGAACGGACTTTAGTCCGTTTTTAGCAATAAAAACGAGGAACTTTTCCTATAAAAATCAATTTTTTCATAGGAAGCACCCCAAAACGGACTAAAGTCCGTTCTACAGTTAGGCACTACGCAACTTACGTTATCTATTATAGCTTGTGTTGCATGGTGTACTTAGAAAGTACCTTTAATTGTAAAACTCAACCTATAAGGTGCTGAAAACTTTATAGGTTGAATAGAGTAGTCCTTTAGCCAAAATGATACTAACTAGTAGAAGAAAAATAACAACTTAGGCTTAAACTATGTAGGGGATTTTCATAACTATTGTACTTTCTTGTAGAGGGAATAATTCATAACTCTACCGTCAATCGTAGTAATTGTATATACTATATTCCCATTTTTTTGCATTTTATATGCACTGTAATAATAAAGTGTTGTACTACTCCCTTCATATTTTTTCTTATATTCATTAAGTATATAAATATAATTCATTTGTTCAGAAGGACTATAATTATTGTAATAGGTAATGAAAGTATAAAGCTGATTATTACAAGTGTAAGTAGCATTGGAATATCTATAACTCAAAGCTCCATTTTTTAGTCTACTACGAAAAACAGTATCATTTTTTACAAGTATTCTACTACATGTAGTGCTACTTTTTTCTTTTATTACTGCACCACTGCCTGTGTATTGCCAAACACTATCTTCAACATACTGTGTGCCTTCACTATTTAGAGGGCTGTTTTCGTCTTTACTACAACTAAATAAGGTAGTAACGAATATTACTAAAATGATTAACTTTTTCATTGTTTTATGATGATTTTAAATGTAAGAAAATTTAATTTTTTAATTTTATAGATTTATCAGAAGTTTTTGTATAAATAGTAAAGTTGATTAAAAACTCCCATCGTCCTTTACTATCAAAGCCCCAAAAACCATAATGCCCACAATTAGCCCTATGCCCAAGCCTGTACTACCCGAATACACAAGATAAGCCCCTAATAAAACCCCTGCGGATACCAAACTTTCTTTAAAAGCCTGTGTTTTTTCGGCTGCACTTGCCGAAGAAAACAGCAAAAAAGGGAAAGAGATAAGTTGAAAAACAGATACAAAAACAAATTTTACTATCCACAAAAAAAGTTCTATGATAAACATACAAATTATTGGTTTAAGATAAAGACCGTAACACATCATTCAGAATGGCATCTTTGACCATATTCCTTGCCACTCCTTCTATAATTTTATCTACCATATAGTCTATGATACCCGTTTTGAAACCCAAACGGCGGGCAAAAATCTTGCACGTCATCACCTCTTCCTCGTCTATATTGCCGTCTATCATCATCATACATACAAGGTCGTGGATTTGGTCTATTCGTTCTCTGTCCGACTCTGGCGGATAATCACTCACATATTGCGGTTCTTCCAAAACACTTTTAAATTCCTCCAAAGGCATATACAACCGTTTGGCTACGTTAATCAAAAAATTGACCTCTGCATTAGAAATATTGCCGTCTGAAGCTGCCACAGAAAGCAAGTTTTTGATATGGCTTTTACGTTTCTTAGTATCTCTACTCTCGAAAAGGCTGCTGAAAAATCCCATAGTTGGTAGTGGTTAGTGGTAAAAGAATTAGTTTTTATCAAATTCACTTTTAGAAATACGGTTTCCGCCCAAGACATCGGGCTGGCTACTTTCCGAAACCGAAAAACTAATCGTCAATACAGAGTAGCCGTCGTCGCCTACATACACCCGAAACGCATTGCCTTTTTCATAAATAGGTTCTCTGCCATACATACGAGCCTCCGTTTTGCAGTAAAACTGCCCTGTAGAGACAAAATAAGTAGTGCTTTCGTCATACGCAGACAGTTCTACTCTCTTATAAAGTCGGTTGGTAGCTTTGTTCATAATCTTCACAGTCATACTGCGAGCCGAATTATTTTTGATACGCAATTCTGCATTTTGAGCCATTCCGATATGCGTCAGCAAGCAACACAACACAACACTTAAAAGTAATTTTTGCATAGTGATTAAAGAATAAGTTTGATAGTATGGAAGCCCAACTAATAGTGTCGCATACCTATTAGTTGGCGGTAAAAGCTAACTTTTACTTTTTACTTCCATCTTTTTGTAAAACTACCTTGCCACTGTGCAGTACATTTGCATAGTAATAGATTGATTGGCAAAAAATACAATGAATGAAACAAGAGTGAGCAAGTAGCTTGTATGTGTAATGGTTTATTAGATTGTTTCAACCTTTTTATTAATCACTTAGCGTATTGATTGGTCTAAAAGCAGTTACACCATAGGATTGGGTATTAATTATGCTATACCTTATAATTAGACTATCACCCTTAAACAGAGCTGTGTACTTTACGGAGGGAAGAGCAGCGTCAATTGTTTCAGTATTTAGCTTTAGCTTACGACCATAATCTCGAGGAGTATCGTAGCCTTTTTCCATAATGGCTCTCATCCGAGTAATTGTTGTTTCAATCACACTATCATTCTTTACACGACAGACCATATCTCTTGAATAAGGCTCATAGCTAAGTAACTTACCATCTTGATAGGCTAAAAAATATACTCTTTTGTATAAAGAGTAAGATTTATTAGCTGCGACATCATCTTTGCTACAACCGAACAATGCTAATAGTACCCCTAAGCATAAATAACTTACCTTTTTCATCACTACAAAATGTTTGAAAATTAAAAATGAAACAGAGTTCTTTTGTATATCCCCAAAAGAACTGCTACAAAGGACAAGGATTTTTGTGTATTGGGTGGGCATTTTTCAGGAATCCTGAACGGAATCCTGCTTTTTGAGGGTATTTTGGGGCATAAAAATCCTTGAAAGCAAGGAATAAGACTTTGTAAACAAACTTTTGTATTTTCACTGAAAAAATTTTATCTTTGTGTTAAACTAAAATGATTTACTGTAGCTACGGACTTTAGTCCGTAGTAATTAAAATACTACGGACTAAAGTCCACTGCTATTAAGCTAAGAAAAGTATTTTAAGTGCCGTAGGCACGTAATATTTATGGTAATGCTATTTTCTTCTATCTCAAAGTGCCGTAGGCACGAAACTATGTCGTGCCTACGGCACTTTAAAAGGGAATTGGGGTTTGTTTTTTCTATAAATATGTCGTGCCTAACGGCACTAAAAAATAATTTCTTAGCTTAATAGCATTGGATTAAAGTCCGTAGCTACAGGTTTTTTGTAAAACATACGCAACTATGGCAAAACGAAAATATAGAGAGGAAGACGAAGACGAAGACGAAACTCCTAAAGGTAAGCAATACAAAGAGGCAGATTTGATTTTGAAATTTAACCTCAAACGCATTGCAGAATATAAAACTCCTTTGATGCAAGAATGGTTGGGCGTAGAAAATCCTGTATTTAATGCAGCAGAACAGTATATTTTTGACCTCAAACACAAAGAAGCTATTAATAATGTGATTGGCTGGAGTGAGGAAGACCTAAAAATGAAATTTATTTCCTTCATTGTGGAGTTGGGGCATTTGACCGCAGGCGGAAACATTGTTACCTATTTTGACAAAACAATTTCGGCAACTGTAGAAGGTACAAAGATGGTCGTAAAATCTGATTTTATGATGGCGAAGGGCTTGTATGATGTTTTCACTACGCCTTATTTTCATTTCCAAGAGTACAAACCACACAAAAACCCTTCGGGAGATTCTATGGCACAACTCTTACAGGCTTTTTTGATAGCACAAGTCAAAAATAAAAATGCCAATCCCTTATATGGTATCGAAATTATGGGCAGACAGTGGACTTTTGTGGTCATGGAAGGCAAAGAATATTGTGTTTCCAATGTATTTGACTGCACAGACCGAGAAGATTTACTGAAAATTATTGCTATGCTCCGAAAGTTTAGAACAATTTTAGAAACAAGACTCATGTAATTCGTTAGTATATCAACAACAAAATCTATTTACCATGACTCCCAAATACAAAGAAGACCAGAAAAAATTTGCTGATTTTTTGCGAAAAAGCATAGAACAACCTATTTCGGAAATTCCCAAAGAATTTCTGAAAACAAATATTACAGTAGCTACCATTCGTAACTACTGTAGTAGGATTTTGCAAGAGAGCAAAGACATAGAAAAAATTAATTACATCAAAAAATTTTATAATCTAAAAGGTACTCCCAAAAATATTACAAATGACAAAGCAATAGAACTAACAGAAGTAGATTTATTAATAATAGAATTAGAAGAAAATATAAATCCAGCAAAGGCTGTTGAAGTTCTATTCAAAACAAATAACATTCCCAAAGAAAATACATTGGCTTTTGCAGCCTTTCTTTTGAACCATCATTTTCGTTCTACAGCAGAATTTATAAAGTGGGAGGCAATGCAACTTGAAAAAATTAGCCAAAAAAACCCTACACCAAATGTCAACGAAACAACTACGCCAATCCTTACCGAACCAACACCAATTAGCACCCAAGAACAAGCAGCACCAAGTACAACAGCACAAGTAACTGCAACACCCGAAGAAAGTACACCAGCTACCACCAAAAAACCCACAACTTTTTGGTACACGCATAAAAGTAAAGTTTTCATTGCTGCCTCCTTACTTTTAGTGGCTATTTCGGCGTATGCTTACAGACTGCACAACTATATTGAGGATAAAAAAGACCAATTAGCCTATATCAATCAAATTTCTTTTACGCCTGTAGTCGCAGATTCGGGGCTGTTAGAGGCAAGTGTTTCGATAGAAACTACTGCCACGTCTGCCAATACTACAACTGTAACTACCGACAATCCTTTGGTATTTTATACCAATAACATTTATAACGGAAAATTCCTTTATACCACAGACAAATGGGACTTTGCCACAGACCAAAACGGCGAGGACATGAACAGCCCCTACGGTGAACCCTACAAAGACCAACTCAAAGGCTTGTTCAAAACACCCAATAACCTGCCCACCATTGCCAACAAGTCTATCTGGTTGCGGTTCAATGTATTGAACAAAGGCAGCCAAAAATTGTATATAGACAATATCAAGTTAGAAAAAGTAGGAACTTATAAGATTAACCCACAAAAAGTAAAGTGGAACAACTGGATAACTCCCAAAGATGGCGAAAAACGGTTTGAACTACTATTGACTCACGAGCCACAAGTGGCAGCTATAGTGGCATTTGCAGAAGTCCCACCCCAAAATCCACAACATTTTTCTTTGGTCATTCACACAGACGCAAGCTGCGAAAGTTACATTTACCAATTCAGATTGGTCATCAGTGCCAATGACGCACAAGGCAAACGGTACACGATTACATCAGACAAAGTGTATAGTATAGGCAGATTGAGTGAGTTGTAAAGAGCCAAAGTTTAGTATCTTGAGCAAGCATTTATAGCAGAAAATTGTAATTTGCCTACCAAAACTCTTGCATACTGTATTTTTTCATGAAAAAACCATTACTCATAGTCGTTGTAGGGGCTACGGCAGTAGGCAAAACAGCCACTTGTATAGCCCTTGCCCAACACCTCCAAACTGTTATTTTGTCGGCAGATTCTCGGCAGTTTTACAAAGAAATGACCATTGGCACAGCCAAACCTACGCCCACAGAACAAGCCCTTGTTCCCCATTATTTCATTGATAGTCATAGCATTACAGAAGAATACAGTGCAGGACAGTTTGAAAAAGATGCCTTGCATTTATTGAACAAACTTTTTCAAGAACACCCCGTAGTGATTTTAACAGGCGGTTCGGGCTTATACATTCAGGCAGTAACAGAAGGTTTTGACGAGATGCCCGAAATACCTGAACAACTACGCCAAACTCTTAATGATACATTGGAAAACAACGGTTTAGGTCATCTATTAGCCCAATTACAAGAGTTAGACGCAGTGTATTATGAACAAGTAGATAAGGCAAATCCGCAAAGAGTGGTACGTGCCTTAGAAGTCTGTTTGGCAACGGGTAAACCTTATTCAGCTTTTAGGAAACAAGAAAAAACCGCCAGACCTTTTGATATACTCAAAATAGGTTTGGACAGAGAAAGAGAAAAACTTTATACAAGAATAGACCAACGTATGGACATCATGTTGGCAGAAGGGTTATTAGAAGAAGTCAAGAGTTTGTACCCATACCGCCACCACAACGCCCTACAGACTGTGGGCTATAAAGAAATTATTGATTATTTAGACCAACAATATGACTGGGACGAATGTGTCCGTTTACTCAAACGCAACAGCCGTAGGTATGCCAAACGGCAACTTACTTGGTTTCGGCGTGATACCGAAATTCAGTGGTTCAATGCCAATGACACAGAAACTTTATGGCAGTTTCTTACAAATTATTTGCAAAAACAGTAAATTTGTTACAATCTAAAAATCTGAAAAGCCTTTAAGACATTTCTTCTAAATTTATCTGTCATGCACGCCAATTTGATTACGTATATCAACCGTCCATTAGAAGCCCACGAATTGTTGTTACAGCAACTTTTCCCTAAAAATTCGCCTCTGTTGATAATGGACATCGGGGCTTGCGAAGGGGATAGTACCGTAAGATACGCCCAGCAGTTTCCACAAGCTACACTCTATACGTTTGAGCCACTGCCCAATAATATGCGTACTGTGCAAGAAGTGATAGCTCATTTTGGCGTACAAACACAAGTAAAACCTTTTGGAATAGCCCTGTCCAATCAAAATGGTACGGCAGATTTTTATAGGTCTTCTGGTAAGCCTGATAATGTGAAAGATGTAGATTGGGATTTTGGGAATAAAAGTTCTTCGTTATTGCCACCTGATAAAATTAAAGAAACTCATCAATGGATGAAATTTGAGGAAGTGGTTACGGTACAAACACAAACTTTATTGGATTTTTGTGCGGAACAACAAATTACGACCATAGATTTTATTCATATAGACGTACAAGGGGCGGAATTATTGGTATTGCAAGGGGCAGGTCAGCAACTTAACTACCTGAAAGCCATTTGGTTAGAAGCAGCCAACGTAACGTATTACAAAGACCAAGCAACCCAAAACGAAATTGGAGCTTTTATGCAAAGTAAAGGTTTTGTCAAATTATTAGATACGATTTATGATAGGGCAGACGGCGACCAATTTTGGGTGCAGCCTCGTTTGTTTGAGTCAGAAAAACAAAATTTATTGCAACAACTACAGCAACAACAACAACAAGACGAACAACGCTATTACGCCCAAAAGAAAAAAGCAGCAAGAAATAATCAGTGGCAACAACTCCTACACCCTCTAAAACGTTGGGTAAAAAAGCTATTTTAACCATTAGACATTATTAATATTTTGTATCACAGACTTTAGTCTGTGTTTTAATTACTTGGTAATCAACGAATTGTTTTCACAGACTAAAGTCTGTGGTACAAACTTTAATAACCTCTATTCTACTTATGAAGTTTTTTTCGGAACTCAAAGACCTTTTAGTCATAGACATAGAAACTGTAGCTTTGTCGCCTTCTTATGACGAACTGCCCGAAGTGATGCAGCAGTTTTGGTGGCGAAAAGTGGCACATACCTTAGACAAAGAAACCGTACAAGATGCCTATAACCGCCGAGCTAATCTGTTGGCAGAATTTGGCAAGGTCATAGTCATAGGTATTGGTTATTTTCATAGGATAGATGAAAATGACTTTGGCTTGCGTATCAAAGCCTTAGCCAACCATGACGAAAAGGCTTTGTTAGCCGATTTTGCGGGGCTGATTAGTCATAAATTTGCGAAGTACAACCGTTTGGTAGCCCACAACGGCAAAGAGTTTGACTACCCGTATTTGTGTCGCCGAATGAAAATTAATGGTATCAAAATACCGCCTATTTTGCAACAACTCTCTCAACGCAAGCCTTGGGACAATCCGCATATAGACACGATGGAAATGTGGCGTTTTGGCGATAAACGCAACTTCACTTCGCTAAGGTTATTAGCAGAACTCTTTGCTATTCAACCTTGTAAAGACATGAACATAGAGGGTAGCCAAGTACACCAAGTTTATTATGGAGAAGAAAATGGCTTAGAGAGAATTTCGGCGTATTGCCGTTGTGATGTACGCATGACCGCAGAGTTATACCTGAAATTCAGAGAGTTACCTGCCGTAAAGCCTGAAAATATTATAGAAATTGCGTGATATTTTTATTATAAGTAATTGGAAAAAAAAATGTACCACAGACTTTAGTCTGTGATATTTTGATTATCAGGAGATTACAGACTAAAGTCTGTGGTACAATATTGTCAATTAATTAGTTACTTGTACTTATTTAACCTAAATTACATAATGCCTACTGTAAAACGGACTTTAGTCCGTTTTTGAGTGTTTTCTATAAAAAATTATTTTATATGAAAAAACTCTTACTTTTTATTGCTACAAACGGACTAAAGTCCGTTCTACAGGTACTACATAATTTATGTTATTTAGTTACTTGTTTCCACAATGCTTTGAGGAAAGGCAAACTTGGAACAGACCACATCACCGCCAAATCTTCGCCAAAATGGGTTTGATTATTTAAAAATTTCAATACCCTTTCTATTGGATTATTTTTAAATAAAATTTCAAAAATATCTTTAATACTACCGCCATTCTTTTGCATAATCTCTAACATCAGTTGGTCGTATAACAAAAAATGTCTTTGGAAAGGTGCTTGGTAAAAAGGTTGTCCACTGCTGACTAATTCATTGACTATCAAACTACTTTCTACTTGTATGTTCAAAAAAGTATAGCCCGTTGTGGGTTTTGATGCTCCACCTTGCGTACCTATATAGCATAAACGGTTGCCTTTGCGTTTAAGAAACTGAAAATCTGTCATAGGAATAATACCAAATTCTTCTTCCTCTATCTCAAAATCTACAATATTGAGCTGTTCTTGGATATATTTTTTCAAAATATGGTCATAGTTGGCAATAGGCAACACTTCTTTCCCAAAAACGGTAAACTCTACTAAAGCTTCATCGGCTTGGTAAGGCAAGGTGTAAATAAACCGTACTTCTTGGCATTGGGGCAACCGAAAATCAAACATGGTGATAGTCTGCGTATCAAAAACAGGTTTTGGCGTTTTAATTTTCCACCCTTTGAAGTGCTGCAACAAATACCTGTAGTCCGTAGCTTGTGGGCTGTAGGCTTGTGGCTGAAACAAAGAGTGAAAAACATAGTCCGCCTCAAAATTACCAACAGTCGTTTGTACGGTTATTTTTGTATTATTTTCTACTATGTCTATAATGCTTGCTTGACAAAACACAATATTGGGAAATAACTTAGCTTTTTGCTGTACTTTGTCATAAAAATCTATCCCCCGAATGACCTTATAGGAATAGTTTGTAAGTGGGTACACTGTAGAAGATTTTTCGGTATGTATGGCGATGTTTTTCCATTCTTTATAGACAATATCGTCGAAAAGTGTGGACTGGTCTGTCCAAAAACACCATGTTCTATCATTCGCATTTTTAATGGCTTTGTCTATTACCAAGATTTTTTTTTGTGCCAACTTTCTTTCGTTCAATAAATGGTACAACAAGCTCAAACCAGCACAACCACCACCAGCTATAATATAGTCGTATTCGTAATTCATCATAAAACTTTTAGCTATAACCTTTCTGTCAAGGTTTAAGTTGTAATAAAACTGGAAATAATCATAAAAGCCTTGTTTTAAGTAATTGAAAAAAAAAAATTATCACAGACTTTATTCTGTAATCTCTTGATAATCAAAAAGTCACAGACTAAATTCTGTGGTACAATATTATCAATCTTGACTCTATCTACAAAAATACAATTCACAAACTCTTAGAGAACTATCAAGACACCGAAATTTTGGATAGTTTGTTGGGGAAATGTCCGTTGTTAAAAGACTATCAGGTGCAGTAGAAATGTATCATCTTTTTGTGAGTATTGTACCAATTATAGATTAGATACAGTCCAAAGATGTCATCTTTTTACGAGTGTAGCAACTTGCAATTTTGCTGTTTTTACAAAAGATGACATCTTTACGCATTGAACTAAATACTACTTATAATTGGTATTACAAGGGTATGTAATAAACAGCCCTGCAATACTCACATTGATTTAGCAAAATTAACTTTTCCTGAGTTTTGCGTTAAAACCATCTTGGCAAGAGATTAGAAAATATAAGCAAAAAATAAGGGAGAAATACGCTAAATATTACTGAAAAGCCTCTAATTTGTTCTTGCAAACTTCGCAAAACAATTACTCATCATGTATATTATAGCTTTTTTGGTCATTTCTACACTAATGGCAATGGCTGCCTATTTTATCAAAGTAAAAAATATTAGTTACGGCATTACAGCAGCCCATTTGGTTTTGTTAGTCTTTCTGAATATTCACGAAGCCTATTATTTAAACCGTGTAGAAGCAGCCTATTTTGCAACAGACTATTTAGGGATAATTTTCCTCACCCTCCTCTCCATTATTAGCATTACGACCTATATCCATGCCTATATCTACAACGAAAAACGTCAGGAATATCGCAGGAATGTGTCGGTGCATAATTTTGGGTTTATCTTGTTTGTTACCGCCATTGCTGCGGTGTGTATGGCACAGCACGTAGGCGTATTATGGGCATTTGTAGAAGCCACTACGCTGGCAGCTTCTGTATTGATTTACCATGACCGTAATTTATTAGCCTTAGAAGGTACTTGGAAATATATTTTTGTGAGTTCTGTGGGTATTGCTGTGGCTTTTGCAGGGATTTTGTTTTTGGGTGTGGCAGTACAAGAGGCTCATTTATTTGATTTTTCTATTCTCAATATCAAGGCACACGCCAACGAAATGAACCCTGTTTGGTTGCAAGTGTGTTTTTTATTGGTGCTTACGGGATTTAGTGTCAAAATAGGCATTGCCCCTTTGTTCAATGTGGATATTGATGCCAAAGACGTTTCGCCTTCGCCGATTGGGGCTATGTTTTCCAGTTGTTTGATGAATACAGGTTTTTTGGCGGTGTTCCGTTTTTACGAATGTTTTGCTACTACCTCTATTTTGGGTTGGATGAACAATGTTTTGATGATTTCGGGGGTGTTGTCTTTGTTTTTTGCCACAACATATATTCTCAAAGTACAAAACTACAAACGACTTTTCGCCTATTCCAGTATGGAACACGCAGGCATAGCTATTATTGCATTGGCTACGGGGGGTATTGGTTATTTTGCAGCTATTTTGCACCTTATTTTACATTCTTTGACCAAAGCAAGTTTGTTTTACCAAATGGGGCAGGTGTATCGGGTGTTCAATTCTAAAATGGAAGACGGTGTAGGTGGCTATTTCCGTTTATATCCTTTTGGGGGCTTGGTTATTTTGTTTGGTATGTTAAGTATTTTGGCTTTACCGCCGTTTGGTTTGTTTATTAGTGAGTTCCTTACGTTTAAGGCGTTGGCAGAAAAGCAAAATTGGGTAGTGTTGGGCATTATGGTCGTGCTGATTAGTTTTATTATTTACAGTTTAGCCAAAAAATTTATTCACTTGTTGTTTGGTAAATTTGACTACCAACGTGGAGATGTGATGCGTCATGTTCACCCTGCCGAAACTATTTCGCAGTTCTTTTTGCTGTCTTTGGTGATGTATGTAGGAATTATTCAACCCGATTTTTTGGTGGAATTGATAGAGAAGGCGGTGGCGGTGTTGAAGTAAGGAATGATTGATGACCAAAATTTAAATTACATTTCAAAGTTGAATCTGCGAAACCAAAAAGGTTGATTCGTCATTTACTACCAATCAACCTATTTTGTTTTACTTCGTCTTAAATCCCATGACAGCCCCTCCACAATAGTTTTGAGAGTCTTTAAAGCTAAAAACTAAATAATATACGCCTGTAGCCTTACAACTAAACGTCCAACCCTGAAAAAACTTGTTATTGATATTACTCGTAGCTAATTCTGTGCGTTGCGAGTCATATAGCGTGGCAATAATACCATTGGCATTGCCCTCTGCACTGGCAATATGTAGAGCATATTGTGTATCTGCATTCATTACACAGGTATATTCTACAGACTTTTTCATGCCTGCTTTGCCATCTACTTTATAGCTTTTCAAGAAAACAAAGCCTTTGGGCAAACTTTTAAGGGCTTTGTTGTTCAGTGCTTCGGTATCACATTGTGCTTGTGTGGTGTAGCTTAACAATACACAAAAGTTAAGCAACAAAAATAAAAAAGAGGATTGTTTCATAAATTAAAAGCCTTACCTTAATAAAGGTTGTATTTTGTTGTCGTTTGTATAAATCTTTAAAGCAACTTACCTAATAAAATTAATCATTCGCTAGGTTGTTAGCAACAAAACTAAACTTTTTTTGCTTGTATTATCACAAAAAATAACATTTAACAAAAAAGGCTATCGTACTAAGATAGCCTTTTTTTGATTAATCTAAGATATACGGATAGTCTGTTTGCACATACACATCTTTGAATGCCTCCGAAGGGTCTGGGAACGGTGACTCCTCTGCAAAACGCACAGATTCATCTACTTGTGCCTTGATTTTTGCATCTATAGCCTCCAAATCTGCTTCTGTGGCATAACCCAATGCCAAAATTTTAGCTTTGGTTACTTCTATGGGGTCTCTGCGTTTGTATTCTTCTACCTCGTCTTTGCTGCGGTATTTCTGAGGGTCAGACATAGAGTGTCCTCTGTATCTGTACGTTCTGAACTCCAAGAAAGTAGGACCTTCGCCTTTTCTGGCTCTTTCGGCTGCTTTTTCTACCGCAATATGCACCGCCTCTACGTCCATGCCGTCCACAGGTTCAGAAGGCATATCGTATGCCAAGCCCAATTTGTAGAGGTCTGTTACGTTAGAAGTCCGTTCTACAGACGTACCCATCGCATAGCCATTGTTTTCTACCACAAAAATTACAGGTAGTTTCCAAGTCATCGCCATATTGAAAGCCTCGTGCAATGCACCTTGACGCACCGCACCATCTCCCATAGCACAAAAACACAAGTTATCTGTACCATTGTACTTTTCAGCAAAGGCTAAACCAGCCCCTAATGGCACTTGTCCGCCTACAATTCCATGTCCGCCTGCAAAACCTACTTCTTTGTCGAAAATGTGCATAGAACCTCCTTTGCCCTTAGAGCAACCTGTGGCTTTGCCGTAGAGTTCTGCCATGACTGCATTGGGCGAAGTGCCTAACACCAAAGGGTGTGCATGGTCACGGTATGCCGTAATCCATTTGTCGCCTTTTTTGAGGGCTGTTACTGCCCCTGCTGCACAAGCCTCCTGACCGATATATAAGTGGCAAAAGCCTCTGATTTTTTGCATACCATACAACTGCCCTGCTTTTTCCTCAAACTTTCTCATGAGTTGCATCTTCTCGTACCAAAACAAGTAAGTTTCTTTGGAGAAACGAGGTGCTTCAGTCTTATTTTGTTTGCTTTTGGTGGCTTTGTCTCCTGCCATAGCTGTTATGATGTTTTGATTGAATGGTAAATTTCGCTAAAGTATTTCCAAATAAAACAGCTAAATAGCAAAGGATTTGTAAAAAAACAAATTTTTTGGGAGAGATTTTATTGTAGTAAATAGCTTTTGTACCAACTTTTGTTGCAAGCAGTTTGTTTTATGGTAGGAGCAAAAGTTTTTTACTAACTTGGAATCAAGTTTGAAATGAATTTCAGTCAATAAAAAAAAAGGTTGAGTTTTGTCATTTTTTATGTTTATTTTTGAATTGCAATACAAAAAATAAATAAATAAAGCATGAAACACTTAACCTTGAAACAAAGGTATGAAATTGCTACACTTTTAGCAAATAAAATACCACAAAAAGAAACGGTTCGCCGCTGCGATAGCTCGACAAGTTAGGACTAGTAAAAGTACAATTTCTAACGAGAAAAAACGTAACAAAAAAGTGATACTTTGTATGATGCGGAGGTTGCTCATAACTTAGCCGTACAACGCAGAAAAAATAAGAAACCGTACAAATTTAATAAAAATATTGAAATTTCTATTAAAAACTTACTGAGCGGCACTCCGCTTGATAAACAATACAGCCCAGAGCAAATTGTAGGTGTTTTGAAAAAAGAAAATATTGCAACAATGAGTCATGAGTGGATTTATCAATATACTTATCAAGATAAGAAAAATGGAGGTAAGCTCTACGAAAATTTGAGACAAAAGAGAAAATATCGTAAAAAAGGTTACTAATAAAAGAAAAAAGAGGTGTAATACCAAATAAAGTGATGATAGTTGAAAGACCAGCAATAGTTGAAACAAGGGAAAGATATGGAGATTGGAAGGGAGATAGTATAATTAGTGGTAACCATCAGGGAGCAATTTTAACACTAGTTGAACGAAAATCACGATTTACTTACATTGAAAAATTAAATGGAAAAACTGCAAAAAGTGTCGAAAACGTAGTGATAAATTTCTTTAAAAGAACAGGTATGCCCTGTGAAACAATTACTTTTGATAACGGCAAGGAGTTTACAAACCATCAAGAAATTACAAATGAAATAGGCGTGAAAATTTATTTTGCAAATCCTTATATTCTTGGGAAAGGGGACTTAACGAAAATACGAATGGTTTGATACGGCAGTATATTCCAAAAAAGTCAAATTTTAATGATTTTTCTATTGAAAATATTGCTGAAATTCAAAATAAATTGAATAACAGACCAAGAAAAGTTTTAAAATTTGACAGTCCAATACAAAATTTAACCAAAAATAATATTGCATTTCAAAGTTGAATCTGCGTTTGGTATTATTTAGCACCTCCTCCCATATCATTAACATCCACGAAAAAGCCCTTATTCTTTACTATTTCTAGTACGAATAAGGGCTTTATATCTTCGTGGCGGTAACCTACTCTCCCACATTTCATTGCAGTACCATCGGCGACATAG
>CANGYA010000128.1 GCA_947457925.1 Cytophagales bacterium | reverse complement strand
TTATACTTAGTATTCAAGAAGTTCTCTAAAGATGTCATCTTTTCAAAAGATGACATCTTTAGAGAACTTCTTGAATACTATCAACTTTTTTCTCTGAAAGAAATTAGTTTTGCTATAAGTTTTTAAAGCACGATACTAAGAAACTTGGAAAGTATGTAGGTTTGAAACACATTTGCTAAAGAGGTCTAATTTTATTTATCTTTTTTCTACAATACAGAAAAAATCCAAACATTTTTCGGTGTCTGTGCTAATAGAAAAGTCTGTTTGGTTGATACTTGCTACCAGCGTATCATTCGTAGTTTTCAACTTATTTCTGTTGATACGGTTCAAAATATCGTAAGGAATTTGTAGTAGTTGGCGAGGCAGACGGTTCTCAAAGTCAAAAATGTCGAATCTCTTGAATTGAGCTATAGACTTTTTGTTTCTTTCTTGGTACTCCGTCACTTTGTTGCTGCCCAAAACACCGCCAAAAGCCACTCTATCAAAATATTTTGACAATAAACTCCGCAATTCGTTGGTTACATACTCTCTTACGTGCCAAGGGTTGCGGGTCAATGAAAGTTGCTTGTTGGGTGTAGAAATAATAGCCTTGCCCCCATGACGCAATACACGATAGATTTCTTTCAAAAACTCATGGTCATCTTCTATATGCTCTATCACTTGCAACGTAACTACATAGTCAAATTGGTTGTCGTCTATATCGGGGAAAGGTGGCACAAAGCTATTGATAAACCTTGCCTGCGGGTATTTGGCTTGTAAATGTGCAATTATCTTATCATTTTTATCGATAGCAGTATAAGATTTGCATACTCTTGTGAACAACTCTGTACCTTTACCAGCTCCACAACCTACCTCCAATACATCGCCTTGTATCATATTGGCAGCCTGTAAGTAGGCAAACAGTAGGCGTTGGTTCAAGACATTATCACTATCTACGGTGTAAGACGTAACCTCCGTATCTCTAAATAGGGTCATAATTTGCTGAAAAATTTTACAAAGGTAAAAAGTTTATGGCATATTTTAATCACATAATTTTGGTATTATCTAAAGTATGCCTGCTTACCAACTAAATAGCAAGGTGATTGATGGTTATTGTTAATTTTTACTGCCTTATTGCTTTGTTTTTTAATCATAATTACTTAGATTTAAGTAATTGGAAAAAATAAATGTACCACAGACTTTAGTCTGTAATCTCTTGATAATCAAAGACTCACAGACTAAAGTCTGTGGTACAATATTATCAATTAATTAGTTACTCTTACTTATAGCTATTATTTTATACAACTATTTGTTGTTGATAAAGCTAGCATTTTTTTAGTACCACTATGGTAATTCGTTTATTTTTTACAATAGCTGCTTTTTTTTTATATTCTCTGTTGTCTGTAACTACTATTGCCCAAAATAGCAGAAATTTAGACAGCCTTTATCGTATTTATAAAACAAGCCAAATAGATACAACAAAAATAGAGGTGTTGTTAGGCATTTCCAACATTTATCACCGCAAAGACCAATGCGACAGCACTATAGTTATAGCCAATAAAGCCTTACAAATGAGTGAAACCATTAACAATGAAAAATGGAAGGAAAAGAGTTACTATTTATTAGCAAGAGGCTATTATGGCAAAGACAATTTCCCCTTAGCTATTAGTTATTATGAAAAAAGCTTGGCTCTTAAAGAAAAATTAGCTGCTCCTCTTGGTGAGGTAGCCACTACCTTAAATTATTTAGGCAATGCGTACAGAAATCAAGGTAATTACCCTATGGCATTGGCTACGCATCAAAAAAGTTTGAAAATAAAAGAAGATATTAAAGACGAGGACGGTATTGCTGCAAGTTTCAATAATATTGGCTTAATATTTAAGGCGGAGGGAGATAATCGTACCGCATTAGATTATTTTAATAAGAGTTTGAAAATAAAAGAAAGACTAAACGATAAACAAGGAATAGCTGTTTCTTGTAGCAATATTGGCAATATTCACAAGGGAGATGGAAATTATGACCTTGCATTGGCTTTTTTTGAACGAGGCTTGAAAATAAGAAAAGAATTAAAGGATAAAAAAGGAGAAGGCACAACTACCAATAATATAGCTGACTTATATTTAGACAAGGGTAATGACTCTTTGGCTTTGGTGTATTATGAAAAAGCCTTACAATTAAAACAAGAAGCAAAAGATATTACAGGCATTGTAAGTTCTTTGCAAGGTATGGCACAAGTGTATCAATATCGCAAAGAGTATGATAAAGGTATTGAGTATGCAGAAAAAGCCCTTCAAATGTCGCAAGAAATTAATACAGTTGGCAATATAAACATGGTAGCAAGAACCCTCTATGAGTTGCACAAGGCAAAAGGTAGTTATGAAAAAGCCCTTGTGTATCATGAATTATATAGAGTAACGAAGGATAGTTTGTTTAATGTAGATAAAGCAAAGGCGGTGGCTAACTTGGAGTCAAAAATGGTGTTAGAAAAGAAAGACAAGGAAATTACACTACTTGCCAAAGACAACGAACTAAATAGACTTAACGCAGAGAAACAAGCCAAAGAATTAGAAATCACCAAAAGTCAAGCAGAGGCAGAGCAACTCTTGTCGTTGGCTCGTGCAGAAAAAGACAAACGCAAACAAGATAGTCTATACAATTTGGCACAAAAAGCCAAGTTAGAGGTTGAAAAAGCCCAATTAGAAGCTACTAATTTGAAAGCACAAGAAGAAAAACGGAAGTTGGAACAAGAAAAACAACAATTAGCTCATTTAGCAGAATTAGAAGAACAAAAACGCATTCGGAATACATCTTTGGGGCTTGCCATTACAGCCTTAATTGTGATTGTATTGGTAGGTGTAGGCTATTATCAAAAACAAAAGTCTAATAGGTTATTAGCACAACAAAATGATGAAATTAAAAAACAACAAGCAGAAATTGCCGAGAAAAATAATGATTTAACACAAGCCAATGAGGAGTTGTTCCAGCAACAAGAAGAACTGAAAATGCTCAATGAAAATTTAGAAGCCCAGAAAAAAGAGGTAGAAAATACGTATGCTCAACTCAAAGTAACTTCCGATGCTTTGGGCAAAAGTATTAGTTATGCTTCAAGTATTCAGGGTATTATTTTAGCAGATACAGAACTGCTACAGTCTTTTTTCAAAGATGTTTTCATTTTGTATAAACCAAGAGATATAGTTTCAGGAGATTTTTATTGGTTTGCCAAAATTTCAGACACCCAAAGTATATTTGTATTAGCAGACTGTACGGGGCATGGTGTACCGGGTGCATTCATGAGTATGTTGGGTAGCACTTTATTAGATGAAATTATTAATCAACGGAAAATCTTTCAATCTCCTGCCGAAGTATTGGAACTTCTGCACTTGCGACTTCATCTAATGCTAAAACAAGGCGAAGGACGTAACACAGATGGCATGGATATTAGCATTGCCTATTTTGAAAAAGCAGATAACTGCACAAAAGTAAGATTTGCGGGTGCTAAAACAAATACCTACTACATAGCTGATGGTCAGCTCAATACCCTTGTAGGTGATAGAACTTATTTAGGGGGCAAAAAACCTACAGCAGAATTTACAAACAAAGAAGTTGTTGTAGAACATGCAACCACCTTCTATTTCTTTTCTGATGGATATACAGACCAAAATAATACAGGAAGGCAAAAATTTGGTTCAAAAAACTTACAAGATTTGTTATTTTCTATTCATCTATTACCTTTAAAACAGCAAAAAAGTGTGTTGGAGGAAAAACTCCACAACCATCAAGGTCAAGAACCACAACGTGATGATATTTCATTGGTAGGACTTCAAGTATAATTGAGAAGCACATAAGTTGTTAAAAAGTTGTTAAAAAAAATCTATTGTTACAGATAGTAACTTTTTTGCGTAAGTGTAATCAATACAATATTAGTTTTTTATTTAAACTTGTATTTTTATGAAAAAGAAATGGTTATTGGCTTTACCACTATTATCAACAATTTTGTTCCTTAATGCTTGTTCAATGAATGAAACAATGAATGGTAACGTGCCTTTTGAAGTACGCATGACTGACTCTCCGGGTGAATACAAATCTGTAAAATAGATTTACTAAGGGTAGAAGTAAAAATAGCTGACGACAATGAAGATAACAAAGGCTGGCAAATATTAAAAAATGTAAAACCGGGCATCTATGATTTATTAGAATTGACCAATGGTAAAGATGTTCTCATAGCAAGTGATGATTTTCCTGTGGGCAAAATTTCACAACTTCGTCTTATCTTAGGCGACAACAACAGCGTAACGACCCAAGACGGACAAACGGTAATGATGAAAACACCCTCTGCCCAAACATCTGGCTTAAAGCTAAAAATTAATGCTACACTACAAGCTGGCATTACCTACAAATTATTGTTAGATTTTGACGCATCAAGGTCTATCGTAAAAACAGGTAACGGCAGGTTCAATTTAAAACCTGTGATTCGTGCTATTGCAGAGGCTCAATCTGGAGTTATTAAGGGAACAGTAAGCCCTGCTGAATCTTTGCCTGCGGTATGGGCTATTTCAAACACAGACTCCATAGGCACGTATGCAGATGCTAACAGTAATTTTTTGATAAAAGGTGTACCTGCTGGTTCATACAGAGTGTCCTTTGCTCCTAAAAATCCATTTAAGCCCAAAAGTCTTGATGGCGTAACTGTAAATACAGGTGCAGTAACAGACTTGAAAGTGCTTACTATTAATTAGTAAAAATTGCTTTTTAACAGCAAAAAATTGCCCTATAAAGCTACAGTTTTATAGGGCAATTTTTTGTTAGAGTTTATGAATAATTTTTTGCTATAGCCCCACCCTTCCCTCCGCTGCTGGGGAGGGTTTTAAGGAATTATTCATAAACTCTATTTGTTACAAATAAAAATTCTTGTTCTCTAAGTCATCATAAGCCTCCAACTCTGCCAACTGTTGGGCTACTTGTTGGCTGTTTTCTTGCAAAGCTGCAACAATTTTATCTCGTAAACTATCAACCGAAGTAGTATTAGCCAACAGTGCTGTGCTAATAGCTTGATATTCTTGTTGCAACCACAGAGGGAAGTCCACAGGCAAAGCAAGTGGCAGTTCAGGGCTGGCAAGCAAAAAATTTTCTACACTTTGGTAGTTTTCCAAAAGAGTTTTCAACGTAGCTTTTAAAATATCTTGAGCAAATGGTTTCATAGTCAAATAGGTAAAAGATATGAATATAATAATGCTACTGAGTGCTATTTTTTTATAGCAAAAATCAATCAAAAAGTAATTTATTACAATTTTTTGTTACTTCAACAGATTTTTTATCTTTGTAGAAAACACCCAAGTATTTCGTATGGCAACCACCGCCTTTGCTCCTTCTACAGAAACTCCTTTTTTACAGAACTTTGCCGAACAGTTATTGGCAAAGCACATAGACGAATTAGCTGATATTCAGGTCATTCTGCCTACACGCAGAGCTTGTTTATATACCAAATATTACTTAGCTGATGCTTTATTTAAACACCAAACCAAGTACCAAAAAAAGGCTGTCATAGCTCCGCAAATTCGTTCTATTGAGGATTTTATTGCTGATGTTTCTGCCTTCGAAATTTCAGATTACTTGTACCTTATCGTAGAACTTTTCAATACTTACAAACAATTTGACCATGACGAGGAGCATAATTTAGAAAAATTTACACCAATTGGCTCTGTTATTCTCAAAGATTTTGACATGATAGATAGACACCTTGTAAATGGATTAAAACTATACGACTATTTACATGATGTAAAAGAAATTGAAGAAAGATGGCGAAAAGACTATTCAGAAGATGAGTGGGCTAAGTTTGATATTCAAAAAGAGTTAGAGAAAGTAAAACATTATACACAGTTTTGGAAGTACCTAAGTGCCACCTACAAGGCTTTTAGAGAAAAATTAGCTGCCTCTGGTCGTGCCTATACGGGTATGGCGTTTCGGTGGGTGGCAGACAATATCAAAACTATTTTAGAAAAAAATTCATTTAAACATATTTACTTTATAGGATTTAACCAATTTTTGCCTGCCGAAATGTATTTGGTGCAGCAGTTGGAAAAAGAACAAATGGCTACGGTTTTGTGGGACATGGATAGTTTTTTTGTAGAAGCTCCTTACTTAACCCCCGCAAATCCAAAACAGCCGAATCCACAATTTTTGCATGAAGCAGGCGAATATTTCCGCCGTTATTTGCAACAACGCTATGAAGTCCCTCATTCTAAACAGTTACGCCCTTATCACTACGAAACGCAGACGATTCAGCAGATAGCCCACGCACCCAAAAATATTCATTTTATAGGTACAAACAACAAAGTTACACAAGCAAAAGTGGCGGGAGATTTGGTCGCAAAATTCCTGAAAGATTTGCCAAAAAATGAACATAGTAATTTCCAACAAACTATTAATCGTATTGGAATTATACTACCAGACGAAAGTATGGTAATGCCTATGTTATATTCTTTGCCTACACACAATAGTTTCATGGAAAATACAGGTTTTCCTGTGAAAGACTTGTTTAATGTTACGATGGGTTTGACTATTAATAAAACACCTTTGTACGATTTGCTATTGAGCCTCTTTAAGTTACAAGAAAACTTACGGGAAAATGACGATGAAGAATTGACGGTTTACCACAGAGATATTTTTAAGATTCTCAAACACCCTTTCATTTATCACTCTATTTACAAGCCTGTAATTGACACATTTTTGAACGAAATACAGCAACAAAATAGAGTATATGTACCATTAAAAGAAATTATCAACTTAGATTTACAATATACAAATGAACAAGAAGAAAGCATTGCCTTGAAACAACTTACACAAGTCTTTTTTACAGATTGGAAAGACAGTGTGCCACAAGCAGCCCAACAACTCTATAACATTATTCCTGTTTTATATAAGTTATTAGACAAAGAAAAAAATCTATTAGAGTTTGAGTACCTCTTAGAATTATACAAGTTATTGAAACGAATGGATACTGTTTTAGGGCTAACAGACTCGACTATTAGCAGCGTAAAGACCTTTAAACAGTTGTTGTTTGACACTCTTAAAAATACTCGTGTATCCTTTACAGGTGAGCCACTTGCTCCTATCCAAATCATGGGTTTGATAGAAACAAGAACTTTAGATTTTGATACAGTGATTGTGTTGTCTTGTAATGAAGGCATTTTACCGAAGGGAAAACTCCTCAATTCGGTTATTCCGTTTGATATTCGCAAAGAATTTCGTCTGCCTACGCACCAAGAAAGTGATGCTACTTTTGCCTATAATTTTTACCGTTTGTTTCACAGAGCCAAAAATGTGTACTTAATTTACACAGACACCATAGATAGTACGATAGGAGCAAAAGAAAGAAGTCGTTTCTTGACACAAATAGCGGCAGAATGGCAACACCTACCAAATATTAGTTTTTATCATCAAAAAGTTCAATTAGCTTTACCAGAAAAAATGGAAAAATCTACTATTCGAAAGACAAGTAGAATTAAAGAAAAGTTACAGGCATATTTGGAGGCGAATGTGCTGAAAAAACGAGTGAATCCTATTACACAAGAAGAAGAAACACGCATAGAAGGTGGTTTAACGCCTTCTTATATCAATAAGTTTTTGGCAAATCCAAAAGAGTTTGCCCTTAAAAAGATTTTGGACATTAAAGATGCAGAAGAAATAGAAGAATGGTTAGAGCTAAATACTTTCGGTAATCTAATTCATGGCTATTTGGAGGAGATTGTCTTAGAACAAGACTTGTTGAATAAACCATTGACAGAGAAAGACATAGCCAAAATTTTGAAAGAAAACCAAGCCTTGCAAGCACATTTAGACAAGCTATTGGCAAACCACGCAGGGCAAGTTGTAAGCAAAAGAGGCAAAAATTATTTGTTGAAACGGATTGCAGGTTTATTGTTAGAGAAATATGTCAAAATGCAGTTGTCCGAAAAAGAAAAAGTAGATATTATTTTGGCAGTAGAACAAGAACTGAAAACAACTATTCCTGTTTTGGTAAACAATCAAGAAATTTTGGTGGTACTGAAAGGCAATGCCGACAGAATAGATGTGCAAAATGATATTGTGCGGGTAGTAGATTACAAAACAGGCAAACATGATGCGAAGGCACTCAAAGCCAAAAACTTAGATGAATTATTGCAGGATACTTCCAAAGAAAAAGTTATTCAATTAATGATTTATCGTTACTTGTTACTCAAAGAACTGAATAACCCCGATAGTGAATTGCGGAAAAATTTACCTGAAAAATTGAAAGAAAAAATAGCTAACAATGGTAAATTAAAAAAAGATGATATTCAAGCTGGTTTTATCTTTTTCCGTAGTTTGGGTACAAATGGTTTTGTAGAGTATTCCTTGGAGTTAGAAAAAGTGCCGAGTTTCCCCAAAGCCCCTAATGCAAAAACGAGTAAGCAAGAAAAACAACCTAATCAGGCAGGTGAGGAGATGAATGAAGAAGTGTCAAGGCTGAAATCGCCACCTATACATGATTTTAATTTGGAACAATTTGTAGAGGAATTTATCAAAACGGTAGTAACAAAAATGTTTGAGGGTGAAGAATTTAGTGAAGAAACACCGTTTGGAGATGACGAAGAAGATGAGGAAAGCCGAGAGTAAGCATAGCCGCCAATAAAATTGTAGTATAAGATAAAACCTATACTACAATTTTGTGTTTTTTTATTTTACTACTTTCAACTCAACGGCATTACAGTTGGTTTTGTATAAGTGTTTGGTAATGATTAAACTCACCACTGCCAATTTATCATTCATGTCCTTGACTTCGCCTATGAGGGTTTCAGGAATTACCCCTTCTACCTGTGTTGGTTCTTCCAATGCCTTCACCTCTCCGTTTGGATACCATTTGTAAAACTTCTCACCAATACCAATCACTTTTGCCTCCTGCGGTTGCATAAATCCCACAGGATTTATTTCAGTCGTATAGCTACGCCCCGTAGGTATGGTGGTTTTCATCACAAAATCTTGTGTGCTTTTATCTTGAGTCAGCTCACAAACACACTGCACTTTCGTTTTTTCGTCTTCTACTTGTGTAACTACATATTGTACTATTTTCCATTCATTCAAAACTTTTTTGTAGGTCAGAGTAACCGTTTCATGTCCTTTCGACCATACTTCTCCGCCTTTTCGCAATTCATATTCTACGCCATAGACTATCATTCCCAAATTCCCATTTACATAGACCTTATCTATATTCTCCAGCACATAATTTACTTGCATACCTTCGGTAGTTGTTAGTTTATCTAAGTAAGCCCCAAAACCCTTATAGTCGCTGTGTATAATATTCATTTTGCCTGCCAAATTGAAGCCGATTAGTGTAGAAAGCACATCGCTGGTCATAAATTTCAGGACTTTTTCCTTGTCTTTGGTCTTTTCTATGTTGGCATAGGCATCTATAAATTCATAGAATTTTGTTTTGAGTCCTTCTGCCTCTGCCACGTTATTGGTGCTTTTAATGCCCACTTTGGCTGCTGTAGGCGGGGGCAATGCCTTTTTAGGTTTTTGTTGGGCAAACAAAGGAACAGTAGCCAAAGCCACCATACATAAAGCTGTTTGGATAGTTTTTCTTATCATTTTTAAATAGATTAGTTGTTGGTTGTTGTTTGAAAGATACGCAAAATTGAGAAACTGGGAAATAAAAGTAATTGAAATTTTTACCATTTTAGCCACCACCAAACCAAATTACCAAGCAAGAATAAGAAGGCTAATAGGTATTTCCACCAATCTTGTGCTTTTTTGCGAGGCGGATTTTCCAATAATTCTATTTGTTCAAATAGCTGTGAGGCTGCTTGGCGGGCTGCCAAAATCTGTTTTAGGGCTTCGGCTTGTTGTTCTGGCGTGAGTTTCATTGGCGTATCGAGTACACTCTATCATTTTGCCAAATTTCTACAAAAAAATTAACAATTTATTGATTACTTCGAGTCATTTTTATAGTTTTAGCAAAACAAAGATAGACAAAAGTATTCATTAATATGTAAGTACAAGGGCAAGGGGCTAAAGCAAAAAAAGGCATACTATTAGTACACCTCTTTAACCTTAACCAATAAACAACACATAAAATAAACACATGCTTTGTTTGCTGTAGGAGAAGGAGTCGAACCTTCACAAGGAGATTAGGTAAAAGCAAGAATTTTTCTTGTAGCATTACTAACAAAAAAACCTCTTGCATAAACTTTATTTCTGTGTCCTCACCCTCGAGATAGGAGGGCATGGCTGCCAGTTTCATCACCCTACATTTTTGTATTTTTAGTTCCTTTTGAACTAATGACACTACAAAAATAGCATACGTTTTTTGTATTTGCAAATTTCGTAATAAAAAACTAAAAAATTTGTTGATTTTTTAAAATTAGTACCTATTTTTTGATAATATATAAAATCAGTGTTTCAAAAATGAGCAAAAATTTAGAAAATGATAAAATAGATGCTACAGATGTTCGTATTTTATACGAATTAATGCAAAATGCTAACACTCCTTACACCGAAATTGCGGACAGAGTTCACGTTTCTGGTGGTACGGTGCATGTCCGTATGGGCAAATTGGAACGAATGGGTATTGTGCAAGGAGCATCTTTGGTGGTTGATGTAACCAAGTTGGGTTATGACATTACGGCTTTTTTGGGAATTTATCTGCAAAAAAGTGCTTTGTACGAACCTGTAGCAGCAGAGTTAATGAAAATCCCTGAAATCTTAACTATGCACTATACCACAGGAGCCTACAGTATTTTTGCACAAATTATTTGTAGAGATACCAAACACCTGCGAGAAGTATTGCACGACAAAATTCAGAAAATAGAGGGCATAGAACGGACAGAAACTTTTATTTCATTAGAAGAAAAGCTACGCCGTCCTTTGCAACTTCAACCCGAACTCTATGACAAATAATAGATAATTGGGTAGTGGTAAAAATGTATGATTATCAATAAATTAGATAATCATACATTTTTTACTCCCATCAAAAGCTATGATGACCACTTTTGCCTTCTACTACTCCATCAACTGCTGCAAGATAATTCGCATTTTGTCATAAATAAAAGTTTTAAACAACAAAATACGTGCTGCTAACCATTGATGTTCTACTGCTAAAAAACGAAAAATCTGCGGAGTGCTGCCCATTCGCAAAACTATACTCCCAGTAACGAGAAAGTCCATGAGTGGTTGTTTCATATCGAATACATAAAAAACTTGTTACTAATGACAAAAAGATACGTATATTTGCCTTTGTCATTGTGTTTTACAAGCATTTTGTAAACCTGATGATAGGAAGAATAAGTTTTTTATTTTATTCGCAAAACAAAATTACTAAAATTTATGCTTCCTTTAAGTATAACCCAAAAATGTCACTCATATTGTAAAATTAACTATTATTTTTATTACAGTGTGTTGGTAGTTAAATAAACAAGTTTAATTTTAGCTCCCCTCCTACCCTATAAAAACCCCAATTATTGGCAATGAAAAAAGCTACTGTTGCAGTCATTATCATTAACTATAATTCTGCTGACTATACTATCGAATGCATCCAATCTATTCACCAGCAAGTTCATGCGTCTTTGTCATACCAAATAGTAATTATTGACAATAATTCTAAAAACAACGACTATGAACAAGTAAAAAAATTCATTAAAAATCTACAAGCATCTCATATCCAATTAGTTAGGAGTAAACTCAACTTAGGTTTTTCTGGCGGTAATATGTTGGGGGTACAGTATGCCAATGCCGATTATCTATTTTTTTTGAATAATGACACTGTTTTACTCAACGACTGCCTATCTATTTTGCATCAGTTCATGCAGGCAAATCCGCAAGCAGGCCTTTGCACCGGGCAAATGTTTGGTTCAGATTTACAAGCACACCACAGTTTTAGTTATTTGCCTACAATGTCTATGCGGTTAGTAGGTTCTACGTTTTTGCGTTGGCTTTCTCCTAAAAAATATCCCAAAAGAGCTAGTGATTATACAGCACCTCTGGAAGTAGGTTATGTTACAGGAGCAGCCTTGTTTGTTGATTACAAAAAATTTGCAGAAATAGGTGGATTTGATACAACTTACTTTTTGTACTGCGAAGAAGAAGACATAGCTACACAAATGCACCAGCACCAATACGGTGTGTATGTAGTGCCTGCTGCCCAATTTGTGCATCATACGGGCAAAAGTACAGTCTATAACTTTAACATGGCAAGAGAATATTATATTTCTCGACTTTACTACCACCGAAAATTTGATGCAAAGCCTTTGTTTTTTTTACATCAATTATTATACGTACTAAAAAATGCAAAGAAATTCTACAAAGGTGTTAGCTACTTAAAATTAGCTGCTTTTATTTTATTGGGGGCTTCGCAAAAATATTCATTGAAGCACCAACAAAAACTACGGATAGAGGAGTAAAATTGTAAGCATAAATTTGTATCTTCAAAGAACTAAAAAGGCTAATTACTTTCATAAAAGTAAATTAGCCATTGTCATGAATAATTTGTTAATTACAAGTAATTCAAAAGATGTCATCTTACAAAAAGATGACATCTTTTTGTAATTAACGTAAGTTGCGTTAATTATTCAAGCAGTTTATTGGTTATCAAGACTATAATTAAATTAATCATTTACTAATTTTAATTGTGCTTAGGCACTTAGCACCATGAAAGTTTTAGTTACTTGTCCTCCCATGTTAGGACGTATCAGTGAGTTTGAGCCAATTTTCAACCGTTATGGCATCGCAGTTCATGCCCCAAAAGTAGTGCAAACTCTTAGCGAAGAAGAATTATTAGAGTTAGTGCCACAGTTTGACGGCTGGATTATCGGAGATGACCCCACTACCGAAAAAGTATTGACCGCAGGCATTAAAGGCAAGCTCAAAGCTGCCGTAAAATGGGGTGTGGGTGTAGATAATGTAGATTTTGTAGCTGCCAAAAAACTAAATTTGCCTATTTCGAATACGCCCTTGATGTTTGGCAGCGAAGTGGCAGATATTGCGTTGGGCTATGTGATAGGCTTGGCACGCCAAACTTTTTTGATAGACCGCAAAATCAGACAAGGCGAATGGATTAAGCCCGCAGGTATTTCGTTGAAAGGCAAAAGAGTAGCTTTAGTTGGTTTTGGCGACATTGGCATACACACCGCCAAAAGATTGGACAGTTGCGGTATGCACATTCAGGTTTATGACCCATACACCAAAGACAAAGACAAGTTTTCGCACTTTGAATTTCTGAATTTCCCTGCCAAAATAGAACAAGCCGATTTTATTGTCCTTACTTGTGCCTTGACCAAAGAAACCAATCAACTATTGAATGAAAGCATTTTACAGCAAGTAAAACATGGCGTAAGAGTGGTGAATGTGTCGCGGGGAGGTTTGATAGACGAGGCTGCTCTCATCAAAGCCTTACAAAGTGGCGTGGTACATTCGGCTGCTCTTGATGTTTTTGAAGAAGAACCCTTGCCTTTGGCTTCACCGTTACACCAATTCGAGAACTGTATTTTTGGCTCACACAACGCCTCCAACACCGTAGATGCAGTACGCAGAGCCAGCAATAGAGCCATAGAACTGTTGTTAGGTTTTTTGAAAGTAGTATAGCTTATCATGCTAATCTGCTACTATTGTGTATCTTTTTTACGAAAAAAATTAGCAATTTTAAAGTAAAGACTTATTTTTGTTCCAAATACTTAATTCCTCGTTATCCCATGAATATTCACGAATATCAGGCAAAAGAACTCCTTAAAAGTTACGGAGTACGCATACAAGAAGGTATCGTAGCCTCTACACCACAAGCAGCCGTAGAAGCTGCCCGCCAATTAAGTGCCGAAACAGGCACAAAATGGTTTGTGGTTAAAGCTCAAATTCACGCAGGTGGACGTGGCAAAGGCGGTGGCGTGAAATTGGCAAAAAATTTAGACCAAGTATTAGACCTTTCTACGCAGATTTTGGGTATGCAGTTGGTTACTCCACAGACAGGTCCAGAAGGCAAAAAAGTACACAAAGTATTGATAGCACAAGACGTTTACTATCCCGGTGAATCTCAACCAAAAGAATACTATATGTCTATTTTGTTAGACAGAGGTACTTCTAAGCCTGTTATCATTGCAAGTACAGAAGGCGGTATGGACATTGAGGAAGTGGCTCACAACAATCCAGGTGCCATTATCAGAGAATACATAGACCCAAGAGTAGGTTTACAGCAATACCAAGCCCGCAAAGTAGCTTTCCAACTAGGTTTGGAAGGTGAGGCTTTCAAAGAAATGGTAAAATTCATTTTTGCCCTTTACAAAGCCTACAACAATAGTGATGCGTCTATGTTTGAAATTAACCCTGTGTTGAAAACATCAGACAATAAAATTTTGGCGGTAGATGCGAAAGTAAATCTTGATGACAATGCTTTGTATCGTCAAAAAGCATTGGCAGAAATGCGTGATACTAACGAAGAATCTCCGTTAGAAGTAGAAGCCTCTGAATCGGGCTTGAACTACGTGAAATTGGACGGTAACGTGGCTTGTATGGTAAACGGTGCAGGTTTGGCTATGGCAACTATGGACATCATCAAATTGTCTGGTGGTAGCCCTGCTAACTTCTTAGACGTAGGTGGTGGTGCAAATGCCCAAACCGTAGAAGCTGGTTTCCGTATTTTGCTGAAAGACCCTAATGTAAAAGCTATTTTAGTAAATATTTTCGGTGGTATTGTACGTTGCGACAGAGTGGCAAACGGTATTGTAGAAGCCTACAAAAAAATTGGTAATATTCAAGTGCCTATCATTGTGCGTTTACAAGGTACAAATGCCGAAGAAGGTGCGAAAGTAATTGCTGAATCTGGCTTACAAGTAATTCCTGCTATTGTATTGAAAGATGCTGCTGCAAGAGTTACAGAAGTATTGGCAAAAGTAAAATAATTTTATTGTATTAGAGTTTATGAATAATTTTTT
>CANGYA010000127.1 GCA_947457925.1 Cytophagales bacterium | reverse complement strand
CCCGCATTCAAACTCCAACCCAAACCCACATTAGAAGCTACCTCCTCTACCTTAATGCCCGAAGCATGATAAGACAAAGAAATAGGGAGTTTGATGTCCCCCTCTTGGATTTCATACAAAGGAATAGAGATATTTGGTACACCTGTATAAAGAGAAACAGGGATTTCTCCATACTTACCCAAAGCTGCTGCCGTAGGGCTGGGTGGGATAACGGTACTTAAACTTGGGGCTTGTGTAGTTGCTTGCTGTCCTATGGCTGTAAAGCAAAAAACAACTTGTAAAATCAACAAAATGAAGAATGAAACAGAATTACGCACAGTTATCATAAAAAGCTACTTTTGAAAAAACGGTGCAAAGGTAAAAGTCATTTTTAGAATAACCATACAATAAGTAAAATATTTTTACTACTTCTTTAAAAAGTACAATTTACTTTTGAATAATCCAATTTTAACAAGCATATACCTGTTACAAGGCTTACTTGTTACTTAATGTAATACCAATTATAAATAAAATGCAGTCCAAAGATGTCATCTTTACCCATTGAACTATCTACTAAGTATCATTGCTATCAACAAGTATCATTTCTATTTATTAACACTATACGTCCCCTTAATCGGATAATGGTCTGAATAACCTACCTCTTGATGTGTATAAAAATCTTGAGCCTGTAGTTGGGGGCTATGAAATAAATTATCTATTCTAATCAACAACCAAGTGCTATTGTACGAATAACCAAAGCCCCGACCTGCTTGTTCAAATGTATTTTTGAGGGTACTTTTGAGGCGAAAGTAAGTGTAACTATACGGCACATCATTCAAATCTCCACAAACAATGACTGGGTAGGGCGAATGATTGATATGTTCTACCAAATGGTCTATTTGTTGGCTACGTGCTATGAAACCGTTGCGTAGGCGTGCAGCTAAATCTGAAATATTGCGGTTAAAATTATGTCTATTCGTATTGGCAATGCGTTGCGTGCTGATTTTCATAGATTGTAAATGTACGTTGTAAATCCGTACAGTATCTCGGTGTATGACCACATCTACAAAAATGGCATCATTGGGTGAATTATCATACATTTCGACTTCGCCTTGCTGCACAATAGGGTATTTAGAAAAAATGGCTAAACCAAATTGCCCACCTTTGCCGTCTATGAAAGACGGTTTGAAGAAATATTGATACGTTTCTCTTTTGGTCAAGGTGTGTAAGGTATTAAAAACATCACTTTTGGGGTGGTGGTAAAATTCCTGAAAACATTTGATAGCAGCCCTGTCATATTTTGCCCAATCTATGATTTGTCGGGAGGGTTTATTGGACGTAAACTGAAAGGCATTAAACACTCGTACATTGTAGCTCAAAACCGTAAAAGCCTTTTTGGGAAGGGTTGCTGGCGGAAAACTCCAAGTAAAAGTAGCTTTTAAGAACGGAAAGCCTATCAATAAGACTCCAAAAGACACCAAACTTTTTAAATATCGTCCATAGAACAGCCAATAAATGCTTAGTATGGCATTTACCAACAACAAAACAGGTATCAACAATGCAAAAAAGCCCAACACAAACCACCACGCAGGCGGTAAGAGAACGGATACATAACAAAGTAGCGTAAAGATGGCTAATAGTAAATTGGTGCGGTATCTTTTATACATTGGTGGGGACACAAGCTACTTGCAAAGATACGGTTTTGAGAATACGCTACAAAAGTTTCTATCTCCTAAATAGGTTTTCCACGTCAAAACTTTGGCTTTATGTAGGCACAAGATTTTCTAATTGGAAAGTAACTTTCATACCCAATCCCCTAAAAACTTTGAGCAAAGAGGAAAGCCGAACTTGTGTGATATGGTTTTCTATCTTAGAAATTTGGGCTTTTTGCACACCTACCAATTTGCCCAACTCCTCTTGTGTGAGATGTTGCTCTTGTCGAAGTTGTTTGATAGTGGCACACAAAACTTCTAATGCAAATTCTTGGGCAAAAGCCTTACGTTGTGGACTGCCTTCTTCGCCTACATATTTGTCTGTCAGTTCGGATAAAGTATAAGTTTTCATAGTTTTATTTTTGTTCAAAGTATAGCTGCATTAAAGAAATAGCTTTGCTAAGGTCTGATTGTGGTATTTTGTCGGTTTTTTTGACTAATCCATGCGTGGTAATGACACAACTTTTAAGTTCAAAGAAACGTTTTTTATTAGGAAACAAGATAAATAAGTAATAGTAACTAATTAATTGATAATATTGTACCACAGACTTTAGTCTGTGAGTCTTTGACTATCAAGAGATTACAGACTAAAGTCTGTGGTACATTTATTTTTTCCAATTACTTAAAACGTTTTAGTTATCAAATAAGCCTTAAAGTAGGCTTAAAAATAGATTAAAATTAGTGTTGTTTTTACACCTTGTCATACAAAGGTAATTTTCTATATAAACTTACAATAAAAATATTTCTTTTGTAAGTTATTTTTTTGATAATGAATAACTTAGAAAAATGGAGGTAGTTTTATTATTTTTTTTCATTGAATAGATACAATAAATCTGGTCAAATTTTATACATTTACTTTCTCTAATACATACGCATCAAGTCGACTTTCTTGTAATGGCGAACTTATTGATGTACCATGCGTTAGTCGTATCAATAGACACAGTAAGACCATGAAAAAACTACTATTGGGTATTTTTCTATTTGTATCCTCCCTACCTACTTACGCCCAAAATACACAAGATTGTGATTTATCAGTTTTGTATAAAAAAGCAATGGCACAGATAGACACAGGATACATTTATACAAAAAGTTTTAAGTTACGCCCTACCGATAAGGCGGTAGTGGATAATACAATCGTAATGACCGCAGGCAAAAGTTATCATCTTTACGTAGAATCAGCAGATACAGACCCGCATCATGGCATTATAGTACAATTACGTGATGAAACAGATAAGAAAATAATAGCTACTAACTTTGATGCTAACAATAAAATCATGAAGCATATCATTCACTTTACTTGTACCAAAACAGGTATTTATCACTTGATTTTAGACTATAGTAAAGCAAAAATACATTGTGGCGTAGCAGTAATGAGTTTTAGAAAAGAAAACACCGAAACAGCTCGCAAAACAAACTGAATGAATGTTAAAAAATAATGACCTCACCCCAACCCCTCTCCATTTAGAGAGGGGCTTTTTTATAAAAACTCTTAAAGAGAATTATTCTTAAACTCTAATTTGTAATGTCGTGTCTTAAAACATTATACTACACTTGTCCGACACCTACAAAGTGGCAAACAAATAAGCAAAAGTTAATAATAATTTATGGCATGATATTAATAAGTAGAGAGTTGTTAGGATAAAATGGCAATAAAAAGCCCCCTCTCCAAATGGAGAGGGGGTTGGGGTTTTCTATTTAATAATCGTAACCGCCATACCGTCATTCAAGTTAATTTGTCCATTGACAATCACTTGTTCTCCTTTTTCTAAGCCTTTCAGTACCTCTATGTAAGTGCCAGACTCCGAACCTAACACAATGTCTTTTAGTTGGGCTTTGTCTTTATTAATTACATACACTTGTGGTTGTTTTGCACTACCTACCAACGCCTCTCTTGGAATAGCCACCATATTTCTACTTGGCAAATTACCAAAACTTACTTTACAAAACATACCAGCTTTTAGTGGGTGTGAACTATCGTTGTTTTGCAACATAATTTCTACTGGGTAATTGTGCGACTCGTCGCCTTTTACACCTATCACATCTACCACACCATCAAAAGAGTAGCCTGTATATACGTCTGTCGTGATAGTTACTTTGTCGCCACGCTTAATTTTGAATACTTCTTTTTCTGCCAAAGAAACTTTTACTTTCAAATTGTTGATGTCTATTAACGAAGCTACCGCAGTACCCGTCTGCAACATTGCACCTATTTCTATGTTTTTAGAGTTGATAACCCCACTAAAAGGAGCTGTTACTCTGGTGTCTGCTAATTGGCGTTTCGCTGTAATTAATTGAGCCTCCGCAGCTTTCAAGGCAAAACGTGCAGCCTCTACTTGTGCCTCTGTGATAGATTTATCTTTTAGTAAAGCCTCATAACGGTTCAAATCGGCTTGTGCTTTGTCGTAGTTTACTTGGGCAGCCATCACGCCTGCACTTCTCAATTCACTGTCCACACGCACCAAAGTTTGACCTTGCGAAACGGCATCACCGTTTTTAAAAGCTACTTCCAATACTCTGCCCTGTGTTTCAGACACTACGTTTACTTCTTTGTTGGCTATTATAGTACCCAAAATAGAGAGGTTATCACTGAAAGTTTTTTCCTCTACGGCTTGCACTGTTACCGCCACAGCCTTTACAGGGGGAAGTTGCTTGCTGGCTTCTATTTTTTCTTTGTTGCCCTTCAGCACAAACCCAATAGCCACTAATAAGCCTATTATGACAACTGCGGTAAGAATTTTCTTTATCATTGTTTTAGATTTTAAGTTAGTAATGAAATGCTTAACGAAAGACTATTGCTAAGAACTACTCAAAATTTTTGTAGTTGCGAAATAATCGTAAAAGATAGTTCAAAGTTATTTAGGAAACTAAAAAAGTTTTTTGAGTTTCCTAACGCAAAGGAAATACAAAAGTTACGTTTTTACAAATGATTTTTTGAAAATAGTTACATATCTTTCAACGTGTTTAATAAGCTAACGGTACATTCGCCTTTAGGCGAATACTGTACTTTTTTAACAACAAAACTATTCGCCTAAAGGCGAATGTACTTCTTTCACTCAATTTACTACAACTATGAAAATTGCTTTTTTCAGTGCAAAGCCTTACGAAAAGGACTTTTTCAATCATGCTTTGCCAGATTTTCAGCATGAAATCAACTACTTAGAGGTCAAATTGGACACGCACACCGCCAATTTTGCTGCGGGGGCAAAGGCTGTTTGTGTCTTTGTCAATGACATTGTAAATGCTGCTGTGCTGACACAGTTGGCTGCACAAGGGGTAAAATTAATTGCCTTGCGTTGTGCGGGCTACAACAACGTAGATTTGAAGGCTGCTGCCCAACATGGCATTGCGGTTGTGAGAGTCCCTGCTTATTCGCCGTATTCGGTGGCAGAACATACCATTGCACTTATTCTCACCTTGAACCGCAAAACTCACCGAGCTTACAACCGAGTAAGAGAAAATAATTTTTCTTTAGACGGGCTATTAGGCTTTGATTTGCATGGAAAAACCGTTGGTTTGATTGGATTGGGCAAAATTGGTTTGGCTACAGCCCAAATCCTCAAAGGTTTTGGTTGTAAAGTGCTGGGCTATGACGTACAAACGACTGCCGAAGCTGTGGCGGTAGGTGTAGAGTTTACAACTTTTGATGCCTTGTTGCAACAATCGGACATTGTTTCTTTGCATTGCCCTCTGAATCCACACACCAAATACTTGATTAATGAACAGGCTATAGGCAAAATGAAAAACGGTGTGATGCTTATTAACACAAGTAGAGGCGGTTTGATAGACACCAAAGCCGTTATTCAGGGCTTAAAAAGCAAAAAAATTGCCTATTTGGGGCTTGATGTGTATGAAGAAGAAGGCGACTTGTTTTTTGAAGACCTTTCTACAGAAGTCATTGCAGATGACACTTTCACAAGGTTATTGACTTTTCCGAATGTATTGATTACAGGACATCAGGCTTTTTTCACTCAAAACGCAATGCAAAGTATTGCTCAAACGACCTTACAAAATATTCGTAGTTTTGAACAAGGTGAACTACGCAACCAAGTGTAAGTGAATGGACTATTTGTAAAATAAATTTATTGTAATTTTTTCAAATAAAAAAGTATATTTACCCTCCTTTCTGTAGCTACGGACTTTAGTCCGTAGTATATTTCACTACGGACTAAAGTCCGTAGCTACAGTTTTATGACCGAAAAACCATGAAAACAAATCCGCAAATCCAGTTCCAAGCACTGAACAGCACTTTTCGCAGACTGAAAACCAACAGAGAGGCTGTAGATAGGTTCAAAACGCAGTTTTTGTTGTTGTTAGACAGTGTAAATGACAAAGAAACGGAGGAGTTTCATAAAAACTTGGTCATTGAGTTTTTGAAGGAAACCTACTATAATTTGAAAGACAAACCGAAGCATTTTATCAATACCAAAGGGCGAAATGATTTGGTGATACACAATGGCGAAACAGCGAAAACGTCTGTAGGCGTAATTATAGAAGCTAAAAAGCCTGCGAATACTGCCGAAATGCCAACTTTGGACAACTTGAATGTCAAGGCTTTTCACGAGTTAATTTTATATTATTTAAGAGAAAGAATTACACATAAAAACTTAGAAATCAGGCATTTAATTATTACGAATGTCTATGATTGGTTTGTGTTTGATGTGCAGGAGATAGAGAGGGTATTTGCCCAAAACAAGAATTTTGTAAAACAATTTCAGGATTTTGAGGAGGGCAGACTGGCGGATAGCCGTACAGATTTTTTTTACAAACAAATAGCCGAACCTTTTGTGGCAAATTTGCAAGAGGAATTGACATTTACGTATTGTAACCTCAAACAGTTTGAGAGTTTTGCGAGGGGCAACAGTGTGGACAACGACAAAAAACTATTGGATTTATACAAGTTATTCACACCCGAACACCTGCTCAAATTGCCTTTTGTGAATGACAGCAATACGTTGGACAGGGGTTTTTACAATGAATTGCTGCATATCATGGGCTTGACCGAAGTAAAAGACGGAGGCAAAAAACTGATACAACGCAAACAGGAAAAAGACAGAGATGCGGGCAGTATTTTGGAAGAAACCATTGCACACCTACAAGGTTTGGGCAAAATGGGCAGGCTACCCAACCCCGCAGCCTACGGCACTACGTACCAAGAACAACTTTTTGCGGTGGCGTTGGAACTGTCTATTACGTGGATAAACCGAATTTTATTTCTCAAACTCTTAGAAGCACAGCTTTTGAGCTACCACAGAGGCGACAAGGCATACAACTTTTTGACTGCCGATAATTTTAGTTGTGCAAGTAATTTAGATGTTTTGTTTTTTCAGGTTTTGGCACGCAAACCTCACGAAAGGTCTGCGGAACTGCAAAGCCGTTTTGCAAATGTGCCGTACCTGAACTCGTCTTTGTTTGAAGTGTCTGAATTAGAGCATCTTACGTTGGTCATTGGCAATTTGAGTACGGATATAGCACTGCCGATTTTGCCCCAAACTGTGCTAAAAGACTACAAAGGTAACCGCAAAACAGGCAAACTGAAAACCTTAGATTATTTGTTTGCTTTTTTAGATGCCTACGACTTTGGGACGGAAGGCAACGGCGAAATTCAGGAGGACAACAAGCCACTGATTACGGCTTCGGTCTTGGGTTTGGTATTTGAGAAAATCAACGGTTACAAAGATGGTTCTTTCTTTACCCCCGGTTTTATCACAATGTATATGTGTAGAGAAACGGTGCGGAAGGCGGTAATTCAGAAATTTAACGAGGTAAAACAGTGGAATTGTAAGAGTATAGAGGAACTGTACGAAAATATTAAAGACCGAAAAGAGGCAAGTAACATAGTGAATAGTATCAAGATTTGCGACCCTGCGGTGGGTTCGGGGCATTTTTTGGTGTCGGTTTTGAATGAATTGATTGCGATAAAGCAAGAACTAAAACTTTTGATGGATAAAAATGGAAAAATTTTAAGAGATACAATAATAAAAGTAGAAAATGATGAACTGAAAATAACTTATGATGACGGAGAACCTTTTATTTATCGTCCCAAAGGTGTAGAAAGTTCGAGAATACAAGAAACTTTGTTTAGGGAAAAGCAGACGATTATAGAAAACTGTTTGTTTGGGGTGGATATTAACCCTAATTCGGTGAAAATCTGTCGGTTGCGGTTGTGGATTGAGCTACTCAAAAATGCGTATTACACCGAAGAAAGTGGCTATAAACATTTGGAAACTTTGCCCAATATTGATATTAATATTAAGGTTGGGAATAGTTTGGTAAGTCGTTTTGCCTTAGATGCAGATTTAAAACAGGCACTTAAGAAAAGCAAGTGGACTGTGGAAACATACCGCAATGCTATTACAACGTATTTTCGGACTACAAACCGAGAACAAAAAAGGGAAATAGAAAAACTAATTGCAGACATTAAAGCAGATTTTAGGGCAGAAATTAGCAAAAACGACAGCCGTTTGGTGCGAAAACGCAAGTTGGAGGGCGAAATGTATATGCTCACGAACCAAGTTGTGGCTTTTGAAACAGAAAAAGAGAAAAAAGAAAAGGCTAAGAAAATAGACAAATTGACGCAAGAATTGGCAAGTGTGGAGGCAGAAATAGCGGAAATGCAGTCTAATCGTATTTTTGAAAATGCTTTTGAGTGGCGTTTTGAGTTTCCCGAAGTGCTGAATGAAGAGGGGGATTTTGTGGGCTTTGATGTGGTGGTGGGGAATCCGCCGTATGGGGTTGCAGTAACAGGTGATAAAAGAAATTATATTGTTAGTCAATTATCAAAAGTTCCTGATTTTGAGATTTACTATTGGTTTATAGAAATTAGCTATAAATTGGTAAAAGAAGGTGGAATAGCCAATTTTATTATTCCAAATACATTGTTGTTCAACATTTTTGCACAAGAATACAGACTTAATTTATTTGATAAATGGGGCATTCACGAAATATTAGATTGTAGTGGGTTTGATATTTTTACAGAAGCCACAGTCAGAAATATTGTTATTGGTTTAACCAAAAATAATATTGTAAATACATTGTCCTTTAAACCGACTAAAAAGATAGATAATTTCGAAGAGTTGGTTTCACAAATGCCTATTAGTGTAAATAAGCAAGTTGTTGAAGTAAACAATAATAATTGGGGGCTAATATTTAAACTATCTCAAAAAGAACTTGATGTTATTCTTAAAGTTAAGAGTAATAAAACCTCTTTGATTAATTTATTTCCTGAAACCTCACAAGGATTAATTGCTTATGATAAGTACAAAGGACAAAGTGAGGATATTATCAAAAATAGAGTATATCATCATTTTTCTAATCCTAATAATACTTTTAAAAAATGGTTGTATGGTGAAGATGTAAGAAGGTATAAAGTAGATTGGAATGGAAAAGAGTACATAGATTATTGTGATGGTGTAGCAAATCCTCGTGAACCCAAATATTTTGTTGGAAAACGAATATTAATACGTGAAATTACAAACCCCCGAATATTTGCAGCTTTGACAGAAGAAGAATTGTATAACGACCCTGCAATATTGATAATAAAAGAAAGTTCGTTAGGTTTTGACTTAGAGGTGTTATTGGCTATTTTAAATTCAAAATTAGCTACTTTTTATCATTTTAATTCTTCGCCCAAAGCTACAAAAGGAGTTTTCCCAAAAATTTTAGTATATGATATTAACAATTTTCCATTACCTCTTTCTATTAATAAAAGTACAAGTACAAGATTAAAGAATTTGGTAACGCAAATTATTAAAGCCAAACAATTAGAAACTGAACCTTTAGAAACCGAAATAGACAATTTGGTGTACCAGTTGTATGATTTGACGGCGGAAGAAATAAAAATAGTAGAAAATGGAACAAAATAAACCTGAAAATTTTATTTGGTTGTATGAACAAATTTTGGCAGCCAATCCACAATATCGCAAGCAAGTAGGTGCTTTTTATACGCCTGAATTTATTGTGAAATATATGGTGGAAACCACGTTGCAAAAGGCAATGCAAAACAAAACTTGGGAAGCAATACAACAACTTACTATTTTAGACCCTGCGTGTGGCGGAGGTTGTTTTTTAGTAGGTGTTTATAATTTTTTCTTGGTTTATTACCAACAACAAAAAGGAAATGTACCTTTAACTTTGGAAGAAAGAAAATCAATTTTATTTCGCCATATTTTTGGAGTAGATTTAGATAAAGAAGCTGTTGAGGTTTGTAAAAAAGTGTTGTTGTTGTTGTGTTATGAAAATCAAAGCATTACAGAAATTGATAGTACAGATTTAGATTGGAATATCAAATGTGGCAATTCCTTACTCTCAAAATTGCAACTTAATGATAACCTAAACCAATTTAGTGTTGCTCAACTTCAAACTATTCGAGAGTTAATGCCCGACTATAAAAAACAAGTGAGTTTGTATAAAAGTGTAAGTAACAAAGATGCAAAACGCAAAATTGTAGATTTGTTAGAAAGTTATAGACAAACATTTTTAAAAATGTTTAATCCAACTAATGCCAACGGAAAATTGGAGGAAAAAATGGATATTTTCAATAATGCTTTTGAGTGGCGTTTTGAGTTTCCCGAAGTGCTGAATGAAGAGGGGGATTTTGTGGGCTTTGATGTGGTGGTGGGGAATCCGCCGTATATTAGACAAGAAGAGTTAAAAGCTATTAAAAAATATTTAGCTACTAATTACAAAGTTTTTGTAAGTGGGGGAGATATTTTTTATTACTTCTATGAACTAAGTCATAGCTTGTTAAAACCCAATGCCTATTTAGCTTTTATCACTAATACCTTTGACAAAACAACAGCAGGTAAAACACTAAGAGAGTTTTTGACTACTCATTTTAGTTTTAATATTTATGTCGATTTTACAGATGTAACTGTTTTTGATGAGGCTACCACTTATCCTATTGTCCTTATTGCACAAAAATCAACAGATGCACAAAGTTTCCAATTTTTTAAGCATACCAAAAATGATTTTAATAAAAAGCATTTAGTATATAATGCAGAGCAGTTTAGATTAATAACTCAAAAAAGTTTGAATAATGGTGTGTGGAGTTTTTCAGGCACATCTAATCAAGTATCATTTAATCAGCTACTTACAAAAATACAACAAAACCCCACAGTTCTTGATTTATATGGCAAATGTTATAGGGGAATTATAACAGGATTAAATGAGGCATTTATCGTTACACAAAATTTGGGAAGTTATAAAGAACTAAAAAGAGTATATGAGGGAAAGGACATAAAAAAATGGCAAAGTTCTGAACCAGATAAATATATGATTGTCTTTGAAAGTAAATCTACAGCAGAAAAATTTGGCAAACTTTCTGAAGATGAGGCTATTGAACAAATGAAAAAAAATTACCCTGAAATTTTTAACCATTTGATGCCTCACAAGGAAAAGGCTATGAAAAGATTAGATAAGGGTGCTTATTGGTGGGAATTACGTAACTGTGCCTACTATGATTTATTTGCACAACCTAAAATTATATTCCCTAATTTGCAACACACCAATAAGTTTGCTTATGATACGAAGGGGGTGTACTTAAATGCTCCTGCCGTATTTTTACCAACTAATGATAAGGCTTTATTAGCTATTTTAAACTCAAAAGTAGTTTGGTTTTTCTTAAAAAGTATCTGTGTAGTACGTAGTGGTGGGTACATAGAAGTAAAACCGCAGTATTTTGAGCAAATACCAATTCCGAAATTTTTTGGTGAGCAGCAAAAGATTCTTACAATCTTAGTAGATTATATCTTTTGGTTAAAGGCTAATGAAGAAGAACTATTATTAGAAGCAAAAGATAAAGAAATGCTATATTATTTTGAGCAAATCATAGATAGTATAGTCTATGAACTTTATTTTGAAGAAGAACTCAAAATACAAAATCAGGATATTATACAGTTTATAGCAGACTTACCTACCTTATCAGTAGGGAGTGAGTTGTTACAACTTCGTGAAGTTTTTGATACTTATTATCACCCCAAACACCCTGTTAGGCAAAGATGCTACTATATGGATAGTGTGCGAGAGGTACGGATTATTTTAGGTAAGCATATACACTAATTACTTTATCAATACATTAAAGCTAAACCAATTTTACTTTACAGTCAAAACTCAAAAGATTTTATGAAAATAAGCAACATAGAATTGAAAAATTATCGTGCTTTTTACGCAACCCACACGATTGATACAAACAACAAAAATTTACTTATTTATGGTGAAAATGGTAGTGGGAAAAGCAGTTTATACCAAAGTATAGTAGATTTTTTTGCGGTGGTAGAGAAAGACTTAACTAAACTTCCATTCAATAAAAATCATTGGAATAGGTTATCGACAACACCTGACGAGGAAATTATCAAAATAACTTTTGATGACAATACAAGTGCTGAATTTACACCAACTCTTGCCACACCTCAAAGTGCTAATGCAGACTTTTTGCGAGTTGCAAAACAGAACCCATTTTATACATACAAAAGAATTTTGAAAACTTACATTGCTGATAAAAGTGTGGAACAGCAAATGTTATTGCTTTTGGTAAAAGAAATTTTGGCAACTTATGTAGATGCAAAAGGTAAAAGTATTTTGGATTATTGGAATATATTAGAAAATCTTACCAAAATTAAAGGTAAAATTCCGCCTAATATGATTGATTATCAGGAAGATATGGAGGTTTTTTCTGTTTCTTTACAAACGGCTGTTAATAAATTAGTTAAACAACTTAATGACTTTTTGGATAAGTATTTTCACACAAATATTCATCTTACTATTACTACGCCCAACTTTACAAACACACATACAAATATTAAGGATATAAAAAACACAGCAAAAGAATTACTTGAAAAGGCTACTGTTCAAATTAAAGTAAAGTTTTTTGACAAAGAAATTGACAATCATACAGAGTTTTTAAATGAAGCACGTCTTTCTGCTTTAGCTATTTGTATGTATTTGGCATCTTTAAAAGTTACTCCTGCCCCGCAAAAATTAAAAATCTTATTCTTAGACGACATTTTCATTGGCTTAGATATGTCTAATCGTTTGCCTTTGTTAGAAATCCTGAAAACAGAATTTCGTGATTATCAAATTTTTATGACTACGTATGATAGGGCTTGGTTTGAGGTGGCGAAACAATGGTTTGATAACAAAGCCAAAGGAAATTGGAAATTTTTTGAGATGTATGTTGATGATTTTACCAATAAATTTGATGTGCCTATAATATTGGAAACGAAAACTCATATAGAAAAAGCTGAATACTATTTGGCAAAACACGACTATGCAGCTTGTGGTGTATTTTTGCGTAAAGAGTGTGAAAAAGTTTTGAAAAAATTATTACCACCTTTAATGACCAAAGAATTAAAAAAAGATGACAGTAATAATTGTAAGGAAAATGATAAAAGTCTTAATGACTTGATACTCATTTTCAAAGAGTTTTGTCAATATGTTAATTTAGACTTTACTCCTTTTGAAGATTTATCTATTTACAAACATTCATTATTAAATCCTCTTTCACATAACGATATGACCTTGCCTATTTTTAAGGCAGAATTAGTTACAGCCTTAAATGTTTTAAAAGAGTTAAATAAAGTGGAAAAGGTTGAAATAAAAGAAATTCCTAAAACGAAAGGGCAAAGTGCAATTTTAAATCTCCAAGATGGTATTAGTGCAGAATTACATATTACGGAGTCTATATCAATTTTTTCTCAAAATAGTACAATGAAATTACTTAGTAAATGTAAGGTGCAACTCAAAAATATTCGTAATACTGCCAATAATGATACTTCAAAAAATCAAGAATTTGCATCTTTACAGAAACTATATGAGTTTTTATGTAATGAGTTTAGTATCGAGTGTAATTTAGTTGAACTCCCTCAAAAGATTAGTTTTAATAAAGGTGAAGGACAACCACGAAAAACCCTCCAACAACTCATAGACGCACTATTATAAAGACTCCACCAAAGCAACAATAAAAATAGTGGAGCAAGGGTAAACCTGTAGAACGGACTTTAGTCCGTTTAACGCACTATACTTAAACGGACTAAAGTCCGTTCTACAGGTTTTTACAACTGCCCTATGGCATACACCCACGCAATCAGCACAAATTGCAGCAAGATACGCCCCCACAACAAGGCTTTTTTGTACTTGACTTGGCTAAAAGCAGCAGGTTCGTAGTACAAATGCCCGATATGTACCGCAAAAAAGCTAAGTAACAAGGCTATCAAGCCGTAAGCAGCCCATAGTCGGGTGCTTTGCCACAACAGCCCCGCACCCAAGACTATTTCTGCCAAACCCGACAAGTAGTTGAGGGTGGCTTTGGCAGGTAAAAACGGTGGCATGATGTGTAAATAAATTTTGGGTTTTACAAAGTGAAACACCCCCGCAGCTATATACACTACGGCATTGAAATAGAGAGAAAAAACGAGGAATTGTGTCATAGTTATTTTGATGTTAGAAGTGATAGTTTTAAAGATGTAATAGAGTTTATGAATAATTTGTTGCTATAGCCCCACCCAACCCTCCCCATAGGGAGGGCTAAAAAGGAATTATTCATAAACTCTAATCTTTTCAAAAGATTACATATTGAAAATTATCATATTATGGAGATTTATTAAGTAACAGCCGAATCGTAGGGGCAATATAACGACTTTGTGGATAAGGCAAGGTATGCGTTTCGGCTAAAAGCCACGCCTCAAAATCTATGTAATATTGCTTTTTTGAGTTGTCGTAACATAAAATTTTGTACTGGTTCAATAGTTGTGGCGGAATGTATGGCGAAAGCACTTGGGTATGGCTTGCATACCAACGCAAATCAGGAGATTGACAAGAATACAACCGCCAAGCCAAGCAATTATCGACATAGCCCCACAGATTGGCAAAAGGCAAACAAACAGCCACCACAAAGCAAGCCCATAAAGTTTTTTTGGCTACTAAATTACCCAAATTTTTTGAACTATCTATTTGATAAAGAGCTACTAAGACCAATAACATAGCAAAATTCCAAGGCAATACAATTTTGTTCCAACGAGCCAAAACAAGTAGTAAAATAATAGTAATGTGTACCAACATAGCAGCCACATACATCAGTTTTTTACCTTTGGGGTTTTGTATGCCCAAAAAAGCTATGCCTATTACAATTTCTATGTAGGGAATAAGAGGTAATAAAAATGATATAAAATCAAGATGTAAAAAGGTAGTTTTTTGTAATAAAACTGTCATACTTGGCACAAAAGACGGGTTAATTTTGTGGATACCTGCCCAAAAATAACAAGCCCCAAAGACAATTCGCATGGCAGTTACAAAGTCATTTTGCGAAGTGAATACGGTAATTAGCAACAAAAACAACTCAAAATAAAAGTAAGGCT
>CANGYA010000126.1 GCA_947457925.1 Cytophagales bacterium | reverse complement strand
TGCCACACTTTTGCGTATTTCTACGTTTTTTGAGATAAATTGGAGAATATGAGAGTGCATTAGCTACTTTTTTTGTCTTGGTAAACTTAAAAGTAAAACTAAGCCTCTCATTTTCAAAGTTTTATGGAGTTTTGTCTAGTAATATTATAAATTTTATGCACCAATACCACGAATTACTCAAAAAAATACTCCACGAGGGCGTAACCAAAACAGACCGTACAGGAACAGGCACAAAAAGCATTTTTGGCTGCCAAATGCGTTTTGACTTGGCACAAGGTTTCCCTTTGGTTACTACCAAAAAGCTACATACCAAATCCATTGTTCACGAATTGCTTTGGTTCTTGAAAGGAGAAACTAATATCAAATATTTGAAAGACAATGGTGTAAGCATTTGGGACGAGTGGGCTGATGAAAACGGCAACTTGGGCAAAGTGTACGGCTACCAGTGGCGGAGTTGGCAGACACCCAACGGACAAAGCATTGACCAAATTATTCAAGTCATTAGCCAAATCAAAAACAGCCCAGACTCACGCCGTTTGATAGTGTCTGCGTGGAATGTGGCAGACATTAACACAATGGCATTACCGCCTTGCCATGTCTTGTTTCAGTTTTATGTGGCAGATGGTAAATTGTCTTGTTTATTGTACCAACGTAGTGCAGACGTATTTTTAGGCGTACCGTTCAACATAGCAAGTTACGCACTCCTTACGCACATGGTCGCACAGGTTTGTGGCTTACAAGTGGGCGAATTTGTGCATACGTTGGGAGATGCTCATTTGTACCTCAATCACTTAGAACAAGCTAAATTGCAATTAGGTAGAGAACCAAAACATTTGCCTACATTGCAGCTAAACCCAGAAGTAAAAGACATTTTCGCCTTTACTTACGAGGATATTCAGTTTTTGAATTATGAACCGTACCCAGCAATAAAGGCAAAAGTAGCTGTATAATAACAAAAGCCCTAAATTATAAGGGCTTTTTTTTGTTATTTTATCTATAAAGTTTTTATTTGCAGTGAACTAATCTTTTGCTTTATGAAAATCAATATTCAAAAATCCGAAAAAAACAAATGGTATGACAACCCTATTTGGGTGTATATTTGGGTTGTATTATTTTTTCCTGTTGGGCTGTATGGTCTTTATAAAAGTAATACAATAAGTAAAGGTATAAAGTACACTTTTTATGGTGTTTGTAGTGTATTATTAATAGGAACAATGTGTACTAAAAAACAGCCCAACAATGCAGTTGTGCAGCAGTCAAGTGAAACACAACAAACACAAGTTGAAGCACCTCCGCCACCGCCAAAATTTGCGGAAAAAGGTAGAGTTTCTTTTGATGCCAACGGTAATAAAGTTACTCCGCAATTCATTTTTTGGGTTGTTGGGCAAGATATTAGTGATACACCACTAAAAACACAAGTAAGTTGGCACGTAGCTGTAGAAGGGAAATATAACAAAGATGAGTTGAAAGAACTACTAACTTATTTGTATGAAAAAGCAACAGAACTGCGTGGATTTAAGCACTATAACCCTGCAACGCACTATCAAATATTAATTTACGAAAATGAAAAGAAAGCAAAACGTGAATTGGATTGGTTAGTATTGCTAAATAAAATACGTGAACAGCCGTTGGATTACCGAATAAATGATTTAGAGTGGATAAACAAATAAAAAAACAGCACCTTTGAATAAATCGAAGGTGCTGTTTCTTTACTTTCACACTAATAGGCATTTTTTACATAATAGTCTTTTGTATTACTTCTTTACTTATACCTTATTTTTTCCCTTCTTCCACTACCTTCACAAAAATATCGTGAATAGAAGGCAGATGTTCTTCAAAACGAATGACGGAGGTCTGGGCAATGGCAAAACTCAAAATGTCGTTGGTAGTGCCTTGCAGTAAATTAATTTGATGTAAAAAAGTATTATCTGTGGTATTTGTAACTTTGCTAAGTGCAAAATTTTCTGGCAAATTTTCCAAAGGTTTTAGGGTTTCTATGGTAAATAAATTGCTTTTGAACTGCCGTTTTACATCATTTTTTTTGCCTCCTAATATCTTTTGAGCATGGTTAATCAGCACCAATTCATCACACATTTCTTCCACATTGTCCATACGGTGCGTAGAAAATATAATGGTAGTGCCTTTTTCTTTCAGTGCCAAAATCTCATCTCTTATGATATTCGAGTTCACAGGGTCAAAACCCGAAAAAGGTTCATCTAAAATTAATAATTTGGGTTCGTGCAAGACTGTAGCTATAAATTGTACCTTTTGCTGCATACCCTTAGAGAGTTCTTCTATGTTTTTGTTCCACCACTGCATCAAATCCAATTTCTCAAACCACACCCGCAATTTGTCTTTGGCTACTTGGTAGGGTACATCACGCAACTGTGCCAAGTATAATAACTGTTCTGCCACTTTCATTTTTTTATACAAACCTCTTTCTTCGGGCAAATAGCCAATTTGTTGGGCGTGTTTAGGCTGCAATAGTTCACCTTCAAACCACACTTCTCCCTCGTCTGCTGCCGTTATTTGCGTAATGATACGAATTAAAGAAGTTTTGCCCGCACCATTAGGTCCTAACAAGCCAAAAATACTTTGCTGGGGTACTGCTATACTGACACCATTGAGGGCAGTATGTTTTTCGTACTTCTTGACTATATTTTTTGTTTCTAAAATATTCATTGCTAAATTCTTTACTACAAAGCTATTTGTTTTAAGTATATTTGTGGCTTAAAATAGGTTTTAAAATTTTATTACTGTGAAAAGTATATTAATCACTGGCGGTGCTGGCTTCATTGGAGCTAACTTCGTAGAATATTTCATACAAAAATATCCTGATATTCAGGTAATTAACTTAGATGCACTCACGTATGCAGGTAACTTAGGCAACTTGGTTGCTACGGAAAATGCACCTAATTACAAATTTGTGCAGGGAAATATTTGCAACAGAGAGTTGGTGCAGCACTTGTTCCAAACGTATGATATTCGTGGAGTGATTCACTTTGCTGCCGAATCTCATGTGGACAATTCTATAGCTTCGCCAGAGGCATTTATCCTTACAAACATCAACGGAACATTTACCTTGTTAGATGTAGCTCGCAAATATTGGTTGGAAGCTCCGTTTAAGTACAAAAAAGGCTATGAAAATTGTCGTTTTCATCATATTTCTACAGACGAAGTATATGGTACATTGGGCGAAACAGGCTTGTTTATGGAAACTACACCTTATGCCCCTAACAGCCCTTACAGTGCTTCAAAAGCCTCATCAGATATGATTGTACGCAGTTATCATCACACTTACGGCATGAATGTAGTTACGACTAACTGCTCGAATAACTACGGACAAAAACAGCATGACGAAAAATTGATTCCTACGATTATTCGCAAGGCTATTCACCAACAACCTATCCCAATTTATGGTGATGGGCTGAATGTACGTGATTGGTTGTATGTTTTAGACCATTGCATAGGCATAGAGTTGGCGTACCAAACAGGCAAAGCTGGCGAAACGTATAATATCGGAGGACGCAACGAAAGAAACAATTTATACATTGTCAATACGATTTGTGAAATTTTAGACAAAAAAGCACCATTAGCAGACGGTAGTAGTTACAAACAATTCATCACGTTTGTGCAAGATAGAGCAGGACATGACCGCCGTTATGCCATAGATGCTACCAAAATAGAAACAGAGTTGGGTTGGAAAGCTGCCGAGAACTTTGAAACAGGTATTGAAAAAACTATTGATTGGTACTTGAAAAAATACCAAAAATAGCCAGAGAAGATAAAATACCTTGTAGCACCCTCTCCAAATGGGGAGGGCAGGGTGGGGTATCAAACAAATCATTTACAACATGACAAACGAAAGAGATATGAGTTTCCTCGAACATTTAGAGGAACTCCGTTGGCACGCCATCAGAGCTATAAGCTCTGTGTTTGTGTTTAGTATCGTGGCATTTATTTACAAAGATTTCTTTTTTGATAAATTGGTTTTGGGTCCCAGCAAAACGCAGTTTATTACTTACCAAGTTCTCTGCCAATTATCGGAGGCTACTTGTATAGACAAACTGAGCTTTGAGCTGATTAACCGTAGTTTGATGGGGCAGTTTATGACCCACATGACGTACTCTATCGTAACGGGCATTGTTTTGGCTTTTCCTTATGTATTTTGGGAGTTTTGGCGTTTCATAAAACCTGCCCTGCACAACGAAGAAAAAACCGCAGCAGGTGGGGCTACTTTTTTTGTTTCCCTACTTTTTGCTATGGGTGTTACGTTTGGCTATTTAGTCGTAGCTCCTTTGGCTATTAACTTTTTGGGCAACTACCAATTAGACCCAAGCATCAAGAACCAAATAGACTTAATGTCTTATGTTTCTACATTGGTGATTTTGGTGTTGGCTTGCGGACTGATGTTCCAGTTGCCTGTGGCGGTGTACGTATTGTCAAAAATTGGGGTGCTTACGCCTGCTTTCATGCGTCAATATCGCCGTCATGCTATCATGGTTATCTTGGTAGTTTCGGCAATTATTACACCTTCACCAGACATGATAAGCCAATTATTAGTGGCTATTCCTGTCTATTTTCTGTATGAAATGAGTGTGTTTATTTCGGCTTATGTGCAAAAACAAAATCAAAAGGCATTGGTAGAAATGTAAAAAAAAGCCCTAACACTGAAAGTGTTAGGGCTTTTTTATTTAATAGACTTTTACAAGAGATTTAATAGAGGTTGTTAAATCTGTGCTTGTAATATATTGCTAATCAAGAAATTAGCCCACAGACTAAAGTCTATATTACAAAATCTTAATAATCTCTAATAGCTAATAGGACAAATAATAGAGTTTGTATGTTTCTTGTGCCTTCTGTCAAAACGGGGTGCATACGTAATTGAAAGTTCATGCGAACCACCACCACCCACTAAGGGCGAAATTGTAAGGTCATAACTATAACCAATCATCATATTGTCAAACTTAATGCCTGCATAACCTGCAAAAGCATCTTGTAACATTGTACCATTAGGCGTACTTGCCCAAGGCGTACCTCTGTACCATGCCCCAAAAACTAAAGGCTGTACAACCAAGTTTGTTCCTACAATCATTTGATTAAAAGGAGGTTGCATTTGGTACTGTAAAGAAGGCAATAAATAAACTTCTTCTTGTTGTCCGTCTAAAATGATTTTTCCGCCAATATGAGCCGACATTTTCATGGCTAATTTATCTTCACCACTTATAAACCCTATAGAGGGTCTGTTTAAATGGTGAATAGAGGCCCCTGCCCAAAATTTTTCGGTATATAAAACTGCTCCTGCCGATACATCTACTACATTAATGGTATTGTTAGGTAGCTTTTCGGCAGTAACTCCACCATTTTGTAGTTGGTCTTGAAATACTAACTTAGAAAAATCTATACTTCTGGACAGATAGGCTACTTGTCCGCCCATACGCATAGTTAATTTGGGCGTAATACTAAAATAAAAGGCGTATTGCCCTGCAAGATTCATATTAGTTAGCCCCGAAGCTGCATTACGGTCATATTGGGCGGTAAAACCTACGCCACTTGAAAATTCATCAATATTGTAGTCAAAAGCCAAAAATCCTTGTTGATAATTGGGAATACCCGACCATTGGTTACGATACAATGCCGTAAGGCGGTACTGTGGAGTAGTGCCAGCCATAGCGGGGTTCATATAAGTAGGCGTATTAAAAAACTGTGTGTGATGTACGTCTTGTGCAAAAGAAAGTAAGCTGACTAAAAAAAACGCAGCCATTAACAACGTGATACGCACCATAAAAGTAGAGGTTAGTAAGAATAATAAACGAAAAAGTTGTGATACTTTTACGTATCACAACTTTGCTGTGCAAAAATAGCACAAAAATCAATAATTGATGGGCTAATCTTGAAAAAGATTAGTGTGTGAGTCTGTTGAAGACTACTTTTTCACTACCCATACCGTTAATTCTTCGATACGAGCAGAGCCACAAGTAGCACCATCTTTAAATTCGGCAGTATCGCCTGTGCCAGATTGGTGAGCTTTGTACATTACAGAGTAATATTGAGCATAAGGTCCTTCTAAGCTAATTCTCACGCCAATTACTTCGCAAGCACCACCTTGAGAACCCGCAAAACTACCATCTTTACCAGATTTATTGCCTTGGCAAGCATTTTTGTCTTTAGAGTCTTTAGACGGAGCTAACTGTACATCATATACCACATTGATTTTATCTCTCAATGAAGGTTCACTTACTCTTACTGTGATGCCTTCTACACGGCGGCTTTTACCTCTTGAACCTAACGTTGGTTTTACGGCTACAGTTTGGCGGTCTCCTTCGTTTTGAATGTGTGCACCAAAAATAATTTCTGCATTTTGAGGCAAGTTAGCTATCAATTCTTTTTCTTTGTTAGCTGCATCTGCTGCTTTAGCCTTATCTTTTTTCATTGCGTCCAATTCACGTTGCAATGTTTCCATTTTTTCGCGTTGTGCTTTTTGGGCAGCTGTTTCTTTATTTTGTGCATTTGCACCAAAAGCCAACATACCTAATGCTAAGGTAGCAACGAAAATGCTTGTCTTCTTCATAATTTTTTAGTTAAGATAAATGAATGGTAATTACTTATTGTACAAATTACGCTATTCAGGACAAAAAACACAACTTATTCCTATTTAATTTTGCTAACCATTTGTCAATAACTTGTTAAATATTGCCACTCCTAAAAATATTGTGCTAATGGTAGTAATATTCGTTCCCTAAAAATTTTATATTTACATACTATTTTGTAAAATTGGAAATAAAATTGTTTTGCTATTAGCTATACTTACTATTATTGTAAAATTTGCCTTCTTACCAACCATGCTGCAAATAGATGGATACTCCATTAGCCAACGATTATTTAGAAAAATTTTTTGATATAGTCCCCGAACCACTGTGCTTTGTGAACTTACAAGGCGATGTAGTTGAGGCGAATGCAGCATTTTGTAGCTTTTTAGGCAACAGTAAATCAGAATGTATTGGTGAGTTGTTTGCCCAAAAAATACACCCTAAGTACCAAGTCATTTTTCGACGCATTTTGTCCTTGTCTGCCATAGAAAATGTTTTGTTGTTGTATAAGACTAAGCATGATGTCTTCATGCCTATTTATTGGCAACATTCCAGTATCCCAAATTGCCCCTACTATTTAGTAAGACTTAGAAGGTTTTTTATTTTTGATACTACTCAACAGCACTTTTTTCAATCTGTAACTTTAGAAGACGGCTGGTGGGATTGGTGTTTAGACAATAACATCATTTATTATAGTGATAAATGGAAAGAAATTATTGGGCATCACCCCGACAAACTCTATAATGATTTGTCTGTATGGCAAAACTATATGCACCACCAAGACCTTCGGCAAACTTACCAACTGATAGAAGATTGTAAAGAAGGTAAAATAGATAATTTTGAGATAGAACAACGTTTTTATAATCAAAATAATGAAACAGTCTATGTGAATTGTAAAATGTGTATGATTAGGCAACCAGACCTAAACAGTATGCGAATAATAGGGATTATTAAGGATATAACCCCGCTAAAATCTACAGAAGACGAGTTACAAAAGAAAGATTTGCTTTTAGACCAAACCCAAGAAATAGCAAAAATGGGTAGTTGGGAGTGGGACGTACAAGCCAACAAAGTGCTGTGGTCTGCACAACTTTTTAAACTGTTTGGGGTAGAAGGACAACAAATACAACTACGTGCCGATTCTCTATTACAGTTTGTCCACCCAGAAGACTTACAAAGAGTACTGGGCGAAGTGCAGCGGTGTATTCAATACAACCAACTTTTGCCTATTGAATGTAGGGTAAAGACACAAGACCAAAGAGAAATTTTTGTTCGTTGCGAAGCCAAAGCAGAATTAGCTGATTTTAACCAATTTTCAAAAATTATAGGAGTTATCAGAGATATAACAGACGAAAAAAATAATGAAAATGCCTTAGTTGCAGCCAAAGAAAATGCCGAAAACTCTGCCAAAATTAAAGAAGATTTTATCTCTACAATGAGTCATGAGTTGCGAACACCTATGAATGCAGTTTTGGGCATGACCAACTTATTGTTACAAGAAAACCCACAAAAGCACCAAGAAAAATACTTAGAAGTCTTGCAGTCTGCTGCTAAGAATTTATTATTATTAATCAATGATATTTTGGATATTTCTAAGATAGAGGCTGGGAAAGTTGTATTTGAAAATATTGATTTTAATATAGAGGAATTATTACAAAACATTACGAATATTTATCAGTACACCGCCAAAGAGAAAGGTTTGCAATTAGACTTGGTGTACGACACCAATATTCACTCGTTGTTGGTGGGCGACCCTACCAAAATGACACAAATTTTGACCAATTTGATTAGCAATGCCATTAAGTTCACAAATCAGGGTCGTGTTACGATTGAATTGAGGTTGGTGGAAATGGACGCAGATAGCAATACGATATTGTTTTTGGTCAAAGATACAGGCATTGGGATTCCTGCCAGCAAACTACATACTATTTTTGAGAGTTTCACACAAGCAGACACCGCTACCTCGCGCAAGTATGGCGGTACAGGCTTAGGATTGACCATCTGCAAAAATTATATACAGTTGCAAGGAGGAAAGTTGGCGGTAGAAAGTGAAGAAACCAAAGGTTCTACGTTTAGTTTTACGCTGACCTTCCCAAAAAGTAAATTAACTGTTTGGGAAAGCCAAAAACCCGTAGAAATTGCCCAAAATTTTATGGTGCAGCATTTACGTATCTTAGTGGCAGAGGACAATGAAACCAACCAGTTTGTAGTAAGTAGATTTTTAGATAGTTGGAAAATAGCATATGATTTTGCTAATAATGGTGTGGAGGCGGTGGAAAAAATACAGTCTAAGCATTACGACATGGTGTTAATGGATATTCAGATGCCTGAAATAGACGGCTACCAAGCTGCAAAGTTAATTAGGCAACTCAAAGGCGACTATTTTCAGCACCTACCCATTATTGCCTTGACAGCTTCGGTGCTAAGTTCGGTAGGGGCAAAGGTGAAAGCTGCGGGTATGAATGATTTTGTGATGAAACCTTTTGAGCCTGCGGAGTTGTTGGCAAAGATTACGCAGTATGCCAAACAAAACATTTTATTACAAGAAAATACGTTCTTAAAATTGGATAACTCCTTGGAAACCCAGCTCCTTGAATATCCCATAGATTTTTCGCAGTTCTATACGATTACAATGAATGATTTTGAATTTTCCCAAGAATTGCTAAGATTATATATTAAACAATTTAAAGAATATACACAGGAAATACAACTCTTAGTGAAGAAAAAAGCAAGCACCGCCATCAGTGTATTGCACCATAAAATCAAGTCTTCTATTGTTATCTTACAACTACACGAACTACAAGACCTGCAAAAATCTTTGGAATTGGCTGTGCAGGAACACCAAAAAGAGTTGGCACAAGAAAAATTAGCAAAGGTTCTGACCATTTGCTCAAAAGTAGCAAAAACATTGGAGGGTAAAATTACGAGCAATGTTAATTCGTATTAATTCCTAAGTAGCCTGAAATAGTAGAGCAAAAGGTAGTATAGAAAAAAAGCCTATTTATTTTCGAAAGGTGTGTAGTTTATCGTTACTTTGTGAAATAGTGATTGGAATAACCTTTACGAGTAATAAAACGAAAGTTAAAGTACATTCGCCTTTAGGCGAATACATTGACTATCAAGGTATTCGCCTAAAGGCGAATGTACTTTAGTAAAGTTTACTTATTTAGTAAAAAAAGTTTATTCCCATAAAATTCAGACATTCATAACAAACTATGGAACAGACGATAAAAACACAACGCCGTTTCTTAGAAGGAGACCCCGTGATGTGGACAATAGTTTTTGCCTTGTCCCTCATCAGTATTTTGGTAGTTTACAGTGCTTCGGGTACGTTGGCTTTTCGCAAATTGGGCGGAGATACAGAGTATTATTTGCTGAAACACTCTGTTTTGGTCATTGCGGGCTTGGCAGCCATGTGGATAAGTCATAAAATAGACTACAAATATTATTCTCGGTTGTCCCGTTTTGGGCTGTTGCTGTCTGTGCCTTTGCTGCTGTTTACATGGAAATTCGGTACGGTTATCAACGAGGCAGGTCGTTGGCTGACGATTCCGTACATCAATCACACCTTTCAACCTGCCGATTTAGCGAAGTTAGCCCTTATCGCCAATGTTGCAAGTATGTTAGCAAAAAGACAGCAAATTATTCATGCTTCGCAAAGGTCTTTGACCCCTGTGCTGATTTGGTGCGGTATCATTTGCGGATTGATTGGCTTGTCCTCGGTTTCAGAATCTTTGATTTTGTTTTCAACTTGTATGCTCATTATGTTTATTGGGCGTGTACCTTTGCATTATTTAGCTACTTTGGTCATGGTTGGCGTGCTGGCTTTGGGCATTGCATTGGTCGCAGGGCAAAGATTTGAAACCGCAAAAAGCCGTATCAAATACTTTTTCAGTGATACAGAACTGCCTTTCCAAGCCGAACAGTCGTACATAGCCATAGCCTCTGGCGGTGTATTTGGCAAGGGACCGGGGAACTCTGACCAACGGAACTTTTTGCCACATCCTTATTCAGATTTTATTTTTGCAATTATTGTGGAGGAATATGGATTGATAGGGGCTTTAGCTGTAATTGGTTTGTATCTCACGTTTTTGTATCGGGGTATGCAAGTGGTCGCAAACAGCGAAAGGGCTTTTGGCGGGCTACTGTCCGCAGGGCTTAGTTTTAGTTTGGTGATTCACGCCTTAGTGAATATGTGTGTGGCAACAGGGCTTACGCCAATTACAGGGCTTACGCTGCCTTTGGTGAGTATGGGCGGTAACTCTTTGTTGTTCACAGGCATTACGATTGGCATTATCATTAGTATTTCGAGAGGCGAAAACGTGGTGGTAGGCAAAAGAAACCTGAGTAGAAAAGAAATTCGGTTGGCAGGGAGGTAAAACATATTTTTACAAGCATGGCTAAACCACAAGTACACAAATTTACACAAGTATTGCTTGTGAATTGTATGTGTATTTGTGGTTTATTTTTTTAGTATAATTTTACAATAGAATTTATTTTACTAATTTTATTCAACTATCATGTTTAACCAAGTTTTACAAATCATTCTTACTATCTATTTAGTGTTTTTTTGTGCTTACGATACGTTTGCTCAAGAGCTTACAACGAATAGCACAGAAAAACACACGCAAATTGTTTTTAGCATTGCCCAACAAAAATTTAGTACGCATATTACGTATCAACAGAGCATTACTCACCAACAAGCCCCACATTTTGCAGACCAAAGTTTACGGATACAAAGACTGCCTTTTGCAAAAATAAGGAACATCAAAGCCTATACACAAACAGCTAACAAGAGAATAATGGCGAATGTTCAACAGCCCCAAAGTGCCAGCCATAAAGACCATGTTTTTTATGATGACACCCAAGAACAGCAAATCAGTTTTGCACACGTTACGGTTGGCTCACAAACTGTGCTACAATATGAAGAAGAATATGAAGAACCTTATCTGCCTTTACGATTGTATTTACAAGATAACTATTTGATGAAAAATTGGACTGTTACAATTAATTTTCCTACAGCTATCGATGTAGCCTATCAATTTGTTAATGTGCAAGACAGTGTAATACATTTTCAAAAAAAAACATACCCTACTTACCAACAATACACCTTTTCGGCTAAAAATGTAGCTGCCTTGGCTACCAACAAGGCGAAAACACATAGCCCACAACTGCTTATCTACATTAAAAGCATAGCAAAAAAGCCTATTTTGGGTACTGTAAAAAATTTATATGATTGGTATTATGATATAAGTAAAAAAAAATTATATAAAAATAGTAAAATTATACAGCATTTGGCAGATAGTTTAACACAAGGTATAGCAAAAGATTCTCTAAAGGCTGTTAAACTATTGGAATGGGTACAAAAAAAGATACGGTACATAGCTTTTGAAGAATCTTGGGGAGGTTTTATACCCCGTAGCCCAGAAGAAACGTATCAAAAAAGGTATGGAGATTGTAAAGACATGGCGAATTTATTAGCAACTTTAGCCCGTAGTATTGGTTTAGAAGCCTATTTTGCTTGGATTGGCACCAGAGAGTTGCCTTATAGCTATACGACTACGCCCTTGCCTTTGGCAGATAATCATGCTATTGTGGTATTTAGACACAATCAAAAAAATTATTTTGTAGATGCCACTAATGCCTATACGCTATTTGATTTACCCACACATTATATTCAAGGAAAAGAGGCATTAGTAAGCATAGATAGTAATAACTATGAAATAGTACAAGTACCTATGATACCTAAAGAAAAAAATATACAAATAGATAGCTTATTTTTTTCCATCAAAGATAATCAACTGCTGTGTTCGGGCAAAAGTATATTTAGAGGTTTAAGAGCTGTGCAGGTAAAAGAACAAAAGAAGTTACAACAAGCACAGTGGTTTCAAAAATTCGAAATGCAAAAGCCTATTGAGTGGATTGACTCTGTGGTTCAAATAGTTGCATATTATCAGGTAATTATAAGTAAGAATTTGACTAAAATAGGTAATGATATATATGTACCGTTGTTGCCCTCTATGCCAGAGCAACTGCTCAGTAACTTTTCAACAGACTTTCAGGCGTACAACCCGAGCTTTTCGTACAGTTACAAACAAGTAATCAACTTCGGACTCCCCTCGAACTACCAAATAGAAACAATACCCCTGCCACAAAACTATGCTTACAATAGCTATAATTTCTCTTGGTATTGTACCTTATTAACTCCTCATCAGCTGATGGTTAATTTTACTGTACTTTGTGATGCACCTCAAGATGGTTTTTTTGATGGTAAAAATTTCCTCATATTCAAGCAAATGATTTTAATACAGCAACAACTCTACGCCATCGTGATACAAGAATGATGATATGGCAAAAATAATGCAAGGCTGTTGCGTATAAGTAACAAGAAGAAATAAATCTTCTTTATTTTTTTAGTGAACTTGTGTCTTTGTGCTTCATTTACAAGCAATTATACAAGATTCTAAACTACGTTTTATTGTTTCCTATTACTTAATAAGCTATGTTAAAATTATTAATAATTATTAAAAGTGTATTTTACAAACAAATATCACTACATATTTTCTAAAAAAAGTCAAAAAATAACTTAAAGCATAGAATACTTTGCTTACTTTCGTTTGCAAATTTTTATTTCAAATTTTCTCTCAATTTTCTATGCAACAAACTTTTAACTTTAAGGGCTTACTCTCTGTTGCGGTGTTGGGTAGTTGCTTATTGGTGCAAAATGCTTTTGCACAAGTAACAGTAACTGGTTCTTCGGGTGGAGGGGCAGTTAATACCACTTTTTCTACATTAAAAGCAGCTTTTGATGCTCTTAATACGCAGACTACTCAAGCAGGGAGGGCTATTACTATTTCTATCACAGGTAATACGACTGAAACAGCAACGGCAAGACTCAACCAGCCTTCTGTAAGCACTTGGACAAGCCTGACCATTTCGCCAACGGGTGGGGCTGCCCGCACCATTTCGGGGGCTATTGCTGCGGGTTTTCCTTTGATAGACCTCAACGGAGCAAATAATGTAACTATCAACGGACTAAATTCGGGAGGTAATGCTTTAACTCTTGTCAATACGACTGTTTCGGCTACTGCGGGGACTTCTACCATTCCTTTTGTGAATGATGCCACCAACAACACAATCACCAACTGTACGGTAAATGGGGCATCTACAATGGCAAGCACCACCAATGGGGGAACAATTTGGTTTGGCACCACCACAGGCACAAATGGCAATGACAATAATACCATTTCTGCGTGTAACATAGGGGCTGATGGTACAAATTTGCCCGCAAAAGCTATTTGCAGTTTGGGTACAAGCACATCGCTTGCCCATTACAATAGTAACAACACCATTACAGGCTGCAATATTTTTGACTTTTTTAGTGCGACAGTAGTAAGCAGTGGTTTATTTTTAGGGCAAGCTACCACAAATTGGACAATTTCTAACAACAAACTCTATCAAACTGCCACTCGTACTCAAACTACAGGGGCTGTTCATGCAGGGGTAGAGGTAGCAAGCAATGTAGGGAATAATAATCACCTTATTAGTGGCAATACTATAGGCTACAGTAATAGCACTGGCACAGGTACTTATACTTTTATAGGTGTAGATGGGTCAAGATTTTATCCTATTTATTTTAGTGATGGCGGGAGTACTACGCCTTCCATAATACAAAATAATATCATTACCAATATTACACTACCTACCGCAAATATTTCAGGTGTACCCTTTATTGGTATTTTTATGGCTAATCCTACTACTGGTTGGACTAACATTACAGGGAATACTATAGGGAGTACCACAAACAACGCCATTAATATTAGCAGTTCTTCCTCATTAAATTCTGGGTTGTGTTAAAAAATATATGATTTGTAATTTACTGATAATCAATTATTTAATGGAACACTGATGACGCTGATGACACGGATATTTACTGTTTTTGTTTTAGGCTTGAATATTCGTCCAAACTTCGTATTTCTTTTTTCGTAAAGTATTGATAATTAAGTATTTAATTATCATACCTTTTTTACCACAACCTGATGTTTTTGTGCAAACTCGTTGTGATGGCACAACTTGGTCAAACTGGGTGTCGGCAGGCACAGTAACAAGTGGTACTGGAGCAACTTGTATTCGCCCTACTATTTCTTCGCCAGCTAACAACAGCACTTTGGCAGCCTTGCAAGCCAATCTTACTTGGTCTGCCGTTGCTAATGCGACTAATTACCAAGTATTTACGGTAGAGGTAGATGCCGCCAGCCCATTGGGTGTACCCGTAGGCGGAACTTCGCAAGTAGTAACTGTAAGTACAACAACTGCCACCGTTAATTTCCCTAAACCAAGTACGAAATACAGAGTTTGGGTACGTGCAAACTGCGGTACAGCAGGTTTTGGTGAATACAATGATAATTTCTATGTAAGCACAGGAGCAGTAACGGCTTGTTTAGCACCAACTACTTTCCCTGCGGTAACTTACGCAGCAGGAGCAGGTAACTTGGCAGATGCTAC
>CANGYA010000125.1 GCA_947457925.1 Cytophagales bacterium | reverse complement strand
TGAAAATCCAACACACTTCCAAACAAGAAGCCAACGCAAGCAAGAACCAATTTGTCATAAGAAAAATATGCACATGATTTAGGCTTGCAATTTACGGCAAAGCCTACAAACAAGGTCATTAATCCAACCGATATTTTGCAATTAGCTTGTCAAATCTTTCTTGCCCTACATAGTCTTTCCAAGGGTCAGAATTGAGCCAAGTCCATACAGGTACTTTGTATTTTAAGGCTATCTCTAAGTTTTTGTAAAATAATTCGTCTTGTTGTAATTTAGCGTAACATTGGGCTAAAATACTGTAGGGATAACCAAAATCTGGATTTTTGTCAATAATAGCCTTGGATTTTTGAATAGCAATATCATATTCGCCTTTGAGAAAGTGAATAAAGGCTACATTGTTATAGGGCAATAAATAATCTGGATTAGACTGAATGGCTTTTTCATATTTTGCTATTGCCTCGTCATACTTCTTTTGATTGCGAAGTACAGAACCCCAACTGTTCCAAGCATCAGAAAACATAGAATCTACTTCTATGGCACGTTGCAGCATTTCTATTGCCTCATCATTTTGTTTTTCTAAACGCAAGCCCGAAGCCCAAGATAAATATGCCCACTTCGCATAATCAGGTTCATTGACCAATAAATATTTAGCTAACTCTATATTTCTGCCTTTTTTTTGGGTTTGGAAGTAATAATTCAGCATCACAATAGGGTCTGTGTGCTGTAATACCAATTCGCTGGCTTGAGTAATAAGGTGTTCTAAACCGTCATATTGACTCATAGAATCTAATGACATTTCAAAAGTTTCGCTGCCTTTATTGCCAATTCGCATGGTCAAGGCGATGCTTTTATCTGTTTTGGTAACAAAACCACTTATTGTATTTCTTTCTATGCCCAAAATTTGGCGGAGTTGTTCTATGATAGACTTTAAAGAAACACCTACGCCTACTACTTCTACATTAATTTCTTTGCCTACTTCTTTGTCTTGGTACTTGCGGTTTTCTGAATAAGAAGAACGGGTAGTTTTCTTCATTTCGTCTATTCGCAACATGATTTTGTTTAAGACCACACTACTTTTATAGCCATTTTTCTCAAATTCTTCAGGTACTTCAAAGCTACTTAGTTGGAAATCCTTACTTCGAAGTTCCAATGTAATATAAATGCTTAGAAAAAAGATGATTAATGTAACAACAGAAACAGTAATGAGGCGTACCATAGCCGTTACCCGCCGTTCCAAACGAATGATATTCGCAAAGAAAGGATTAGGTACAGGGGGTATGGTCGTAGTTGCTGGTTTTTCTAAGGAAATCCCTTTGGGTTTTGGAGGTACAATTTCTTCGGGAGTTTCCTCTTTGTCTATGTCCTCTATCATAAAAATTATAGGTAAATAGGTACAAAAACTAATGTACGTAAATTATGCCATTCCTAAAAGTTTTGCGAAAAATTTACGGATAAACAGAAAATCTTAACTTTGTTGCGTACTTTGCAATCAAAAAACAAAATTTATTAACCAACATCTATCAAAACCTTAGTTTATGAGTGACATTTTTAGAAAAAAGCCTATCAGTGCCTTTGAAGCTGATATGCAAAAAAGTGAATTAAAAAGGGTGTTGGGCAAATGGAGTCTTACCGCCATTGGTATCGGTGCTATCATCGGCGGAGGTATCTTTGTCCTCACAGGTACAGCAGCACACTATCATGCAGGTCCCGCCTTAGCATTGTCGTTTGTGGTGGCTGGTATTGCGTGTATTTTTGCTGCACTTTGTTACGCAGAGTTTGCAGCCATGTTGCCTGTAGAGGGGTCTGCGTATGCCTACGCATACGGTACAGTGGGCGAAATTTTTGCGTGGATTATCGGCTGGGGGCTTATTTTGGAATATGCGATGGGTGCTATGACGGTTGCCGTCAGTTGGTCGGGTTATTTTGGGAAGTTTCTGAAAATGTTTGGGGTCGTCTTGCCCGCCTTTTTGGTCAATGACCCTATGTCTTTTGCTAATGCAGGAGGTAGCGGATTTGCTATGAATCTTCCTGCCTTTATTATCGTGTGGGTGGTTACTTACGTTTTGGTGAAGGGGATTGAGGAGGCAGCAGGTGCTAATAATATTATCGTATTAATCAAAGTAGCTGCCGTTTTGTTTGTTATCTTGGTAGGTGCTTTTGCAGTTGTACCAGAAAATTGGATACCGTTTATTCCTGAAGCAACGATGATAGAAGGGGAAAATGGGCAGCCTCATCAAGCCTACGGTATTGGTGGTATTTTTGGTGGTGCAGCAGCTATTTTCTTTGCTTATATTGGTTTTGATGCCGTTTCTACACAAGCAGGCGAAGCCATTAACCCTAAAAAAGACATTCCTTTTGCCATTATCTCGTCTTTATTAATTTGTACGGTACTTTATATCTTGGTTTCTTTGGTACTTACAGGCATGATAAACTACAAAGACATTGTAGGTGATGCCTTGAAAGCACCTGTAGCAGCAGCCTTTGAAAAAGCAGGTAAACCTTGGGCAGCTTATATCATTACTACGGCAGCTACAGTAGGTTTAGTATCTGTAATGTTGGTGATGATGTTAGGACAAACTCGTATTTTCTTGGGTATGGCAAAAGATGGTTTATTACCTGAATTTTTCAGAGCTATTCACCCTACATTCAAAACTCCTTTCAAAAGTACGATTTTGGTAGGGGCAGTAGTTTCTACGGTAGCAGCTTTTACTCCGATTGGTGTTTTGGGTGAAATGACAAGTTTCGGTACTTTGTTTGCCTTTGCTATGGTCTGTGCAGCCGTATGGTTATTGCGTATTCGTGAGCCTAATATGCAGCGTGGTTTCAAAGTGCCTGCATTGCCTTTGGTGGCGTTGGCAGGTATGGCTACTAACTTATTTTTGATTATTAACCTTAGTCATTTATCTAAATTATTAGCTTTGGGTTGGTTGGTTTTCGGTGTGTTGGTGTACTTTGCGTATGGTAAATCGCATAGTAAATTAGAAAAACAAGGGTAATTTATCGCAACTATATTGTAACTATAAACAGACCTTATGAGTTTTTAACTTGTAAGGTCTGTATTTTTGACAGGATTGCAGGATTACAGGATTTTATACCAATTATAAATAAAATGCAGTCCAAAGATGTCATCTTTTTACGAGTCTGAAACCTTGCAAGTTTACTGTTTTTACAAAAGATGACATCTTTACGCATTGAACTATCTACTAAGTATAATTATTACTATGTGCGATAGGATTGCAGGATTAACAGGATTTTATTATGCAGACAGATTATTTATATATTCTCGTAGTTTTTATTATTGGGGGCTTGCTATTTTTAGTAGTTGGGTGGTCGGTGGGTAAATTATTTCGCCCAAATCTACCTAATGAAGAAAAGAATAGCATTTATGAAAGTGGCGAAGAAAGTATTGGCAATAACCAGCCAAAGTTCAACAGCCGTTTTCTGTTTATAGCTTTGGTTTTCTTGCTTTTTGATATAGAGTTGGCATTACTATTTCCTTGGGCAGTAGTGGCTGACTATGCTCAAAAAAATGCTATAGAATGGTTCTGGTTAATAGAAATGCTTGTTTTTGTAGGTTTCTTAACTTTTGGATTAATTTTTATTTGGAAAAAAGGGCTATTGCAATGGAATTACACACCTACGCCTCCTCCTGTTATTTCCTCAAAAGTGCCTGTTGAACTGTACCAACAAGTAGGTAAACAACAAGACACACCTGATACTTCACCCCAATAACTATTGTGATAGACTTGGCAAAATAGTTGCAACAACTTGAGTAGGAACATAAACACAACCTTCGTTTTTGTTTTTCGTTAGGTTATCAATCAAAATAAGTATCCTATCCTGCCCCAACTTTACTTAGTTCCTTGTTTTTTTATCTTATGTAATAATTTTTTCGTTTTACATTTTTTTTACTCAAAAAAACAGCATGTACACTGTTAGAGATTGAGGTCTGTGAGTAAGACTACGAAAAAACATTTTACTATGCTTTTGTTGCAATACAAGTTAGCATAACTTTAACAAAGAACACCCTATAAACTAATCCTATCTATCATATTTTTTTGCTAAATAATAGAACCTTATTTTACAATTTTCGTAAGATTTTATTAAATAAGGCTTACTTGGAACAAAGCACAAGGCAATATTGAATAGAAACTATTTGAAAATTTAACGTCTTTTAACTATTAAGAGTGCTGGTTTTTGAACCTTCATCTTCTTGCCTTTTAGAAAGTGGGTAAAAAAATCTAAATACTACTTTTTCGTTAAAAGTATGTTAATAGTCTATTCATAAATATTTTTTGTGAAAAAGTATTGAAACCATAAAAAAACTACTAAGTTTGCACTATCATATTTCACCGAACATCAAACCTTTTTACAGTTATGAAAACCATAGTAGATGACAAGCTCCGCTACTCAGAATCAGAATTAAAAGAATTTGAAGCTATCATTTTAGAAAAATTATCAAAGTCTAAATCTGAGTTAGCCCAACTAAAAGCCTCTATTTCTCATAAAGCCACTGGCGAAGACAACAATTTAGGTAACATCAAATCTTTAGATGATGGTGTAGATGCGATGGAAAAAGAACAGTTGAACCAACTGGCTGCGAGAACTCAAAAATTCATCACACAATTAGAAAATGCTCTGATTAGAATTAAAAACGGTACGTATGGTATCTGCGTAGATACAGGGAAACTTATCTCAAAAGAAAGATTGCGTGCTGTTCCACACACTCAACACACTATCGAAGCTAAATTAGCAAAACAAAAATAAACACAACTCTCAATCTTCTTATGAAAGCCCCCACAAACTGCTTGGTTTGTGGGCTTTTCTTTTTATGGTAGTATTGAAAAAAATAATGCTTTTATTATTGAAGAAGTAATATTTCTTTAAGAAATGTTACTTCTTAGCATGAAATACATTTTACGAATAGTTACTTATTTTATATTTTGTGTAACTATTTGCCCGTCAAGCATATAGATAGTTCTGTTACTGTAGGCTGCATATTCTTGTGAGTGAGTTGCCATAATAATTGTACTGCCTTCTTCATTGAGCCTTGTGAGAATTTCCATTACATCTTGCCCATTTTTAGAGTCAAGATTCCCTGTAGGTTCATCTGCTAATAATAGGCGAGGACGTGCTACTACGGCTCTGGCTACGGCTACTCTTTGCTGCAAACCGCCTGAAAGTTGTTGGGGAAAAAAATTGAGTTTATGAGCCACATTTAGTTTTTCCAGTATCTCTATAGCTCTTTTTCGGCTTTCTTTGGGAGGTACATTTTGATAAACTAAGGGCAATTCTACATTTTCTATGACAGACAGCTCGTCGATGAGATTGAAGTTTTGGAACACAAAACCAATATTTTTTTTGCGAATTTCAGCACGTTTACGGCTGCTCAATTTCATTACGTCTTGTTCATCAAAATACAATTCGCCTTTGCTGGGCAAGTCTAATAAGCCTAATAGGTGCAACAAAGTAGATTTTCCACAGCCCGACTGCCCAATAATAGCCAAAAACTCCCCTTCATTCACCTCCAAATTGATTTTGTTGAGGGCATGGGTGTCTATATCGCCGTTGGTATAGATTTTTTCTAAGTTAATACTGCGGATAAGCATACGATTTTTTTAGTCTATATTAGGCTGTGTAAATAACTGCCAATTTGTTGCGTCTAAACATAATAAATTGCCCAAAAACATTTTGGATTTAAAAACACAACCATTGTCCAAACAAATAGCAGGACTTTTTAATAATACATCTTTGTATATAAAGTCTAAATAAGTGGGTGTATGTCCAAAGATAATATGTTTTCCTTTGAAAAGCTCTATTTGTTCATCTCTTGAAATACTGAAATCTCGTATCCAAAGCATACTTTCCCAATCTTCCCAAAACTGGAGCATCGTTGCACTTGAGTATGTATTAAAAAAAGCTACATTGAATCCTGCATGAACAAAATAAAATTTTTCGGTTTCGTAATAGTAAGGTGTGTTGTATAGCAAATCGAAATAGGGCTTGCGAAGGTGTTTATTGGCATCTAACAAAGCATTTACCCTGAAATAAGAAGGTAGGTTGTCGTAGCTTTCGCCTTTGGTTTTTCTACGGTGGTCTTTTTCCAATAACATCTGTTCGTGATTCCCCCTTAACAGAAACAGTTGGAAATCTTGCTGTTTGAGTTCCAACAAGTAATTCAATACACCTGCACTGTCCGAGCCTTTATTGATATAATCTCCCAAAAAAAATAGCTGGTCTTGTGGCTGTAAGTTGATTTGTGCGACCAATGCCCGCAAGGTACGAGGGCAACCGTGTATGTCTGGAATGACCAACTGCCTGCCATTATTGGTAGGTGGTGCAACATACATAGAGGTTTGGTTGGTGTGTAATGCGTCTGGCATAGTTATTTTATTTTTTCTATCAATACTTCATTATTTAGCCCCAATAATTTCATTTTTATCTGAATAGGTCTTTTTTTCCAATCAATTTCTATCATGCCATAATGCAGTTGATTGATAGTATTGTCTAAACGATAGGGATTGGGTTCATTTTTATAGGTACTTACATGGGTAATTCCACTTGCCGTAATTTCGTATAGGTGCTTGTAGTTGGGCAAATCTGTGTAAGAAATTTCGCCAATATGCCTATCGCCACTCAACAAAATGGTATTCGCAGGATTGTACTTTTGTAATAAATCAAAAAATCTTTGTCTTGCTTGGGGTAAGTTTGCCCATTTTTCAAAAGGGTGTTGGTCAGACAAAAATTGTATGCCACACGCAATAATATGTACTTGTGCTTGGCTGTTACGCAGTTCTGTTTCCAAAAACTGCCATTGTGCTTCGCCCAAAATGTCGCCTTCTGTGGGAATATATTTTTTATTAATGGTATCTCTTTTCAAATCATCTCTAAAATACCGAGCATCTAACAAAATTACTTTTACTTGTCTTTTGGCTTTGCCATACACATAGGAGGCATATACTCCTTCTCTTTTGCGTTGCGGGGCATCGGCAGGTACACCCAAAAAGTCTAACATCATGGCTTGCCACTCTTTTTTATACACAAATCGTTTTCCGCCATCAGGCATACCGTAGTCGTTGTCGTCCCAAGTCCCTACGATTGGAATATTAGCTTGCAAAAAAAGTTTATAGTCTTCATGATTGAGTTGTTTTTCGTACTGTGTTTTTATCTTTTCAACTGTAGCATTGGGCGTATCATAAATATTGTCGCCTAACCACACCCATAAATCTGGTTTCGAGGCAACTACGTCTTTCCAAATGCTTTGAGCCAAATCTTGTTTGGCACAAGAACCAAAGGCTATGCGTTGGATAGGAATGTCGTTGTATTGCAGTTGGTCTTTGGGAGGGGTCGTAGTAGTATTGCTTACCAGAGGGGCTGTTTTACAAGCCCAAACTCCCAAAAAAAGGCAACAAAGTGTGTAAAGATAGTGTATTTTCAAGTTAGTAAAAGATAATAAGCCGATTGAAAGATAGAAAGATAGTAATTTGTAATTAACAGGTAAGCAATTTTTTGTGAACGTAAAAAATAGCTTTTTAGTTCTACTTATTATTCAACAATCTTAGTTCCTTAATGCTTAGATTGCAGGAATAATGACAAAACTAAGGTTACAACAAAGCTACTGTTTTTTATTGTATTCACAATTTCTTAATTAACGTAAGTTACGTGATGTACCACCCTAAAGGGTAGGCTGTTCAGAATTTCAAAGAAAATCCCCCTATTTTTTATGTGTGGACAACACAAAAATAGGGGGGCGGGTGAAATTCTGAACAGCCGACCTTTAGGGTACGGTACATTACACAATTTTCTTTAGCTAACGTGATGTTAGTCAAAAATTATATCATTCTTTGTCGCATCGTTTCAAACAAAATAACACCTGTGGCTACAGACACATTCAGAGAACTAATTTTTCCCTGCATAGGTATTTTCACAGCCAAATGAGCCTGTCCTATGTATTCTGGAATAATTCCGTCTTCTTCAGAACCCATGATAATGGCAGTGGGCGTAGTTAAATCTACAAAAAACACTTCTTTATTGGCTTTTTCGGTACAAGCTACAATCTGCAAACCACTGTTTTTGAGGTACTTAATGGCATTAAACATATTTTGTTCTCTGCACACAGGAATAAAACTCAATGCCCCTGCCGATGTTTTGTAGGCATCTCCGCCTATGCGGGCAGAGTTTTTTTCGGGTACTACAATAGCATCTACCCCTGCACATTCGGCAGTACGAGCTATAGCCCCAAAGTTTCGTACATCTGTAATACGGTCTAATATCAAAATTAAAGGGTTGCGTCCTGCTGCAAATGCCTCTGTAACTACATGGTCTAAAGACGCATACACAATAGACGACAAGTAGGCTATTACGCCTTGATGATTTTTCTTTGTGATGCGGTTAAGTTTCTCCACAGGTACACGCACAAACGGAATGTTTAGCTTGGTACAAGTCGTGATAAGCTCCGTAATGTGTGGGCTTTTGAGGTCTTTTTCTATCAAAATACGGTCTATCTCTTTGCTTGCCGTTATAGCTTCTTGGATAGGGCGAATACCAAAAATAAAATCTTTTTCTTCTGTAGTTATCATACCACAAAGGTAGTCATTTTTTGATTTTGGAGGGAGGTAACAAGGTGTTTTTTTGTTGCTTGTGGCATCTTACTTTGTTCAATTTGGTTGTATTTTTTGTGAGGCAGGGTGGACTCGAACCACCGTCCTACGGGTTAACAGCCATAGGAGTAAATTTTTTTTGACCTTCGTGTTAATTTCCAAGCATAGGATTCGAACCTAACACCCTTTGCAGAGTGTCTAACCAATAAGAAGTATGCGTGAATTGACCACAAGGGTAATCAAAAAATTATGCGTTGCTCTACCAACTGAGCTACTGCCTCAAGAAGTAAACTACGGTAATTGGGAAAGTTTTTTTCGAGGTAAGAAAGTTAGAAGTAACTTGTTCTTGACCGTTGTTTGATGCTACAAAGTAAAACCAGCACTACGCAATGTATATGCGTAGTGCTGGTTTTTATGCGTTTTTGTCAAATTATTTTTCTGTAATCACACCTATTTTTTCTAATTTCAGGTTGTAAGCACCACCCCGCAACAAGCCTGTAACTCTTTGTTGCGAAAGTTGTAAAGACTCGTCATAATAAATAGGAATCACAGGGGCATCATTTATCACCATTTGTTCCATCTGTCGGTAGAGTTCATGGCGGAGAGAATCATTTTTCTCGGCACAAGCTATGGTATAGAGAGAATCGAATTGCGGATTTTCATACATTGTTTTATTAGGCCCGGGAGCTAAACTCGCCGAATGAAACAAGGTAAGATAGTTTTCGGCATCAGGATAATCTCCTAACCAACGCAACCGAAATATTTTAGCATCTCCATTATTCAAGATAGCGATGTGTGTAGCTGCGGAGTTTTCTTCTATTTTTATTTGAATACCAAACTGCCGAAACTTTGCTTGTAAATATTCTGCCAAATAATGAGCCGAAGGTATCGTATAAAAAGTAAGCTCTGGTAAGCCTTTTCCTTCGGGGTAGCCTGCCTCTGCCAATAGTTCATATACTTTTTTGGCGTTGTATTCATAACCTTTGACAAATTGTTTTTCTTTAGAAAGTATCGGCGGAATAAGCCCAGAAGTGGCAGGTTGCCCCACATTTCTGCGTAGTTCCTCAACAATTTCTCTACGGTCTATGGCATAGTTGAGGGCTTGGCGTATGCGTACATCTAACAAAGGGTGGTTGGGGTTGTCCATATAATTATTTCTACCCATCTGAATACCAATGTATTCTGTATTGATAATTGGTACTTTTTCAACCTTGTAGCTTTCAGCATATAAGTTATTGATAGTGCCATCTTTATTCAAAATCTTGTTGATAAAATCTGTGCTTAAACTGCTAATAAAATCTATTTTTCCTTGTTCAAAGGCTGTAAATTCCTCTTTTTCATCACTAATAAACGAAAGTTCTACAGCATCTAAATAGGGCATCCGTTTGCCCCTTTCATCATATTTGAAGTAATATGGATTTTTTCGCATACGCAAATAGTTGTACTCTAACCACTCGTCAAACACGAATGCACCTGTACCTACGGGGTGTTTTTTAAAGTCTTTACCATAAAAATTAACAGCTTCCTCTGGTACTATGTACGTAAAAGGCATAGACAATAACTGCAAAAAAGGCACAAAAGGGCTTTGTAAGTGAATACGCACTATGTACTCGTCTGCCGCCACAAAACAAGTATCAGAGATATTGCCTTCGGGAGTTCGCATCACCCTGTCCTGAAACACCCAAGCCCCTGCACTTCCGCCTTTGGTGTCCAATACTCTTTTGAAACTGTAAACTACATCTGTAGCTTTCATTTCCCTGCCATGCCCTTTGGGAAATACGGGGTTGTCGTGAAAAAAAACACCTTTTTTAAGGTAAATCGTATAGCTACAGCCGTCTGGCGAAATAATAGCGGAATCAGCCAAACAAGGTTGTAATTTGAGGTTCTCGTCGTACTCAAATAAGGCATTGTAGAATTGGGCAACCACATGAACATTCGCCTCTGTTTCTGCATGAATAGGGTCTAAAGACGTAACGCCGTCTGGCGAATTGAAACGGAAAATGCTTTGTATTTTCTTTTCTTCGGGTCTTTTACAAGCCCAACCTGCCCCTACCAACAAACTTAGGAGAGTTGCCCACAGCAAGCAATTTTTCATCATAGCCACACAAAATATTTTAGGTTTATTCGCAGATAATCTGCTTGTCGTACTCTACATTTACTCGTTGGTAGGCACTCCAACCCTTCACAGGCACAATTTCTCGATAAAAAGTCATCACTTTTTTCATTTTTTTCTCTATTTCCTCCTCGTCTATAGACCTGCCTATTTCTATGCGTTGGTTGCCTGCTTGGGTGTAAAAAGCTATTTCAAACTTTTTATTAATTTCTATCTGTGTAATTTGGGCTTTCCAAAAGTCATTGCTGTCTATGTAACGGATAAAGTCAAAAAACTGCTTGCCAATGCTGTCCAAACGACAAAAATCTTTGCGTAGCCTATACGTCCCCTCACCAGATAAGACCAATACTCTGGCAGTATGTTTTTTGGACAAAGGCATCATCACGCCATTGGCAGCTAAATATTCACTTTGGTTATTGGGGCGAATTACACGAGCTACAGGACGGTTTTGGCGTATATCTAAGACCAAATTGCCTTTGAGGTCTTTGGACGCATGACAAGACAACACAAAATTGAAGGCTTTGATAGAATCTTCTATGGCTTTAAGGTTTAGGTCGTCTAACTGCGTAAGCCCTACTTTGCACAAATTTTTTTGCTCAATAATACGTTCTACGTCTTTTTCTGTAACAAATTCCGCTTGGGTTTTATCTTCTATATTAATCACAATCATATTGACCAAACGGCTGCTGGCACGCCACGCCAATACGCTGGTAACTATCAGCCCAATACTCACCCCCAACAATATCCATAATTTTGTTTTTTTCATAGCTCTATTGTATAGACATTCTATTTGGACTTCTTATGACTACACCAATACAGTTGCCTTTAGGCGAATAATTTTTGTTTATAAAAAAGTGTGCTATTCGCCTGAAGGTAAATCTACGGTTTTCTTTGGTAGCACAAGAAGTCTATTGTCCAAAGTAAATGAAATTTTGCTAAATAAGTATTCTTTTAAACCAATAAATTTGTTATACTTGCAAACATTAAACACTAACCAAGCACATGGCAACATTACAGCAATTAACGGAAAGAGTAGCCGATTTGTCACAGAGATATGGCAAAGAAATGGGGGCTACGATTAAGATTGTGGCTACAGAGGGTTCTGTATTCATAGATGCACGTCAATTTCCATTAGTAGTTTCTAACGAAGATAAAGAGGCAGACTGCGTAATTACGGCAGATACAGCCACCGCATACGATTTATTGCATGGCAAAGTAAATATTATGACTGCCTTTATGTTTGGCAAAGTCAAAGTAAAAGGCGACATGGGCATTGCTACCAAAATGATGGGTATGATTGTGAAAAAATAGTCGAACAATCTGATATAAGCACAAAAAAAGTCCCTTGCCGTAGCAAAGGACTTTTTTCATTTCACCGAACAATCTAACTTTTGATGGGTTAAATTGATGTAAGTTAAAGGTATATTAAAGGGTTTTGAATAGAGTTAAGTTGTAAACTATTCTATATAAATATTTTTGGAATTACGAAGAAAGAACATAGACTTTAATTCAATTCAAACGACTTCAACTAAAGTCTATGTTATTCACTTTAATTATTGTTGGGGAGCAGCAGCTTTTGTAGTATCAGCAGCAGGAGCTGGAGTAGCAGCAGCCGTAGTATCAACAGCAGGAGCTGTAGCTGAAGCATCTTGAGTAGTTTCTGTTTTCTTAGCACATGCTGATAAACCTAAAACTGAAAATGTCAAAGCAACCAAAGTGAATTTTACTAAATTTTTCATTTTTATAAGTGTTTAAGAGTTGAAAATTCTTTTCTGAAATTATGACCTTTATACAGTGGGCTAAACAGAAGTAACCCATGTTTTTATTTTTTTTTCAAAAATTTATTAAATAAAATTAAGTACCTGATAATCAATACTTTATTTTTAATAAAATTAAAACTTAGTAAAGAGTTTAGTAAAATTTTCAAAATTGATTACTTTGTCCTTCTAAAAAAGACTTTCAACATTGACAGAATATGGACAAAAATCAAAAATATGTGGCATTGGTTACGGGGGCTACGGGTGGTTTGGGAACTGCCATTTGCAAAAAACTCTATGATGACGGTTTCAGGGTGATAGCCAACAGCCGAAACCCCGAAAAGGCTGCTCACTGGTTACAAACCATGCAAGAGGAGGGCTACAACTTTGAGAGTTATTTATGTGAAGTGTCGGAATACGAAGAAGTGGGACGTATGATAGACCAAATAGAACAAGAGATAGGGGGGATAGACGTATTGGTCAATAATGCAGGTATAAGTCGAGATGGGCAGTTTCGGAAGATGAGCAAAGATAATTGGGACATGGTACTCAAAACGAACTTATACAGTGTTTTCAACTGCACTCGCCACGTCATTAACCAAATGATAGAACGTAACTATGGGCGTATCATCAACATTTCGTCTGTCAATGCTCAACGTGGGCAGTTTGGGCAGGTCAATTACGCTGCTGCGAAGGCAGGTATGCACGGCTTCACGAAGACCTTAGCCGTAGAAGTTGCCCGCAAAGGTATTACGGTGAATACGATTTCACCGGGTTACATTGCTACGGATATTATCATGGCAATTCCTACGGAGGTGCGGAATAAAATTGTAGCGGAAATACCTATAGGCAGGCTGGGCGGTACAGAGGAAATAGCCTATTTAGTGTCCTTTTTAGCTTCTAAGCAAGCAAGTTTTATTACAGGGGCAAATTATGCGATTAATGGTGGGCAACACATGAGTTAAGATTGACTGTATGAGCAATAGTCCGTACATTTTTAGCACTAACAACTCTTAATGAACTCGTTAGTGCTTACTTAATAACCATTTGCCCACAAAGCTCTGTATTGGTAGAACAGCCTTTCTAATAACCGCAAATCTTCGGTAATAATTTCGGCAGAGCCTTGCATTTGGGGCTTAAAGTCTAAGGTTTTGTGATAGTTGGTAACCAAACCATTGGTAAGTGCCAAAGTAACCGTAAACTTATCTTCTTTGGGCAAAGGCGAAATAGCTGCGACTTTGGCTTGCAAAATACCGTATCTTTCAAACGGATACGCTGCTAACTTAATCACTACTCTTTGCCCCACTTGTACTTTAGCTGCGTATTGAGCCTCTAAAACAGTTTTACAAATGATTTGTACTTCATTTTTCGTAGAGGAATAAGAACCAACTCCCCCTTTGGGGGTTGGGGGGCTTATTGGTTGAATAGCAGCCACTTCTTCGCCAGCCTTTACTTCTTGATAGACATTCCAAATTTGGTGAAAACTCAACTGTCCGTCTATAGGTGCAACTAGCAGATACCGTTGTTGCCAAGCTACTAATTGGCTTTGCAATTCCGCCCAACTTTTCGCTATATTTTGCTCAAATTGTGTGGTACTTTCTTGTTGTTTCAGTCGCAAATCCAATAGTTGCTGTTGTAACTCTATGCTCCGCAGTTCTGCGTTGATAATGGCAGTTTTTGACTGTACTATGGTTTGTTTGCGTTGCAACAAAGCACTTTTGGCTTGTTCCAATTCTTTTTGAGCCACCGCACCGCCTTTTCGCAGCAAACTATCGGCTTCAAACTGCCGTTTGCTCAACTGCAAATCCTCTTTTTGCAAACCTGCTTGTTCCAAAAGGCTTTGGCGGAGTTGTTGTTGGTAGTGGAGCTGTTCTTCTAAAGTGCGTATTTTTTGCTGATTATAGTTCAATTCCTGAAAAAGTTGGTAGTCTTTCACCGTTTTCAAATAGTTTTGAAAAGGTGTTTGCAATTCGCCTAACTGTAGGTGCTGTAGTTGTAGGGCTTGCTCTACAGGCAAATTGGTAGCTGTTGTTTTGTTTACCAAAGCCAACAAGTGCTGTATGTCTGCATACACCGCAGAGTTTTCTAATACCGCCACAACTTGCTGGGCTTTTACAGTGTCGTTGGCTTTGGCTAACAAGTGCTGAATTTTGCCATTGCTACGTGCCACCAAGCTCACAGGCGGATTGTAGGTTGTAAAAGTAGCTTGGGTAGCCACAACCACAGGGTACTTGACAAACCAACTCACGACAAAAAACAAGGTGATGACACCACATAAAATACCAATACCTGACCGAAACAGCCAAGCTGGTGGTTTACCAAGTAGTTCGTCTGTTTCTTCGGCGTATTGGACTATAGGCAATAAAGGTTCGTTGGGTTGGGGCATAGTAAATGCAAATATACACGCATCAAACAATTTCCTCTACCAACTCTCCAATAAACTCCTGCAAATCTTCTATGGTGTACTGTTGAGGAAGTTCGTGTCCCATGAAAAAGAACGTAGGCGTATGCGTGATTTGCAACTCCGCAAGGGCTGCTAGTGTCGTGCTATAAATTGTTATACGTAGTCTTCAAGAAGCTCTATAAAGATGACATCTTTCTAAAAGATGTCATCTTTATAGAGCTTCTTGAAGACAATCAAACTTATTTCTTTGAAAAAAATTAGTTTCACTATAAGTTTTTAAAGCACGACCCTACAAGCCCTTGCGGAGTTTTTGTTGCTGTATCTATCATTACAACCTTCAATTCATCTGGGAATTGCTGTAACAATGTTTCAACTTTGGGTTTGACAACTTGACAAGGTTTACAAGCTGGATTAGTAACAAAAACCAGCATAAGCGGAGCTTCGGCTGTTCCCAAAACAAGGTCTTTGGGCAGACTACTTTCGTCTATTTGCCTTTCTTGGTGAAGTAAAAATTTAAAAATGTCTGTATTGTACTTGAAATGGGCTAAGGCTTGTGTAATGCGAGGCAAAGTTTGGCTTTTCGTAATGAATGGTTTTGCCCAAGCATAGACCACAGTAGGTAAT
>CANGYA010000124.1 GCA_947457925.1 Cytophagales bacterium | reverse complement strand
TCTGTACCAGCCATTCTTGCCCACGTAGTTCCACCATTAGTAGTGCGCCAGATACCAGCACCTCTTACACCACCACCATACGCCTCACCTGTACCCACATAAAAAGTTTGTGTATTACTAGGGTCGTAGGCTATACATGAAATAGCAATGTTGTCCCAAAGGTCATCTACCTTAGTCCAACCAGAGTTCGTTGTAATGTCATTGGTAAACCACAAACCACCACCAGTACCACCAGCCCATATTTTTTTCTTGGTCGCATCATTAGGGTCAAACATCACTGCCCTTGTTCTGCCACCAATATTGTTAGGACCTCTTTCTGTCCATGTAATCGGGATAGCAGCTTGTACTTGTGGTCTTTCCCAATACTCTTTAGCATAATTATTTGCTATATCTTTTGCTTGCAATGGCACTTCACCTGTAGCGGGGTTCATTGTCCGCAAAAAGTCTTGTTCAAAAGCCCAATCTGGTCTGTCTGCCCGTTTTAAGCCCAACCTTTTCCAATCTTTTTTGCTGTAAGCAGGTTGGTTACTGTACTTGTGTTCGTTCAGCATTTTCTCCCATGTGGCTCTTTCGGTAGCCAAAGGGTCGCCATTGCGAGTATCTACAATATCCGTAGCACTAGGCAAAATAGTATTATTTGTTACTTGTTTTTCCTGAACAAGCTCTTTGGCTATGACTGTATTCGTTTGCTCCACAATTGGGGCAACAGTTACAACTTTAGAAGAAGGTACTTGTGCGGGAGGCAACGCAACCACTTGTAGAGCAGTTGGCTGGCTGGCTTTGTTGAAAATGTCATAGTAGTAGGGGACTGTAGCACCACCTACTAAACCCATAAAGAGTAGTCCTAAGCCTACCCTTCGGGAAAGTTTGTTTGTAATCTGAGAAAAATTCATAGTCAGGGGAAATAGAGTAAAAAAAATTTAAAAGGGTTATTAAAATAGCTTTAGCAAAAAATCTTTAATTCAATAGTATTTTACTAAAAAGTATAGACAGCAATGAAACCAATATTCAATGCTACCTATTTATAGTGTAATATAAATTGTTTTTTTATTAATTAATTGACTTCCTAAAAGGTTAGTAATTGAGTAATTAGCATGAAAGAGATTTAAAACAAGCTTATTTTTATTGATTAGCTTTACATAAGTACAAGTAACTAATTAATTGACAATATTGTACCACAGATTTTAGTCTGTAATCTCCTGATAATCAAAATATCACAGACTAAAGTCTGTGGTACATTTTTTTTTCCCAATTACTTACCAATAACTATACAAGAGATACCTTTTTAGATATGTATTGAACAGTTTAAGAAGCAATGAGATGATAAGAAGATAAATAGAGAGTAGATAAGTATTTTAAAAAAGATAGGCTTAATATAATGCCTATGACAAAGTTGAAAGATAAAAAAACAAGAAACTTAGCGTATTTAGCAATTACAGATAAAAATATGTGTAAACCTCTACTTTAATTGTGAATTTTAGGTAATTTTTTTGTCAAATTCAAACTTTTTTAAAGAATTTTCACATATCCTTTTTTTACTTTCTTAACATCAAGGTTAAAACCGAAGTTTTTTAAGAAACTTTTACCTATCAAGCAACCTTAATAACTATTTTTACATCTTTCTTTAAATTCAAAACATGAAAAATCACTTTCTACTCCTCATTCTTCTACTTTTCACAAGTATTTCACAGGCAGCCAACTTATTAGGCACTGTCAAAGACACGAAAGGCGAACTACTACCTTTTGTTACTATTTACATAGAACAGCTTGGTAATAAAGACTTTACACGCACTACCGTAAGCAATATAGACGGAAAATATGCGATTAATCTGCCCGATGGCAGCTATAGTGTAGCCTTTCGTTTTTTGGGCTACAAGGCTGTTATACAAAACGTAACTTTGGCTGGCAAAGACCAGATCCTGAACATCATCTTAGAAGCAGAGAGTATTTCACTAAAAACGGTAGAAATTTCTGCCAAAAGAGAAGACCCCGCCTACGAGATTATTCGCAATGCACAAGACAAACGTAAGTTTTACTTAGAACAAGCCCCAAAATATACTGCCAAAGCCTATATCAAGGGCTTGCAAAGAGTTGATGATGCCCCTAAAAAAGTCATGGGAAGGGACATTACGATACCGGGAGCAGAAGGTGACACTACCAACAGAGGTATTGTTTATTTATCTGAATCTCTATCAGAACTCTATTTTGAAAAGCCCAAAGCCAAAGAAATTATGATAGCCTCCAAAGTCAGTGGTCGCAGCAATTCGTTCAGTTGGAACTCCGCCTTAGACTTCGATGTTAATTTGTATAAAAGTAGTATAGACATGGGCGAATTGTCGCCAAGAAGTTTCATTTCGCCTATAGCCCCTACGTCTATGGTGCATTACCGTTACGAATATTTGGGGACGGTGCAAGAAAAAGGCTTGTTGCTGCACAAAATCAAGTTGATTCCAAAACAAAAAGGTAGCCCTGTGTTTTTTGGTACGTTGTATATTCAAGATGGAGATTGGCGAGTGCATAGTACAGAGTTGATTGTTACGAAGGCAGAAACAGGGGTAGAATTTGTAGATAGTTTGACGATTCAACAAAATTACGTGCCGATAGACGAAAAAACATGGAAATTAGGCACACAATCGGCTAATTTTAAATGGAGTATTGGCTTTTTGGGCTTAAAATTCAAAGGAAGTGGCTACTTTGTAGGGACATTTTCGGAGTACAAACTCAATCCTGCAATAGACAACAAAATTTTTAGTGGCGAAGCTGTGAAAGTTTTGGAGGAGTCTAACAAAAAAGATACGGCTTTTTGGTCGTCTGTGCGTCCTTTTGAATTAACCAAAGAAGAAACAAGGGATTATGTACGCAAAGACAGCATTTACAAAGTAAGAGATTCCAAAGAATTTAGAGATTCTTTAGACAGGAAAAATAATAAATTTAAGCTATGGAGTATTCTCATGGGCTACTCTTACCGCAACAGCTACGATAATTGGCGAATAGAAACCACGCCTTTGCTCAATGCCGTACAAGTAAACACTGTAGAGGGTATAGCTTTGAACATGGGCATCAATTATTTCACTGCTAACAGAGAAAAATACAAGATTTTCTCTATCAACAATGATATTCGTTATGGCTTTGCCAGTGAAAAACTGTACTTCCAAACCAATATTTACCGCCGTTTCAACGGTACAAACCGCCTCTATGTACGCCTACAAGGTGGCAGCTATATTTTCCAATATAATGACCAAAATCCAATTTCTGTTATTGCTAATACTATTTATACAACTTCTTTGAAAGAAAACTGGGCGAAATTTTATGAAAAACAATACGCAAAATTTAGCATAGGCGGAGAAGTAACGAATGGCATTTTTGCCAATGCTTCTGTGGAGTATGCACGCCGTTCTGCCCTCCGTAATACAGAGAAAAAAGGCTATTACTTCGACTGGTATCCCAACAAAACTTTTACGTCTAATAATCCTCAAAACGAACTCTTTGATTTTGAGGCATTTAACCCACACAATGCTATTTTCTTAGATGCCGAATTGACATTTAAATTTGGACAAAAGTACATTTCAAGACCTTACTTGAAAGTCAATCAAGAATCTGGCTTGCCCGTACTCAAAGTGTATTACAAAAAAGGTTTGGGAGATACTGACTTCGACTTTTTACGTGCCACAGTTACAGACGAGATGAATTTGGGGCAGTTGGGGCGTGGCGAATACACAGTACAAGCAGGTAAGTTCTTGAATACCAATAAAATGTACTTTATGGACTACACACATTTTAATACTACACAAACCTTGTTTTCTAACAACCGTTTAGATGCCTTTTTCTTACTGCCCTACTATAATCCAACAAGTACGAATGATGTATTTGTAGAAGCACACTACGAGCAACACTTCAACGGCTTTTTGACTAATAGAATAGGCTTTTTGCGTAAACTGGGCTGGTCTTTGGTAGCTGGCGGGCATTACTTAGGGCAAAACGGCTTGGGCAATTATGGCGAAGTAACTTTGGGTATCGAAAATATTTTCAGGGTTTTGCGTGTAGATGTAGCTTATGGCATGGGTGAGCAAAAAAGATTTAATAACCAATGGGGTTTCAGATTACGAACTACGTTGTTCTAATTCATTGATTATCAAACCTATAAGGTTTTAAAAACCTTATAGGTTTATTTTTTTACTTTATTTAAATTTTATACTTTCAACCCAATCACCGTAACATCATCTATTTGCTTCGCATTCCCTTGCCAACTCACAAAAGTCTGTTCTATGATTTGTGCTTGTTCATAAATAGGTTTGCCTACTATTTCTTGTAATAAACCTCTGAAGTTTTTGGTCATAAACTTACGTCCTTCCTCACCGCCTATTTGGTCTTGGTAGCCGTCTGTCGAAAGATAGAAAACCGTAGATTCGCCCAAATTAATTGTATGTTCCTCAAAAATTTTGGTTACATAATACGCATCATTACCGCCTATCGGGAATTTAGAACCTTTGATGGTCGTAAATTCGCCATCTGTACTATAATAAATCGGATTTTTTGCCCCTGCAAATACGGCTTTTCGTTGTGCAGTAGTTATGTTTAGTACAATTACGTCCATACCGTCTGCCACTTGGTACTTAGACGTTTGATACCGCAATGTAGCTGATAGTTTTTTGTCTAATTCATACAATATTTGGGCAGGTTCAGTGATATGATTTTGCAAAACTATTTCATTGAGCAATGTGCTACCCAAAATAGTCATAAAAGCCCCTGGTACGCCATGCCCCGTACAGTCTGCCAAAATCAAGATAACTTGGTCTTCCAAAGCCTCTATCCAAAAGAAATCTCCACTAACAATATGCTGCGGTAGCCTGAAAATGAATGAGTTAGGGACTGTTTGTTGCAAATCTTGCACCGAAGGCAACAAGGCACTTTGCAGCCTTTTAGCATATCGAATACTACCCTCTATTTGCTCGTTTTTATAGAGAAGCTCTACGGTTTGTTGTTGCAATTCATTGGTTCTTTCAACTACTTTTTCCTCTAAAGTTTCATTGATTTGGTTGAGTTCTTGTTTTTTTGCTTCTAATTCTTTGGCACGCAAGAGAGTTTCTTGCCACAAGTTTTCTATCTTCTTGCCTTGTGTAATTTGCTTGGTAATATCAAAACGTACACTAATGTACTTAATCGGCACGCTGTTTTCATCTAAAACTGGGGCTATAGTCGCATCTACCCAATACGGACTGTCATCTTTTCTCTTATTTTTAATGATACCTCTATAAATTCCACCATTTTGAATTGTATCCCACATCTCTTTGAATACTTCCTTAGAAGTATCGGGGTGGCGGTTAATATTGTGCGGTTTGCCAATGCACTCTGCCAAAGAGTAGCCTGAAGCCTCGCAAAACTTTTGATTGGCATACGTAATTGTGCCATACAAATCAGATTCTGTAACTATAGCAGCTTGGTCTAATACTGCAATACGCGAAGCCAACTCATTTTTAGTGGCTAAGGTAATGCGGTTTTGTTCTTCTAATTGTTGCTGTTTTTGTTGTAATTCTTCGTTTTGTTTTTTCAGTGTTTCTTCATGACTTACCAACATTGTATTGATATTTTTCACTTCTTGTTCCCTCAAAATACGTTCAGTAACATCAAAACGAATCCCTATGTATTTCACTATTTTGCCATTTTCATCAAAAACAGGGGCAATATTTGCCTCCACCCAATACGTACTGCCGTCTTTAGCTTTGTTGGCGTAAGTAGCCTGAAAAATTCGCCCACTTTTAATGATTTCCCACATTTCTTTAAATACTTCTTTGGGCGTATCGGGGTGGCGAACAAGGCTATGTGGTTTGCCAAAACATTCTTCAGGCGTATATTTTGATACAATACAGAATTTTTCGTTTACATACGTAATATTGCCATACAAATCAGATTCTGTAAGTAAAGCCGATTTGTCTAAGACATTTACACGAGCCTCTAATTCTTTTTTTACCTTTTCAGTAACTCGCATTTGCTCGTCCAACTGCACTTGGTTGGCGTGTAGTTCTTCTAAATTTTGGCGTAATTCTTCCTCTTGTGTCTGTAAAGTAGCATTAATTTCTCTCTCTTGTCGTACCAATTTCTTGATGGCTACGTCATTCAAAGCATCTGCAATGTAGGCTGCTATGGGGAATGCACTTTTTTCGATAAAAAGGATTTCAAGGTCTTTCAAAGGTTTATCAAAAGCCAACTCTAAGATGCCGTACCGTTTTGTGCCAGCACTCAAGGGCAAAATCATGACTTCCGAAGGTTTTTTATGAAAAAGACCACTTTCTATTTGTTGGTGAGGCTGCACATCTTTCAGGTGCATATTTTTTTGGGTGTGGTACACCGTACCAATGACACCACTTCTTACTTGCAAGTCTTGTTGTTGGATTTGTTGGATAGAAAAGCCTTGTGAGGCTATTGGCACAAAAAACTCTTTTTTGTCATCTATCATGTACACACAACCACCTACACTATGTAGATAATTGGTGAAAAAGTGCAGAGTCCGTACCGCAAATTCCTCTAATTCCACGTCCAAACTGACCAATTCGTTGAGTAATTGGAAACCATTGTTTTGCCACTTGATATTACTTTCTGTAGTTTGTAAGATGCTTATAGTCTTTTGGATATTGTCAAATTCATTACTACTTACCTCCGCATCTGCTTTTTGCAATACTTCTTTGGTTTTTTCTGTAATTTCTTTCATGGGCAACCAATACTGCCGATAAAATTTAACCAACAACCAAATCGAAAAAGTGGTATTAACGACCAAAGCACCAGCTATCGAAAGATGTAATAAGTCCTTTTCTGCCACATTTACAAAAAACAAAAAGAAAGACAAACCAATATTGATAACTAAGGCAATTAGAAGTAAGAGTTGAAGCATAGCAAACAGCAAAATTTTATAGTGTACAATATTTTAATAATGATAGTATATTAAAAATCAGCTATACCAAATTACGTACAGATGTATGATTAATGCTTCAAAAACAATAAATTAACAACAAAAATATCGTAGTTATTTTGTTGAACAAAAGCTACTAAAATTTATTAACAATCTACACCAAAACTAAACAAAATAATGCCAAGAGCTACTAAAACCTAAGAATTTATTGAAAAATACCCACTTCTTAGTAGTGATAAATGGGATTTGTAAGCACACAATTTAGCAGAAATTGCAAGCACTATGCAAATTGTTAGTAAATGGGTGCGTAAATAATAGGCGTAATTCCTGCCATTTTGTCATTTTAAATCTCTAAAATTAGAATGTGAATAATTTTTGTACCTACATTTGTATTCACAAAAAATAGCTTCATTAGACTATGGAAGATAAAAACACACATACAGAAAATGTTGAACAAAATAACAACATCACTGATGACTTAATACAACGCAAAGACGCAGAAATAGGTGATTTGAAAGACAAATTCATGCGTTTATATGCAGATTTTGAGAATTTTCGCCGCCGTACTGCCAAAGAAAAATTAGATTTGCAAGTAACTGCCAACGAATCTTTGATTCTGTCCTTATTACCTATTTTAGACGACTTCGAGAGAGCCAAAAAGACTTTTACAGAAGATGTTGCTGCTCTTGAGCCTGTCAAACAAGGTTTTGACCTCATTCATGCCAAAATGTTTAGAGTATTGGAGCAAAAAGGTGTAAAACCAATTCAAGCCATTGGCGAGGTATTCAACAGTGAATTACACGAAGCTATTACGCAAATACCAGCCCCTACACCAGACCAAAAAGGAAAAGTGATAGACGAGGTAGAAAAAGGCTACTATTTGGGCGAAAAAGTCATTCGTTTTTCAAAAGTGATTATTGGAGCTTAAAATATTAGTAAATTAAATCCTTTTTCAATACGTTGGCAATGGTTGAAAACCTTGACAAACGTAGCTAAATAACGAAAATGCGAGATGACATCTTTGTAGCTTGAAGGTGTCATCTTTATTCATACAAAACTTATTCATTCAATCCGTATGACGAAGAAAGATTACTACGAAGTGTTGGGCGTGGACAGAAACAGCAGTACAGAGGACATTAAGAAAGCCTATCGTAAATTAGCTATAAAATATCACCCTGATAAAAACCCCGGCGACAAACAAGCCGAAGAACTATTTAAAGAAGCTGCGGAGGCGTATGACGTACTGGGCAACCCTGACAAAAAGGCAAGATATGACCGTTTCGGACATGAAGGCGTAAATGCTGGTGGTGGTAGAGGAGGTTTCTCTATGGACGACATCTTCTCACAATTCGGCAATATTTTTGGCGAAGATAGCCCCTTCGGAGATATTTTTGGACGTGGCGGAGGCAGACAACGCCGTCAAGGTTCAAGTTTGCGTATTAAACTCAAATTGAGTTTGGAAGAAATAGCCAATGGCGTAGAGAAAAAAATTAAGGTAAAACGCCAATTAGTCTGTACTACTTGTAGTGGTACTGGAGCAAAAGACGGCAATGCCTACAAAACTTGCCAAACTTGTAACGGTACAGGGCAAGTTCGCAGGGTAATGAACACGATGCTGGGGCAAATGGTATCGGCTTCTACTTGTCCTACGTGCCAAGGAGAAGGCAAAGTGATTACTGATGCCTGCAAAACTTGTGGTGGCGAAGGTGTTACGGTAGAAGAAGAACAAATCACCATCCGTATTCCTGCGGGGGTGGCAGAGGGTATGCAGCTAAATATGCAAGGCAAAGGCAACTACCCGCCTCGCAGTGGCAGAGAGGGCATAGCTGGCGACTTGTTGATAGCCATAGAGGAACAAGAAGACCTATTTTTGAAAAGAGATGGTAACAATATCCACTATGATTTGTACCTAAGTTTTGTAGATGTGGTATTGGGAACTACTGCCGAAGTACCTACGGTAGCAGGCAAAGTGAAGATACAAATAGAGGCGGGTACGCAGTCGGGTACGGTGCTACGTCTAAGAGGCAAAGGGCTCAAAGACATTAACGGTTATGGCGTAGGCGACCAACTTGTGCATATAAACGTCTGGACACCGAAACAACTCACAAAAGACGAAAGGGCATTGATAGAAAAATTGAGAAACTCACCAAACTTTAACCCTAACCCCGATAAACAAGAAAAGGGAACATGGGAGAGAATTAGAGAGTTTTTTAATGGTTAAAACATATTAGAGATTATTAAGGTCTGTAGCATAGACTTTAGTCTGTGCCTATAATAAATTGCTAATCAAGTAATTAATAAACAGACTAAAGTCTGTGATACAAAACCTTAATCACCTCTATTCAACAAAAACTTTCTAAGCATAGAGCTTAGGAAGTTTTTTTATTGCTACCCCCTATCAGCTCATTAATAAAATCTCAATTTCAGCAAGTCTTTAAAACTTATTTTTAAATATTTATCAATAAAATAGACTTAAAATTAAAAATAGTGTAAATTTTTTAAAAATTTATTGAAAAATTTGTAAATAAAACTTCTATCCACTAATATTGTAGTGTCAATCAAGAACAACAATGTAAGGTGATGAAATTGGCAGCCATGCCCTCCTATCTCGGGGGTGAGGAACATAGGATAAAGTCAGTCAGGGGTTTTGTTGTCATACCAAGAAAATCCCTTTACTACCTAACTACCTCGTGAAGGTTCGACTCCTTCCCTTACAGCTAACAAGAAAAAAAGGAAATAAAGTTGTTGCCTACCGCAAAACTTAACCTGATTAAGTAAATAAAAATATGTGCAATAAAAAAGACATCTCTTTGAGATGTCTTTTTTTGTTGCTTATCCTTTAATCTTTCATAGATAGTTTCATATCTACACAGTTTTCTAAATACAGATGTTTAGACAAAATTACATTCAGCACACCTTTTTTGTCGGCTGCATCTCCCAGCCTTGTTTCATTGAGTTCTGTGCCGTTGGTGTCATAGTTTTTGAGCCAAACTTCGCCTTGTTTGCTCCAACGGTAAAAATATTTACCAGTGCGAATAGTCGTACTACCGTCTTTTTCCTCTTGGAATCTAAAATCCGTCATGTTCGTAATATAGCTACGTCCTGTGGGGATAGCCGTTTTAGAAACAAACTGTTCACCACCTTTGCCTTTAAACACTTCGCAAACACAAGAACCTCTTAGTTTCTCATCTTCTATAGACACAAAAGTATATTGAACCACTTTCCATTCTCCCTGAAATTTAATATAAGTCAAAGTAACCGTTTCATTGCCTCTTGACCACAAATTACCATGTTTGTAAATCTCGAAATGCACAACATAAGACACTATACCAAACTTACCTTGCACATATTCACGCAAGATTTCCGTTACATTGTACTTCAACTCCATTTCGTTAGAAGTAATCAGGTCGTCTAAATGTGTTTCAAAACTTTTGAGGTTTGTATATTTAATACTCGTATTATTGGCAATATCAAACAAGATGAAAGTAGCTTTAATATCTTTGGCTAAAAACTGCAAAACACTTTGTTTGTCTTTAGACTTCTGAATATCAGCATACGATTTGATAAATTTAGCAAACTGTTCATGCAGAGATTTGTATTCTTCGGCTTCATCTTTGGGGTAGCCTTCGGGCATGGGCGGAACTTTTGCCGTTTCTACCACCACTTCGGGCAGTTCTACTGTCTTTGTCTTTTTATTTTTGGGTGTTTTATTTGTGGGCTGCTTATCTTGTGCAAAACCTACAGTCGCCAACAAACAAAATAACAACACATACAATAATTTATTCATAGCGAAAGAAATTGTTAATAAAAGAAATTGTTAATAAGTGATAGTGTATAGCATACACGCAAATTTACGCCTCAAGTTAGAAAAAATTGCTTAAATACGTACTTTTCCTATTTTTTTTTCGTTACGCCCCCTCTTTTTTCTCTTATTGGGGCAAATTTGGGGCTATAATTAGCTGTATTGTTTGCAAGTTTTCCAAAAAAAGTAACGCAGTACCGAATGTCATAAAGGGAATGGGGGCATGAACAGATAAGTTTTGAATGGTATGCGTAGCAATCATTTCTTTTTTTGCGTTAAATACTAACAACTTGTATAACAAGCTATTGTTTTCATTTATAAAATAGCCAATCACAAAACAGTCCTGCCATTCCAAATAATCTATGACCGCCGTAGGTGTTTCAGCTACTTTATTTGCCAAATAGCTTTGCATTTGTCCAAAAAATGCTTGTGCCTCCGTATATCGTTGGGCGTGCTGTTGTGGATAGGTGCTTGTTTGAAAAAAGTTTGCGGGCAATAACTCACCTGTCCGAAGATGCAAATAACTATCTGTAGCCCTCTCTCCTACTAAGTTGCTCACTTTCAATGCTTTCTGACCTGCCGTAGTTTCTACAATCGTATCAAAATAATAGTGCGGATTGTCCCACAAAATGGTGGCGGTGGTATAGTCAATACTTATCAAGCCTTTATTATCAGGATAATTACTTTCTGTGAACGTATGTAACAACAAAACGGTGTCTTCTACTGCCGAAAGTCCTACTCGCCATGTATTTTCCATAGTCGTTTCGGGCATTACGGTTTCGCTGGTTTGTAAATCTATGACCGCAAAAGCCAATTCTTGCGTTTGAGCCTTGCGAAGTTCTACTGCCAACCGCCTTGCTTGTGTATCGCAAAGCATACGAAATATTTGCGTAGAAAATTGCACACGATATTCTTTGAACATAAATTAAAGTGCTAAAGCACAATTATTAATTAGTAAATTTTTAATATGAATAAAAAAAAACAGAAAACCCGTTAAGAGTTTTCTGTTTGTCGTATTTTTTAGAGAACTAAGGCTTAGTTAGCAGCTTCTGTAGTTTCTTCAGCAGCTGTATTAGCGAAGATTTCTATGGTGTCGCCACCAGCTAATTTCACCATAGCTTTTTTCCAAGAAGTTGTGCTACCACTTGATACACCTTTTTTAGTGAAACGAGTGATATTTTTACCTCTGCAAACTATAGTGCGTACATCTTCTACAGTTACGCCATACATATCTTGTATAGCTTTAGCAACTTGTATTTTATTTGCCTTTTTTGCTACTTCAAACGTATAGACGTTTTTTTCATATTGACCTGTAGCTTTCTCTGATATGATAGGTCTTTTGATGATTTCGTAAAATTCCATTGTTATAAATGTTTTGAAGTATTAGAATTAGGCTTGTAACGGAGCTACTACTTTCTCTACTGCATTTTCGCACAAAATCAAATTGTCTGCGTGCAATATTTGGTAAGTATGCAATTCGCTGGCTGTTACTACCTCTGTTTTAGGTAGGTTGCGAGCAGACATATACACATTAGGCGTATTTTCTGCAAGCACTAACAAGGTTTTTTTGCCACTCAACTTCAACGCATCTAACAACTTGATATAATCTTTAGTCTTAGGGTTAGCAAAATTGAAGTTCTCTACTACTGTGATAGCTGTTTCTTTAGCTTTGTAAGTAAGAGCAGAACGGCGAGCAAGACGTTTTACTTTCACGTTTACTTTTTCGCTGTAATCTCTTGGCACAGGTCCGAATACACGACCACCACCACGATACAATGGGTTCTTGATACCACCTTTACGTGAGCCACCAGTACCTTTTTGGCGGTGTAGCTTACGAGTAGAACCAGAAATTTCGTTACGTTGTTTGGCTTTGTGTGTACCTTGGCGTTGGTTTGCAAGGTGTGCCTTTACTGCCAAATACAACACATGGTCGTTTGGCTCTATTCCGAAGACGTTTTCAGGTAACTCTATGGTTCTGCCTGTTTCGCCTCCATTTATATTTAAAACTGGTAATTTCATGGAAAATGAAAATATTTTTGGGTAAAAAAACTTGTAAGCTATAGGCTTTATCGTATAACCTTAACGAAACTTGCCTAAGCAGCATTATTTTTTAATAAATACGAAAGAGTTTTTAGCTCCCGGTATTGAACCACTTACAACTACTACGTTTTGCTCTGGGTACACTTTCAACACCTTCAAGTTTTTGATAGTAGTACGTTGATTACCCATACGACCCGCCATGCGAGTTAAAGGGAAAGTACGTGCTGGGAACGAACAAGCACCCACAGAACCTGCGTGTCTTTGGCGGTTGTGCTGACCGTGTGTTTGACCACCCACACCACTGAAGTTGTGGCGTTTTACAACACCTTGGAAACCACGACCTTTTGACGTTCCTATTACGGCTACTTTGTCGCCTTCGTTAAATACATCATTGGCAGCTACCACATCACCCAATTTAACGTCTTTTGCAAAGTTTTTGAACTCTACAACTTTACGTTTTGGCGTAGTGTTGGCTTTTTTGAAGTGTCCCATTAATGGTTTGGTAGTGTGTTTTTCTTTTTTCTCGCCAAAACCTAATTGAACAGCCTCATAACCGTCAGTTGATTTGTTTTTCACTTGTGTAACTACACAAGGTCCAGCCTCGATGACTGTGCAGGCTATGCTTTTACCTTCTGCGTCGAAGATATTTGTCATGCCAATTTTTCTTCCGATAATTCCAGACATTGGTTATAAGTTTAAAGTAATTTTCAAAATAATAGCTTCAATCCGAACCTCTTAGGAGGACTTTTCGTACAGCTTTACTTTAAGGGCTGCAAAGTTCTACATTTTAGATGGGCTTTACAAACTTTTTGCTTTATTATTTGATGTTTTTATACTTTTTTTAAGCAATTTGTACCCTTCAACTTTCTTGGTTCAACAATTAAGGAACACGAAAGACACGAACCACACAAAATTTCACGGATTTTTTAGTTAATTGCTATGCCTACCGAACAAGAAATTGCTATTGCACAAGATTTACTACAAAAACACTTTGATTTAACAAAGGAAGAATTGCCCGAAAACAATTTTGTTTCTTTGGAAGAATTGCAAGTGGCTTTGTCAAAATTATTATTACAGCTACTCAAAGAAGGCAAAATAGAACGGATACTACAAGGTATGTACCGTATAGATGTATCGGAAAGTAAGTTTAAGCAAGTGATGTTGGCGTATGACAATTTGGAAAGTACGGCACTGGCTTTGAGCCAATTAGTGATAGAAAGGGAGTTGCAAAAAGTGCATTGGCGTATGAAATACCAACAGAAATAGCAAGGATATCATCTCTATAATTAGCACTGAACCCCACAAGAGCTATTAGCCCTTGTGGGGTTAGTTGTTTCATCTTTGTTTTTTTACTGTTGCATCAAAAATGCCTTAATAAAATCATTGATTTCTCCGTCCAGCACATTTTGTACGTCTGTACGTTCTACGCCTGTGCGGGCATCTTTTATCAGTTTGTAGGGGTGCAAAACGTAGTTACGAATTTGCGAACCAAAATCTATTCGTTTTTTGGTACTTTCCAATTTTGCCCTTTCTTCATTGCGTTTTTCTATCTCTATTTGGTAGAGTTTCGATTTTAACATTTTGAGGGCTTTGTCTTTGTTTTGCATCTGCGACCTTTCTTGTTGGCATTCTATCACTAAGCCCGAAGGAATGTGTTTGAGCCGAACCGCCGTTTCTACTTTGTTTACGTTTTGTCCGCCTTTGCCACCTGCCCGAAAAGTGTCCCATTCTATATCCGAAGGGTTGATTTCTACCGCAATCGTATCATCTACAACAGGATAGGCAAAAACCGAAGCAAAAGAAGTATGTCTGCGAGCATTAGAATCAAACGGAGAGATACGGACTAATCTGTGTACGCCTATTTCGGCTTTGAGATAACCGTAGGCAAATTGCCCCTCAAACTCCAACGTAGCCGACTTAATACCTGCCCCTTCGCCCAAAGTTCTGTCTATTTCCGAAACTTTATAGCCTTGCTTTTCGCCCCACATCACATACATACGCATCAACATTTCTGCCCAATCTTGGCTTTCTGTACCGCCTGCACCCGGGTTAATTTCTATGATAGCACTGAGTTGGTCTTCTTCATTGCTCAACATTTTTTTGAACTCCAATTCCTCTAACAAAGCTTGTACTTTTGTTTGTTCTTGGCTTACTTCTGCGTCTGTGGCTTCGCCTTGCTCAAAAAAATCAAACAGCACTTCCAAATCTCCGTAGGCTTTGGCTAAGGCATCAAAACTGTTTGTCCAGATTTTAGTAGATTGTATGTTTTTCAATACTTCTTGGGCTTGTTTGGGGTTGTCCCAAAAGTCTGCTGCTAAGGTTTGCTGTTCTGCGTCTTTGATGACAGCTATTTTTTGGTCGTAGTCAAAGATACCTCCTCAAAGCCTCTACTCCAGCTTTCAACTCTTTCAGTTGTTCTTTTGTCATGTTACAAATATTTTGGCTGCAAAAGTAGAAGTTTTTGGGGTAAATTAAGTCTTTTAGACAAGAACCTTATAGCAAATAGTACAAAATATAGGACTATTGTTATATTTGTTTAGGATTACGGTTAAAAGATGTTACTTTTATACTAAATAATCTGCTTTTAAACCCCACAAAGGCTTATAGTGTTGTGCTATGAACTGTTACGTAGTGTTCAACAAGCCCTATAAAGATGTTAGTGTCGTGCTATGAATTGTTATACGTAGTCTTCAAGAAGCTCTATAAAGATGACATCTTTCTAAAAGATGTCATCTTTATAGAGCTTCTTGAAGACAATCAAACTTATTTCTTTGAAAAAAATTAGTTTCACTATAAGT
>CANGYA010000123.1 GCA_947457925.1 Cytophagales bacterium | reverse complement strand
CCATTTTCAAATAAATCAAGGCTAAATTTTGATAAGCATAGGCATTTCTGTCGTCCATTTTCAAAGATTTTTTACAGTCCTCTAAAGCCTCATTCAGTTTATTTAAGTTCAGTTTTGCCATAGCTCTGTTGTTGTAGGCAAACGCAAAAGCCGTATCTAAAACAATAGCCTTGTCAAAGTCTTTCAAAGCCTCCGTAGCTTTGCTCAACTGATTTTTCAAATAACCTCTATTGTTGTAACAATCTGCCAAACGCAAAGAAAGTTGTAAAGCCAACTCACTTTGTTTGGGTTGTTTGGCGGGTGCTGGGGCAGCCTGTCCTTTGGTTTTGGCAGCAGGCACTTGTTTTTCCAAAGCTAATGCTTTCTCCAACAGCACTATAGCCTTGTCATAATCTTTCAACGCCTCATCAAATTTATTCAAACTTTTTTTGGCTAATGCCCTTTGCAAATAGGCTTGTGTGTTATTTGCGTCTAATTTAATGACCTGCGAAAAATCTAAGGCAGCTTCATTGGCTTGGTTGTTCATGCGTTTCAAACCGCCTCTTTCTATCCAATTATTCACATTGTTAGGCTCTAAAAGAATAACAGCATCAAAATCTGCAATAGCCAAGTCGAATTTTTTAATTTTTTTGTAGCAATTAGCCCTATTGCGTAAAGCAAACAAGTTTTTATTGTCTTTTTCTATGATTTTTGTCAAATCTGGAATGGCAGCTTCATATTTTTCTTGCATCAATCTTATGGCTACTCGGTTGGCATACGCCTCTATTTTCTGCGGTTTTAGACGAATGACCTCACTATAATCTATCAAAGCACCCTGAAAATCACCCATGTCTTGCTTGGTCAATGCTCTTTGAAAGAAACCTTCGGCATCATTCACATTGCCTTTGATGTAAGTAGTCAAATCCTCTACGGCTTCGGCATATAACATGGCGTTTCGGCGGGCTATGCCTCTGTTAAGGTAAGCCTGTGGCATTTTTTTGGTCAAAGACAATACTTTATCGTAGTCTTCTAAGGCTTTTTCATACTTTTTGGCAGCCTCCGCTATTTTAGCTCTGTTGTAGTACACCAACGGGTTTTCTGCATCTAATTTGATGTATTCATTGTAATTTTTTACGGCTTTATTGTATTCTTTCATGGCAAAATAAACATTGCCCGCATTGAAATAGTACGTTTTTTTGTATTTGGGCGAAGACAATAAGGCTTTTTCATAGTCTTTCAACGCCCATTCATACTTGCCTTGTTGCTCATAAATAGCCCCTCGATTATTAAAAGCCCCAGTGAGTTTGTCATATTTCTGAATTGCCTGTGAATATAATGTAATGGCTTCATCAAGTTTGCCTTGATTAGCAGCCTCCAAACCTTTTTGAAAAATGGCTTCGGCAGCTCGTACTTGTTCCTTTTGTCCATACGCCAAAAAAGACAATAAAATAGCACATAAACCGCCAATGATACTTATTGTTGATTTCATAATAGTTATTTAATAATAAGTAATTGGAAAAAATAAATGTACCACAGACTTTAGTCTGTGATATTTTGATTATCAGGAGATTACAGACTAAAGCCTGTGGTACAATATTGTCAATTAATTAGTTACTTGTACTTAAAAGCTAATATACAAGAATAAACAAAAAGAATGAAAAATTATTTGCATAGTGTAAGGGTTGCAACCCTTACACTATGCAAATAATTAAATTAGATTTTAGTATAAAATTACTAATGATTTGGTAATCAATTATTTATAGATATTTTTAATTAAAAATTTGCTAATTAAAAATTGTGCCTTAGCACTGAATAACTCCAAAAATTTTATTACCTTTGCACAAAGCAAGTCGTTTCATCGCTGCTGAAGGTTGCAAAACAACTAACGGGAGAGGAAAGTCCGAACAGCACAGGGCAATGTACCTCCTAACGGGAGGGGGGCAAAGGCAAAAGTCTTTGTTTACGGAAAGTGCCACAGAAAATATACCGCTAAGGCAACTTAGTAAGGGTGAAATGGCGGTGTAAGAGACCACCGCCCTGTAGGTAACTACAGGGGCAGGGTAAACCCTACATGCTGAAAGACCAAATAAACTGGCGAATAAGGGCTGCCCGTCCAATGCCAGAGGGTAGGTTGCTCCAGCCTATTGGTGACGGTAGGCGTAGATAAATGATGAAAGCTGTTGCACAGTGGTGTGTCCACGCCGCAACAGTACAGAATTCGGCTTATAGGCTTGCTTTTTTATATATCCGCATACGCAATTATAAAAAATCTACCTCTTATCGAAATAAAAAAGGACTGCCCAATTAGGAAGCCCCTTAGTTACTATCGAGTAAATATGAAAATGAAAATCTTTGCCCTTAGCGAAATTTCACTGCAAATGTAGTAAGTTTGTTGAATAAAAAGAAATAAAAAATAAGTTTTTTTACGACTAAGTTCAACATTTTTTTTGTAGTTGCTTTTGCAAATCTGTAAATACAGCCACCATACTTTCCCAACGAAAACGGTGTTTTGCCTCTTGAATGTTAGCCGTCCAATTAATGTCTTTGTCTTTGCTAAAAAAATCTGCTATGGCTGTGGCTATTGCCTCTGTTTCTACCTCTACTACATAACCTACTTTTTTATGGGGTATAATTTCTGCCAAACCGCCTACATTCGTAACAACTATCGGCTTTTCGAAGTGATATGCCACTTGTGATACACCACTTTGCGTAGCACTTTTGTAGGGCTGCACAATTAAATCGGCAGCCGAAAAATAAGTAGCTACTTGGTCGGCTGCTATAAAATGTGTAGCTCGTATTAACTTTTGTTCTAAGTTGTATTTTTGTATCAACTGTTCGTATTTTTCAGGATTTTCGTAAAATTCCCCTGCAACAATCAATTTCAAAGGTAAATCCGCTAAACGTGAGTCTGCCAATGCCTCTAATAATAAATCTAATCCTTTGTAAGCTCGGATAAATCCAAAAAAAAGTAGGTATTTATAATTTGGCGAAAGTTGCAATTTTTGTAGGGCATCGGCTTGTGGCAAGGCTTCTCCGTAAGTGTCGTATAAGGGGTGTGGGTGAAATACTATCGGCTTTTCAGGGACAAATTGGCGGGCATCTTCTATTACTGCATTGGACATAGCCACTACAGCATCACAAGCTGCCAAAAAATAAGCCGTAAATTGTCTATCTCCTATGCGTTTTTCGTGAGGAATGATATTGTCGGCTAAGGTAATGACTGGGGTTTTTCCCTTGAAAAAACGCAAAAATGTTCCCAAACAAGGCGACATAAAGGGCAACCAATACCTACAAATTACCATGTCAAATTGTTTTTGACTATATTTTTTCCCTAAAATAATCCAATTTAAGGGATTGATGGAATTAAGGGCTGTAGTAATTTGTAAATCTGAAGGGGCTGGGTCATCTGTAAATTGTGTAGTACCGGGGAACAAAAAATTGGGGTACTGCAAACTGAAAGAAAGAATTTCTACCTGATGCCCTGCTGCTTGAAATGCCAAAGCAAGTCTTTCGGAAGAGGCTGCAATGCCACCTCGTAAGGGGTGGGCAGGGGCTACCAATAGTATTTTCATAATGTTGGGTGTAAATTAAAGGCTTACTTGGTGTAAATATTTGATAATCAATAACTTAAAATAATTTGTAATTTAAAAATTGGTAGTTATAAATAAAGTATTGATACTCAAAACTAAAAAATACTTTCCAAGTCTAAAAGACTTGGAAAGTCTAAATTACCATCAATACTTTTTAAGAACTACCAAAAACTTACTAATTAATCATTGTGCATTAACTTTACTTCGCCTTTTTATCCATATAATCTAAGGTTAAATAACAAAAGGCTTTTACGCCCAAAGCTAAACCACTTTCGTCTATCACAAAGTCTGGTGTGTGGTGCGGAGCTACTTCATTAGGCTTTTTGTCTTTAGACATACCACCTAAGAAAAAGAACAAACCTTTTATTTCTTTTTGGTAAAAAGAAAAATCTTCTGCACCCGTTACGGCTTTGGTTAGCACTACATTGCCTTTGCCTGCTGCTGCTTCCAAAGAGGCTATACTTTGCATCGTGAGTTCGGGGTGGTTGAAGGTTACAGGGTACTGTTTGCGTATTTTTACTTCGGCGGTAGCTCCTGCACTTTCCGCTATTTTGGTGGCTGTTAGCTTTATTTTTTCGTGAATTTGCACCCGCATTTCTTCATCTAAGCTGCGAATAGTTCCCATCATTTTTACTTCTTCGGGAATGATATTGAACCTTACGCCCCCATGAATAGCCCCAATCGTAATAACGGCAGGCTCACGAATCAACTCTGTTTGGCGACTAACAATCGTCTGCAAACCATTGATAATTTGCGAAGAAACAACGATAGGGTCTATGCCGTCCCAAGGATAAGCACCATGCGTTTGTTTTCCTTTCACCGTAATATCCAAAAAATCTACGGCAGCCATGATGCCCTCCGTTTTGTATTTAATAGTGCCTACAGGTGTCTGCGAATTGATGTGTAAACCAAAAATTACCTCTGCATCTGGGTTTTTCAATACGCCTTGTTTTACCATTAGCTCTGCTCCGCCTTCTTCGCCTTCGGGTACACCTTCTTCGGCAGGTTGGAAGATGAATTTAACAGTGCCTTTGATGTCTTTTTTCATTTTGCTCAAGACCTCTGCCGTTGCCAACAAAATGGCGGTGTGGGTGTCGTGTCCGCAGGCGTGCATGATACCTACTTCTTGTCCATTGTATAGCCCTTTTTCTTTAGAAGCAAAAGGAATATTTGCCCTTTCGGTTACAGGCAAGCCATCTATGTCTGCACGCAAAGCCACCACTGCCCCTGCCTTGTCGCCTTTCAAAATACCCACTACGCCATTATGAGCAATGCCCGTTTGTACTTCCAAGCCTATTTTTTTGAGTTCTTCGGCTATTCGGGCTGCTGTTTTTACCTCTCTGTTCGACAGTTCGGGGTATTGGTGGAAGTGCCTCCGCCATTCTATGAGCTTCGGTTCTATGCCACTGACTAATTTATCTACGGTGGGGCGTTGCGGGGTTTGTGCCGCTGCTCCGTAAAGAGCAAAACCCAAAGTAGCTGCTAAGATTGTTTTTTTCATGGGTTAGGAAATTTTAGGTGTAATGTTGATAATATGTAGCATAGACTTTAGTCTGTGCATTTCGTATTCACAGACTAGGCGTCCCCGACTAAAGTCTATGCTACAGTTGGTTTCGTATTTTGACAAAAATAGGGAAAAAATGTTGTGAGTAAGGCAGGAAATAAGGAAATTTGAGGCACTCGGTACGTTGGCAATGGCTTAGGCAGCCCCGTCAAGACCTTGACAATCGTACCACATAATTATTTTTCTACGCTTGTCAAGGTGCTTACGCACCATTGCCAACGTAGAAAAATACCAACCTAAAAACAAAACCCTCTACTTTTATGACACAACTTGCCCAACAACTCATAGCCGAAAACAAACGTACCCGCAGCACCTTCTTAGACTTAGGCAACTGCGGACTCACCGAACTCCCTGAAGAACTGTTTGACTGTGTGTGGTTGGAGAATTTGAATTTGGGGACTTATTATTTTGATGAAAAAGAGCAAAAATTGAAAATAAGTGAGAATGAAGAAGAGAGAAACCAACTTAAAACTCTTGATAATAAGGCAACTGCACTTTCAAAATTAAACCCATTTAAAACAGCCAAAAACATAGCTGCACTAAAAAAACTTCGTATTTTAAGTTTTGATACTAACCAAGTAGTAGATATTTCTTGCCTACAAGGATTAAGCAATTTAACTAAATTATATTTTTGGAATAACCAAGTAGTTGATATTGCTTGCCTACAAGGATTAAGTAATTTAACCGAGTTAGATTTTGGTGGTAACAAAGTAGTTGATATTGCTTCCCTACAAGGATTAAGTAAATTAACCGAGTTAGATTTTAGGAATAACCAAGTAGTTGGTATTGCTTGCCTACAAGAATTAAGCAAGTTAAAATATTTATGGTTTGCAAACAACCCTGCTTATGCCCAATTACCACAAAATTTGCAAAAAGATTTTTTTTACGAAAAAAAAATTAAAGAACTCCAACAATACCTCAAAGATACCTTTATTCGCAAAAAAAAGGAACAACCTCAATATTTCCGAGAAGCAAAAGTAGTTTTGGTAGGTGAAGGTAAAGTGGGCAAAACTTCGCTGTTGCATTTGTTACTCTATAACAAAAAAATAGAAAGTAACCGCACCGAAAAAATAGACATACACACCAACAAAGACTTGTTTACTTACCAACAAGAAAAACTTACTACCTATTTTTGGGATTTTGGTGGGCAGGAAATCATGCACGCCACGCACAAGTTTTTTATGACCGACAAAACGGTGTACGTCTTGGTGGTCAGTGGCAGAGAAGACAATACCGACAACTTAGACAAGTGGCTGGAACTGCTACAAAGTAGTGTAGGTAATTCGCCTATTATCTTGGCAGTCAATCAGTTAGATGATGAAAAAGACAAGCACCGTTTGCCCTACCACAGCCTCAAAGACCAATACCCGCAAATTGTAGGTTTGGTAGAAACTTCTTGGCTTACAGGCAGGGGCATTGCCGAGTTGCAAAAACAAATTCAGGAGGCTTTGCAGACCTTGCCCCATTTTACAGAGCCTTTTGCCCGCAAATATTTTGCAGTGAAAGAAAAATTGCAGGCTACCAACAAAGACTACATTCACTACACCACCTACGAGGGCATTTGCCAAACCATAGCCACCGAACAAAGCACAGATTTTAATGAAACAAGTCAATCTATTTTGGCAGATTTGCTCAATAGTTTGGGTATCATGCTCAATTTCAGAAGCAAACACGAAAGTTTGCAAGAATTGTGCATTTTTAACCCTGAATGGATTATCAACGGCGTGTATCAAATCATTAATTCCGAAGCTGTGCAACGTACACAAGGCAGCATCAGCGAAAACGAAATCAATAAATTGTTGGGCAACATAGGCTATAAACTACAAGCCGAAAGAGATTTTATTATTCGCATGATGCAGCATTTTAAGTTGGCTTACCGCAAAGTATTGGTCAATCACGAATTGCAGTACCTTATTCCAAGTATTTTCCCACCCGACAAACCGCAGCCCATGCAAACGTATTGGCAGACAAAGCCCGCAGGTTTGCATTTTCGTTTTCAGTACCAAGTTTGGCGAAATGACTATGTAGCTTATTTTTTGGTTTTCCAACACGACAAAATCAAAGAAAACTTCTTTTGGAAAAACGGTGCTGTTCTCCAATACCAACACCACGAAGTACAAATAGAGGCAAAACGTTACACCAAAACCATTGAAATTCAGGTAGTTGGCGACACCGACAAACGGTATGCCTTGTGGCAAGTTCGGGAGGCATTGGAGCAAGTACATGACTTGTTTGTGAAAGAAAACTTGAAAATAACAGAGTGGATTGTCCGCCAAGAAAACGGCAAAGAAGATGTTTTTGAGGTGCAAGAACTCAAAGATTTATTGGAAATGGGAGATACACAAATTACAAGCACCAAATTGAAAAAACGGTTTCAGATAACAGAATTGTTGGAAGGGGTGGAGTTAAGCAATTTCGAAAAATTAAATGCAGTGTTGCAAGAAAAGAAATTGAGCAAAGAGCAAATTAAAGAGTTGGTAGATTTGGTACATAGGCAACAAATTGCAGATTTTTTTGAGTTGCTAAAAGACTGTGGCATTGCCCACTACCAAGCAAGTTCTTTTGAAAAACAATTCATAGGTGGAGATTTTGATAAATCTGTTTTTTGGGATAGATTAATCACTTATGTAAGAACCTTGTAAGGCAAAAAAACTATCATAGTACAATGCTATTAATCGAAAAGATTGTTTTTTTAGTGCCGTAGGCACGAAATATTTATAGTAATACCATTTTCTCCTCTTTGAAAGTGCCGTAGGCACGATATGTTTTGCCCGCAGTGGAACTGCTACGGCACTTTGAAGGAGTCTGTACTATTTTTCACTATAAATATGTCGTTGCCCACAATGGAATTACTAACGGCACTTTTTTTAAACAACTAATTGATAATCAAATAATTAACTCCATTCTTGGTTTACTTTTTTAGCTTAACAGCATTGTGCCGAAGCCCACACTACAGAAGATTATTCACCCTTCAAAATGCTGTGTCCTAATTTGTCCCTTTTTGCCAACAAATATTTTTCATTATTGGGGTTAGGTTGAATTTCTATGCCTACATTTTCCACAATTTCGAGTCCGTAGCCTATCAAACCTACTCTTTTGCGTGGGTTGTTGGACATCAAACGGATTTTCGACACGCCCAAATCATGCAAAATTTGCGCCCCTACGCCATAATCCCTTGCGTCCATCGGGAAACCCAATTTGAGGTTTGCCTCTACGGTGTCGTAGCCTTGTTCTTGTAGTTTGTAGGCTTTGAGTTTATTGACCAAACCAATACCTCTACCTTCTTGGTTCATGTATAAAATAATGCCTTTGCCCTCTTTTTCTACCCTCTGCATGGCTGCGTGTAGCTGTTCGCCACAGTCGCAACGGCATGAGCCAAAAATATCGCCTGTAACACAAGACGAGTGTACCCGCACCAAAACAGGCTGGTTATCATCTATTTTTCCTTTCACTAAGGCAATATGAATTTCGTTGGTGTCGGTTTGGCGGTAGGCAGTCAGTTGGAAATTGCCGTAGGCGGTAGGCATTTCTACAGTTTCTTCTTTTTGTATCAAACTTTCTTTTTTCATGCGGTAGGCTATCAAATCTTTGATAGTAACTAATTTAAAACCATGTTTATCGGCTATTTTGCGGAGGTCTGGTAGCCTTGCCATTTCGCCGTCATCTTTCATTATTTCCACAATCACACCTGCGGGGCTTAGTCCTGCTAACTGGGCAAAATCTACGCTGGCTTCGGTGTGTCCTGTGCGTCTGAGTACGCCGCCGTTTCTGGCTCTTAGCGGAAAAATATGCCCTGGACGACCCAAATCTTCGGGAGTGGTATGTGGATTTACTAAGGCTTTAATGGTTTTTGCTCTGTCGCTGGCAGAAATCCCTGTGGTACAGCCATGTCCATTCAAATCTACAGATACAGTAAACGGCGTGGCGTGTAGGGCGGTATTGTCATTGACCATCAGGTCTAAGCCCAATTCTTGGCATCTTTCTTCAGTCAATGTGGCACAGATAAGCCCACGCCCTTCTTTGGAAAAAAAATTAACAATTTCTGGCGTAATCCAATCGGCAGCACATACAAAGTCGCCTTCGTTTTCTCTGTCCTCGTCATCTACTACAATAATGATTTCGCCATTGCGAATAGCCTCAATAGCCTCTTCTATGGTATCTAATTTGATGTTGTCCATGCGTAACGTATTGTTGTGTGTGTTCGACAAAGGTACAAAACAATACGGAAAAATGGTAGGGGTGGTAAATTGTCTTCTGTGGTCTTTGAAATTGTAGCACAACTAATAGCATCAGTGCTAACTAACAATTATTTTAAGCTCTTGATTATCAAATTATTAACAAGTTTTTGGTGCTAAAAAATAACCTAAACTAATTCTTGGCAGCTACTTAAAGGATAAAAGAAAGAGGAAAATCACCTTTCTTTGCTTGTATTGATTCATGATTTATGCAATTTTATACAAGAAAAAGGGCAAGATTTAATTTTTTACCACTACCTAATTTTTTTATCAATCTTGGAATCAAATTTCCCGAAAAAGTTAAACCATGACCCTATTGTTCGTTGGACAAATAGAGGAGATATTGTCTATGACCCCAATGACGGCGAGTACACGCAGAAGTCTGTAAACTAAGCCTTGAAAGTGGATATTTTTAGAAAAAAAATAGTATAAAATTTGGTTATACTGAAAAAAAAAGTCATTATTGCAGCAGCCTACAAAGGTGCATATCGAGAGATGCTGAATCTTGCAGTTGATTTCACTGTCCTTTCTCTGTCAATCACAGGAAGCATTTTTGTTTTTTCAAACCAACTGATTTAGTTACAATCAATATTATTTCCATTCACCCCAAAGAGTGTGTTCAAAACACTCTGCAATTCCATTATCGTATGTACACAATCGACGAACTAAAAGTAAGACTCTTATCTGAACTAAAGTCAATAGCAGAGGAGTTGGGAGTAAAAGACATAGCCAAATTGTCTAAAAACGAACTAATCTACAAAATATTAGACCAACAGGCTATCTTACCCGAATCTGAACTCCCCAAAAAAAGCACACCACTGCCAACAAATCTTACTGTAACCGAAGAGCCAATAAAAAATGATGATGCAGGTGTGCAAAATAAGCCTCCACATGACAAAAAACGCAATAGGGTAAAACGTGAAAACGTAAAGGAGGTCCAAGACGAACTAACTCCGTTTGATAATATAACAGAAGATGAAAATTTGGAGTTTGGATTTATTAGTGAAACACCTGCTACAGAGGAAAAAGAAAATACCGAAAGTGTACCCGTATTAGATTTGCAAGATGAAATCTATGAAAAACCAGTAGTAGAAAAAGAAACTATTAAGGAAAATACACCTCAAGAAAAACCGCAACATCGCCATCACCAACAACAGCAACAGCACCAACAAAAACAACGCAATCCGATTCGTGAGTTTGACGGTGTGATAGTGAATGAAGGTGTGTTAGAAATAATGTCTGATGGTTACGGTTTCCTTCGTTCACCAGACTATAATTATTTAGCCAGTCCAGACGATATTTATGTTTCTCCTTCGCAAATCAAATTGTTTGGTTTAAAAACAGGTGATACGGTGCGTGGGCAGATTCGTCCACCGAAAGAAGGCGAAAAATATTTTGCTTTATTGAGAGTGGAAACGGTAAATGGTAAGACTACTGATGAAATTCGGGACAGAGTGCCGTTTGAATACCTTACACCGTTGTTCCCCGAAGAAAGGTTGAAATTAAGCAGAAGGTCAAGTGAGTATTCTACTCGTTTGTTGGACTTATTCGCACCGATTGGTAAAGGGCAGCGTGGTATGATTGTGGCTCAACCCAAAACAGGTAAAACTACTTTGTTAAAAGAAATAGCCAACTCTATTGCCGAAAACCACCCTGAAGTTTATTTATTAGTTTTGTTGATAGACGAAAGACCAGAGGAAGTTACAGACATGGCTCGCAGTGTGAAAGGCGAAGTCATAGCTTCTACCTTTGACGAACAAGCAGAAAGGCACGTAAAAGTGGCAAGTATTGTCTTGGAAAAAGCCAAAAGATTAGTAGAATGTGGGCATGACGTAGTGATTTTGTTAGACTCTATTACTCGTTTGGCAAGGGCGTATAATACTGTAGTGCCATCTTCAGGCAAAATCTTGTCGGGTGGTGTAGATGCCAATGCTTTGCACAAACCTAAGAGATTTTTTGGGGCTGCCCGCAACGTAGAAAATGGCGGTTCTTTGACCATCATAGCTACGGCATTGATAGAAACAGGCTCAAGAATGGACGAGGTGATTTTTGAAGAATTTAAGGGTACGGGTAACATGGAGTTACAGTTAGACCGTAAACTATCCAATAAACGAATTTACCCAGCTATTGATATTCCTGCTTCGGGTACACGCCGCGAAGATTTGTTATTGGACAAAGATACTTTGCAAAGACTATGGATTCTCCGTAAATATATGTCTGATATGACTTCGCAAGAAGCTATGGAGTTTTTGCTCAAAAACATGGACGGCACAAAAGACAATGAACATTTCTTGGCATCTATGAGTAAATAATTGAGTACATTTTTTTGCATAAAAACGCCAAAACTTCACTTACAAGGAGGTTTTGGCGTTGTTGTGTGTAAAAGTAGTAGCCTTCAAAATGTACTATTATATCAATTATAGATTAGATACAGTCCAAAGATGTCATCTTTTTACAAGTGTAAAAACTTGCAATCTTACTGTTTTTACAAAAGATGACATCTTTACGCATTGAACTAAATACTACTTATAATTGGTATAAACTATCAAATAAGTTATCAGAGCTTATGAAGGTTTATTAATTACGACCACTTTCTACATTTCTTTTTATATGTGTTAAAACTCTGTGATGAATTTTATGAATGATGTAATCACTCCAAATATGCCAGTAAAATTCAGGTTTAATGTCATGGTAATACCAAGTTGTTCCTTCTACCAACGTATTGCCATTTGGCAAAGGAGTTAGCTTGAATTGACCACGTTTAGATACAAAGTAGTCGTGTAGGTGTGGAGCATCTACTTTCCAAAAACTTAACTCCCTCATCGGGGCAGGCTGTTCCAATACATCAAATCCTAAGAGATACGGCGGTTGCCAAATTGTAATTGGCTCAACAAAAGCCCCTGTAGTAAAATTGCAATGGCGTACAGCTCCTACACCTCGTCCTTCTATCACCGCCCCTGTAGGGTATGCCACTCCCATATTAAAAAACAAGTCGTCTGGTTTTTCTAAGGCTGGAAACTCTATGATATGCTCCCAAATTTTGTGAGCATCAGCTTCTATTTCTATTGAGGTACTCACAGAGGTAAGGGTTGGTAGGCTATCCTTTTCTATAAAAGCTACTGTAGGCACTGCAAATGTTAATAATAGAATAGACAAAACGGCATGGTCATTGATTTTATTCAAAATAGCATAACCTATGGCTGTACCTAACATGGACAAAAGGGCAATAAAAGGGGCAGCCATTAAGATACAAATAATGCCTTCCATCGCAAATACCAACAAAAGCAAAGCAGCAACTAAATGTGCCAATAATCCGACATAATAAGATTGCCAAAAACTAACATCTCTTTTATAGGCATAGATAACTGTAGTCAATGCAGCAATCAAACACGGAGATACAACAAATAAGGCTATCCCATAATCTTTAAAACCATAAATCAATAGAGCAGCCAATAACATACATACTACTGGCGGAATCGTACAAGCAAGCCAACGCCTTTGGGCATTAGTTTGTGAAGGGGTTAAAAATCTGTCTAATAATTGCATAGAAATAAGTAATAAAGAAAGAATAAATGAATGATAGGCTAAATATAGTAGAATGATAAATACAAACTTTTAAAAGTTTCATTTTTTTCTGAAAGTTTTGAAAGTTTGATTTAACGGCAAAGTTTTGCATAATTTTACGCATAAAACTAAACTGGTAGTATGTTCTACTGTACGTACTTTATCGTATATTCAATAGATAAAACATAAAAAAATGTGCTAATAAGGGGCTTCTTATTGGAGCAAAAGATAAGAATTTTTGTGTATAATACACCAAATTAATGAATAGAGTTAATGAATAATTTTTTGCTATAGCCCCACACAACCCTGCGAAACGTCGCACCGCCCACAGGGAGGGCTAAAAAGGAGTTATTCATAAACTCTAATGGTAAAACTAAAAAAATGTTGTAAAACCTTACTATTTAAGCCTTTCCAAGTCTTTAAAATAGTAAGGACTTGAAAAGGCTTAAGATAACTATGCTTATAGAATGATTGATAGCTGTAATTTTATGAGGGTTATTTATCCTTTAAAAGTTTCCATTACTTTTCCTGTCAATGTTTTGCCCACAAAAGGCGTATTTTTAGACTTAGAAGCAATGTCTTTGTGGCTAAATGTCCATTCCGTTGTTTCACTAAACAAAGTCAAGTCAATCGGGCTGTTTTCTTGAATACTTACATTGGGTAACTGTAAAATTTTACGCGGAGCTACTGTTAGTTTGTCTATCACTTGTGTAATAGAAAGTTGGTGCTGCGTAGCCGACCAAAGACTTGCAAAGGCAGTTTCCAGCCCAATAATTCCGTAGTCTGCCAAATCAAACTCCAACTCTTTCGCCTCAATATCTAAGGGACAATGAGCCGAAATAACGGCATCAATCGTACCATCTGCCAAACCGTTTAACAAAGCCTGTCTGTCTGTAGCAGTGCGAAATGGTGGTTTTACTTTCAAATTGGTGTCAAAACCATACAAATCTTCGTCTAAGAAAGAGAGTTGGTAAGCAGCTATATCACAAGTTATTGCCAAACCTTTTGCTTTAGCTTCGGCTATCATGCTCACAGATTCTGCCGTAGAAATACAAGAAAAGTGCAATTTCCCACCTGTATATTCCAACATTTTCAACTCTTTTTGTATGCCCAAATGTTCGGCTATACTTGGCATACCTTTTAGTCCTAAATGTACGGCTGCATTGCCTTCGTGCATGACTCCCCACTTGGTTAAGTGCTTGTCATCGGGTCTGTTAATAAGCACTGCCCCCGTATGTTGCAAATACAATAGTGCTTTGTGCAACATAGCCGTATTGGTAATAGAGTGCAACCCGTCTGAAAAAGCCACAGCACCAGCTTTGTATAAATCTAAGACTTCTGTAAGGTCTTCTCCTTTTAGGTCTAAACTTGCAGCAGCTATGGGCAAAAAAGTTACATTTTCCGAAGATTTACTGCGTATAAACGCAATACTTTCTTTACTTTGTACCACAGGGCTTGTATTAGGCAGTACACCAACTTGGGTAAAACCGCCTTTTTGTGCAGCTTTGGCGAGAGAAACAAAATCTTCGCGGTGTTCATTGCCTACTTCCCCACAGACTGCCCCCATGTCCACCCAACCTGTAGAAAGACTTAAACCTTGACAGTTTTGCTTTGTTGTAGCTGCATTGCCTTGTAGGTTTTGCCCTATAGCAGCTATTTTGCCATTATGCAGCCACACGTCGACTGTTTGTAAATGATACGGAGATGTTGAATCAACAATCTTGACAGCAGTAAGTAGTATATTCATGAATAGAGTAAGTTGGGAATTAATCCAGATTTGGCGGGCAAGTTACAAAGTTATAGAGAGAAATTTGCAGGGTGTTTGTAGAAATGATTGATGCAAAAAGTACGCAACAAACAAATTACAAATGTCAATAGCAAACTATTTGTGAATAGTACCAAAATTAGCTACTTTTACTCTTACATCTATTCTTTTGTTGTATGTATAAAATAAACCAATGGATTATAGGCAGTTTGTTATTGGCTTTAGGCGTATTGGCAAGCTGCGAAGACCCTACCAATCTACCTGTGAAAGCTGATTTTGAGTACAGCCCCAAAGACTCTATTCTCACCACAGATACATTCAAATTGGTCAATAAATCTACACCTAAAAGTCGAATTGTAGAGTACCGTTGGGACATCAACGGAGACGGCGTAGTGGATTCACAAGAAGAAAACCCTATGTTCTTTTTCACAGAGGCGGGCAGGTACACCATTGTCTTGACTGTACGAGGTAATAAAGGCGACATAGCCCTCAAATCTACGGCTGTGAATGTCCGCAGACCTGTAAACGGCAAATTAATGGTCTATAGACGTGCCAAAATGAACGGAGAAGTGTTGGTAGAAATAGAAGGAGATACGCTGAAACGCAAAGATTCCTTGTTTTTTGCTACACCGCCTCTTTGTACTAACACAAAACCTTTGAATTATACACTCAAAGAAGGTAACTACAAAGTAAAAGCTACTTATACTAAAACAGGGGATAGTTGGACAAAAGAAATTTTTATTTGGGGGGGAACTTGTAACGTAGTAGAGTACAATATTCCTGTGAATACCCGTTTGGAATTGGTCGTTAATGATACCGCCAACAAGCCAACTTCCGCAGCAGCCGTACAGTTATTTGCCTCTTATAGAGATTGGCAGAACCGCCAAAATGCTGTAACCACCGTACAAAATACGAGTACAGACGGCAAAATTACGTTTCAAAACCTCAATCCTGTGCGGTATTGGGTAAGAGCCACCAAAGGCATATTGGCAGCAGATAGCACCAGCATACCACCTTTGACAGAGGGAATTTTGAATTCGGGAAGTGTGCAGTTGAAAAAGTAGGCAACAACAAATT
>CANGYA010000122.1 GCA_947457925.1 Cytophagales bacterium | reverse complement strand
TCGAGAGTGGTCAGCATATTCAACGTAATTATAAACACAATCAAGAAAATGAACTACCAAAAGAAAAAATGACCATAGAAAACTATTTTGACGATGTTAATATTGCATTAAATCAATTTAGTGTTAGTATAAGTGACATACATATATCTAAACTTTCTTACAACCATGACAAACAAATGGCTGTATGCGTTGATTTTATGATTTTCTATGACCATAAAACAATAAAGCAAGAAGCTGTTCGTCAAATTGCTTATATTCGAGTAATAAAGCATAATAAAGATTGGAAAGTAGTTATTCAAGCAATAGACCATTACGAACAAGGGGCAAAGTGTTATGATAAACAAGTACCTATTAAGAAAGGTGATACACCACCACATAAACAAGTAACAACTACTACACAACCACCTACAAAAGTTGAAAAACGCATAGTAACATTGCCAGACAGTCTTTGCAAGCAATGGGAGTATAGAACCATCAATAGCCTAAAGATATATGGTAAAACAGCACAAGACTTACTACGAACAAGTAAAGATGCTAAATCTGAAAGAAGTTTATTTTGGCATGACCTCATAGATAGTAACAAAGGTATAGCAGATAGTGTGGCTAATATGGAAATAGCAGGGCAGGGTAATAAAAAATGGAAAACTTATTTGGCTGATTTGCAGAGTTTTGGTTACGAACCTACCACATTATTTGACATTGTTCCTTTTAACTCTATCAATGGCATTTATCAAGAGATGATTAGAAAAAATGCTACACCCAAGTATAAATCTTATCAGCAAAACTCCGATAACTTTTTTGGAGAACTTGAATCCTATAAAGTAGTAGATACTATACGAATGAAAGGTAAAGAATATCCTATTTACACTCGTAAATTTTGGTATGCACAAGCCTTTTGCGGGAGGCGAAGTAAGTTTATAGGAATTATACCCAGAAAACCAGAACAAAAATGGCTAATCAAGGAAGTAGAAATTATGATACGTCCCGTAATACATTATATTGAGAATCCACTAAAAATTAGAGAAGAAGTGGTGTACAATGTGTTGTTAGCCAACACTTCTATTGTAGTAGATATTTCTATAGATGAGTACATCAATTTTTGTAAAGCACAACAAAAAGCACTACCACCTTTTACTTGCGAGTAACCTATGAAAGATATTATATTCTTACCTTTTTTTCTTATTTTACTATTTGTATCTATTACTCTGGCACAAAACAAACAAGAGGCTAATCCAGATTCTGTTAACATAGCCCAAACTGATTCGCTGAAAAAAGTAAAAGAGGAAGCAGTGGTGAAAGCTAAGGAGGTAGAAAAACAAAAGCAGAAAACAGCAGATTCCTTAAAAGTTGTCAAACAACAAGACGAAATGAGAAAGTTAGCCTTATCTCCTCTTGAAACTAATGAGTTTAAAAAATTAGCTCAATATCAATTACAAATATTTGCGGACAATTTGAACAAATTACTAAATAAAGAAACATCAGCAGAAGTCGTTTATGAAGTTTTACATAAAAAAATATTTGATAGCCAACCCTTTTTTGGAGATGAAAAAGCTATAGACCCAGATGTTGAGGGTAATTATGAAATTTCTTTAAAGAACTACTTACAATTATTGAGTAATAGTTCAGAGAACAGCTACAGATTATCAAATATTTTAATAGATAGTATTTTTCATTCTGTTCATCTACCTGATAGTATTTTTCCTAATAAAATAAAGCAACCTTTCTATTTCACAAGAATTATACACAATAGTAACTTAAGTAAGATAAAAAGAGAAGCATTTGCAGGATTCTACAAAAATCAAGATACCCAACAATGGGAGTGCAGGTTATTTTTTATTCTGTTCAATAATCCCAAGAAAGATTTATCAAAATATAGAGTACCTACCAGAAAATTAGAGATTAAAGCCCCAAAATCTTTGCAAGATACAACAGACTTTTATAGTGCTAAAAATTTTTGGGTGATATGGTCTGATAGTTTAGTAGGTAATGGATTAGCAAAAAATATGTTATCTAATTTAAAAGTAATTACGCATGAAAATCATGTTTCTATTGATTTGTATTGGAGAGGTTTATTGCAAAAAAATATAGTACATTCAGCAATTAATAATGGGAAATTCCATGTGCAGAATTTACAAGGTATTCCAACAGACAATGCCTATAATATAAAAATTACTTCATTACAAAATCCTCTACTAAGAATAACATCTAAAACTTTTGGTTTGGACGGGGATAGCACAGCCAAAAGAATTAAAATTATTAGCCTCGAAGCAAAACAAGATACAAATGTTGTTTGTGTAGGAGATACTTTACAACTAAAAATAGAAACTACGCCTAACATCAAATACTTAAAAATTATTTATTATAAAAAAAATAAGAAAGGTGAGTTTGTATTCAAACACAATATAGCACATGATAACCTAAAAAATACGACAGACTATATTGAATGGATTATTGGTAAAGAGGGAAGTGGGACATTCAAAGTTGGCGAAGAAATAAGAATTGTAGTTCAAGATGCTCATAATCAAAATATTAAAGCTGAATCAGAGAAAATATTTATTATTTCAAAAAAGAGCAAAACTCCTCCTAAGTAATATTAACCTTTAAACCAGATATATCATTATGAATTTAAAAAAATGTATTTTTTCATATTTATTACTAACTCTCATAACGATTGGTTGTGGTAAAAAATATACTTTGTCAAAGCAAGTTAGTGCACAAGTTTGTAATGATATAAAAGACTATTTTTTACCTAATGACGAAAATAATAGATTAGTAACCCGTTTTGTTATAGGAGATAAGAATATTCATGGTATTCTTTGCGACTGTTTTACACAATCCATTGAGAAAGGGTTAAGAAAAAAATACAATGAACTACAAATGCAACAAATGCTTAATGATAAACCTTATCGTTTACACACTACCAAATACTTAATTGTAGAATATAGAGATGATGTATTAAGTTGTTATGGGCGAAAAACATCAAAACTTACTACTGAAATTCAAGAAAAAGGTTCAGAACTTATAATATCTATTATAGCTGATTAGCAACCTTAGTCTTTAAAAATAGAATGATGTGATAATCAACTACTCAGAGACTAAAATTTATGCTATAAAATATACTTTTAAGGTGTTCCTTTATTTATTTGTTAAAAAAACATCAAATATTGATGAATTGCTGAAAATTTACCTATATTCATCATATTTTTTGTAAAACAACACTATCGGGTAACAATTATGCAATACAACACTTGGTATCACCCTTACGAGTACAACCCTGCTTATACGAAGAGAGTGGCGTACTTTTGTATGGAATTTGCGGTGCATCAACCTCTCAAAATTTATTCGGGTGGTTTAGGCTTTTTGGCGGGTTCTCACATGAGAAGTGCCTACGACCTTCGCCAAAATCTCATTGGCATTGGTATTTTGTGGAAACACGGCTACTATGACCAAGTTCGGAACGAGGACAGGTCTATGAAAGTCCAGTTTCAGCACAAATCCTATAACTTCTTAGAAGATACAGACATTATTATTCCTGTGTACGTGAACCGCCATCAGGTATATGTCAAAGTGTATTGTCTAAAACCCGAAACCTTCGGCACTGTGCCTATTTACTTGCTTTCTACGGACATTCCAGAAAACGACTATTTGGCACAAACCATTACCCATAAACTTTACGACAGAGATACCGCAGCCCGCATTGCCCAAAATATTGTCTTGGGTATTGGCGGTGCTAAATTGGTAGATATTTTAGGCGGAGCAGACGTATATCACATGAACGAAGCCCACGCCTTGCCTTTGGCTTTCCACTTGTATTCGCAACTGCAAGATGTGGACAAAGTAAGAGAAAAATTGACTTTCACGACACACACACCCGAAAAAGCTGGCAACGAAGAACACATGATAGACTTCTTAGACCAAATGGGCTTTTTCGAGATGTTGTCTTTGAACGAAGTACGTGCCATTACAGGCATCAAAGGTCATGTGTTTAGTCATACCTTGGCTGCCTTGCGTTTGGCAAAAATAGCCAATGGCGTTTCGCAGCTACATGGCGAAGTGTCCAGAGAAATGTGGGGCGAATACGACAACATAGCCCCAATTACGGCAATTACCAATGCCCAAAACAAAAGATACTGGGCAGATGTAAAACTACAAGCAGCCCTTAAAGACAAAGACGACAACGCCTTAGTCTTGCGTAAAAAGCACCTCAAAAGGTGGTTATTTGAGGAAGTAGCCAACCAAACAGGCAAATTATTTGACCCCGATGTTTTGACGATTGTGTGGGCAAGACGTTTTGCGGAGTACAAAAGAGCCGATTTGTTGTTGCACGACATCAACCAATTCAACCGCATTGTCAAAAACTCTAAGCACCCCGTACAAATTATTTGGGCAGGCAAACCGTATCCGTTTGATGAATATGCAATTAGTGTGTTCAATCACTTGGTAAAATATACGCAACGTGTGCCAAATTGTGCCGTTTTGACGGGTTATGAGTTACAGTTGTCTAAACTACTGAAATTGGGGGCAGATGTCTGGTTGAATACACCTCGCCGTCCAAGAGAAGCCTCTGGTACAAGTGGCATGACCGCAGCCATGAACGGAGCAGTGAATTTGTCTATTAATGACGGTTGGGTGGCAGAGTTTATTAAACATGGACACAACGGTTTTGTATTGCCGATTGCCCACAAAGAGAACATAGACAAAGTCGACAACTTTGATGCCCATAACTTGTACCACATCTTAGAAAAAGAAGTGATACCTTTGTACTACGACAATCCGAAAGGCTGGTTGAAGGTCATGAAAAACAGTATGTCGGAAGTTACACCGTTTTTTGATGCAGACCGTATGGCTGCCGAATACTACGAAAGATTGTATAAACTGGTGTACGAACCCCAACAAAATCATTCGGAAGTATTTAGTAGTAATCATTTGTAGATAATCAAGTTTTCTTTTTTTACCTCACCCCCTGCCCCTCTCCATTTAGAGAGGGGTGTTTTTTTCTCAATGCCATTGGAGAGCAATTTACTTTGAAAAGGTGAGCAATGTTAATTTTACCTATCACTGCATCTTTCGCCTTCGCTATCAGGCAAATTCATCAAAAACTTAGACAATAACCTGTCCATGTCTGCGTCTAAGTGGTACACCCGAAATTTACCATTGTCCACATATCGCCAGCTTTCTTCATAGGCAATGGTGTCTAAATAAGACGAAACATCAGACTGAACGGCATAAAATCCCTTGTCCCGCAAATCATTTTTAACCTCTAAACTTGTGGTTTTACCAAATTCAAGTAAATGATTTTCGGCAACAATCTTTACAATTTCTTTGCTCAACATTTTCATACGTTCAAAAAGGTTTAAATAATCTGTTGTGGTTGTGAAGTTGATACAAAGATAGGCTGCCACTCCGTAAAGTATTTACGAGGTGAAAGTATTTTTATGAAATAGAGATTATTTAAGTCTGTAGCATAGACTTTAGTCTGTAGCATAGACTTTAGTCTGTAGCATAGACTTTAGTCTGTAGCATAGACTTTAGTCTGTGCTTGTAATATAATGATGACTACACAGACTAAAGTCTATGCTACAACATCTTCATAAGCTCTAATTTTAGTACAATAAAATGAGCAATGAAAAAGAAAAATTGTGCAATAAGAATAGGAACAGCCAAACGGTTGTGTGTAGGAAACTGTAACAAGTGGTACAAATAATGTAACCCATAGCCCACTATCCACCAAGCTACAAAGTTTTGTAGAGGCACAAAATTGTTTTGCCACTGCCAAAAATCTAATGCCATCGCCACAGGTTCTATGAAATAGTCCAAAACTACCATAGCACTTGCCCCCAAAGCAGCTTTAATTGCTACAGGTATTTTTGGGGCGTATTGGGCTACTAAACTGCCCGTAGTGCCTACCAATACCGCCCAATTTAGCCCTATGGTTAGCGGAATTTCAAACAGTTTTGTCCCCAAAGTAGCACCATACCAGTACACCCCAAAGATTTTGCCTGTGTGTACACCAACTAATTCTACCAAATAACCTACGGTGTAGGCAATGCACAAAAACAGTAAAAAATTACGGTTGTTGGCTTCGGCTTGGTGTATGCCAAAGAGTACAATCGTTATGATTAAATTAAGAGGGGTTAAAGCAAGAAATAAACTTTTTGTAGGTGGATATAGCATGAGCAACCAACCAAAAAAGTGCATGGCTAATACCAAACCCGCAGCCAACCGATAAGTATTTTGTAACATTAAATTTTACGTTTGTTCCACAAACCATTGAGCATATCTTCAAATTCTTCAATGTCAAATTGCAAATCATCTTCGCCGTATTGGTCAAAAGGATTTTCTAATTGGTCTTGAATATTGATAAGGCTTACAAACACAAAGCTATACAAAACTGCCGATAAATAACCTATCAAAGTTTCGTTACCATCATGTAAATGATGTGCAAAATAAGGTGCATACAATACAGGAAAAGTATAGGTAAAAAACTTAGAGTAAGTCCGCAGCGAATTAGGGGTGCGGTACAAAAATATTTTTCGCATCTTTTCAAAATCCACAATACACTTGCTCAAATACTGGTCGAGGCGTGAAAGCTCACTGGGCGTAACACCTGCACTGCGGTAGGTCTGAATAAACTGCGAAATCTCATCAAACTGTTGATAGACTAAACGGTCTCTTTGTGCATGATTATCAGGGTTTTGCAAAAAATAACCATGCATCAACCTGATACAATCTACCAATAATACTTTTGACTGTTGCACATAGGTTACTTGGTGGTCATTTGTCCAATTTTTGGCAGACAAAAACAAACTTAATAAGTTAGATTTGAAAGACGCATAACACATGATAGCATCTTCCCTCCGTTTATAGGCACTGTTGATAGAGAAAACCACAGGAAAAATAATTGCCGTACCAATTAAGGTAATGGGTAAATCTCCTATAAACTTAAAGTACGCACAATAATAAGTAGTGATAACGGATAGTGCCGTAACAATCCAAGTTTTGTAGTCAATGATAAGAGATAAGCTGCGAAAAAGTTTGAGCATGACACGAGAAAAAATTTTGAGGGTTGATTATGAACACAATGTTACACAAAAGTAAATAAAAGTCATGTGTTACACCCAAAAATCTATATTGCCGTTTTGGTATAGCTCATAAAAAAAGAAACTTTCTAAGCCCTTAGACTTAGAAAGTTATTTGCTTAAATATTTTCTCCGTTAATCGTAAGTCCCCACAAAGGTTGTTTTTTGATGTATTTGGCATAAGCCGTAATACCCGCCACGCCAGAAAAAGTACCTAACAACAAACCTACCCACAGCATCGCCCAAGCCCAACGTCTTGCCCTGCGTTTTTGGTACGTCCACTCGTCTTTGGGTACATACGTAATAGGTTTACCGCCTGCTTCTGTTATTGCGGTATTCAGTTCGGCTTGTTGGTGTTTGAGGGCGTTGATGTGTTGCTCCAATTCTTGTACTTGGCTTTGTCTATGCACAATTTTTTGGGTAACTTCTTCCATCAAAAAATTGCCTTCTTCCGACATATCTTTCATTTTTTCCAAGAACTTAGACATTTCTTGGTCATTCATTTCGCCCAAAAAATAGCGTTGTTGTTGTGAAGGCGGATAGGCAGTTGCATCGGAGGAAAAAATACTTCGCACCAACAAGTACAATAACAAGAGTACGAACAAAAAAATGACAGCAGCGTAAATAGCCACAGATTGGTTTTCGCCCAACCAATTTTGAAGTTCTTGGAGATTCATAGCCCGAAAACAGTTAAGTGCAGATGCACAATAGTAATTAATAAATTGTTAATTTGATAATTATTGCGGAAATGTAAGTGTTTTATTTATCAAATGCACTTTTATTGATTAAAAACACCTATACTAACAAAGATAAATTTTTTAGTCGAGTTTTGTATCTGTGATGACGTAAAATATAAAGTTTAGGGCAGTAAAAGAGATGAATCTGTGAATACTAAACAATGTTGCTACTACGGTAGTCTTAAAGATTACAACTTTTTTACCCATATAACATTACTTGTTATGCACTACCCAGAGTTTTTGTATCTTTTCCACAAATATAATAGAAACAATAAAATAGAGTTTATGAATCTTTGTTTAAAATTATTGTTCCCTATGAAAACCAAACTCCTCTACCTTCATTTTGTTCTTTTAGTTGTAGTTGTGCTTAATTTGGGGTGTAAAGTAGGCTTTGATTTTGGATTACACCACTATTTGTATTTTGCTTTACGAGTGATATCGTATTTGAGTGGCTTAGCATTATTTATTTTGTATTGTAAACCATTTCAGAAAAAGATATTTTATTTTTCTCTTTATTGGTTTCTACCAATATTGGTGGGGATTAGTAAATTGATAGATGGAATATTGTTTGGTGTAGTAGCCTCAATATTTTGGATTTCTTTTAGCCCTAACAGAACAATTTTATCAGACAAAGATTATGAAGTAACAGCAGTTGCAAGTGGATTGTTAGCTTCATGTTGTCATTATGAAATTAATAAAAACTACTATTTTATGTTTGAAAAACGAATTGTGCAACTTAGAGAAGTAGATGAAATTCAACTCTTTGGAGTTGATGAAACTAAGAAACGGGCTTATTTTAGTGGAAAATATATTGATTTACCGTAATTTATATTTCTTTTTGCATTACATAGAATAGGGTTTGCAAACCCTATTCTATGTAATGCAAAAATTGTTTATATTTAAACATTATTGTTTTCTATGAAAAGCAAACTCCTCTATCTTCACTTTGCTCTTTTGGTAGTGGTACTAGTAAATTTTGGGTCTAAAGTAGGATTAAACTTTGCTTTACAACATACCATAGCATTTACAATAAAAACACTTTGGTATGGCAGTGGTTTAGTGTTATTTTTCTTCTATCTAAAACCAATTAAAATTTGGCTTGCCTATTTTGCAATGTATTGGCTGCAACCTTTTTTGAGTGTTTTTTTAGGTGGTTTTGATAGCCTTATAAGGAATGATTTTAGTATTGAACCTACAACTATTGCTACATTTAACACCTATCAGTTAAGTAAAAAAATAATGGGAATGGGAGATGAATGTTGTCAATATGAAGTTACAAAGATTTATTTCTATATTTTAGAAAGTAAGCTAACCGAGTTTTATACTTCTACCGAAATTATAAGATTTTCTGTTGATGAAACCCAGAAAAAGGTTTATTTTAATGATAAACATATTAAATTACCGTAGTTTTTGTTTTTCGTTACATAGAATAGGGTTTGCAAACCCTACTATGTAAAATACCTAATTTATTATTTACTTTTGAATATATATTTCTTTAAACCAAACTATGTTACGAAATTTTTTGTATTTTTTACTATCTTTACCAATAATATTGCTAGTATTTTCTTTTGGTTTCAATTATACTGTTCCGTTACTACTAAGTAATAAGACTGAGATAGTTATTAATACAACTAATAATCTATGTTATCCTTTACAAACTTTTGATTTTCAGAAAGGTAGTTGGGCAGTTTACTTAGTATTGAGTAATGAAGACAAGAAAAATTTTCAAAAAATCATTCCTTCTATGGAAAGAAATGTGTTATGCACTAATGATAGAAAAGTATTAGAAGATATTAAAAAAGTACCATTTAGAAAAACAGGAGGTGATATGGCAACGGTCACGAGTTATTTGTGTGTAGAAGAAAATAATCAAGTTGTAGCTACTTTGCCTATTGCTATTACTGAGCAATATTGTGGTTTTCAATTACGAGGGTATGGTTGGTTAGAAGCAAGTTCTTCAAATATGAAAGAACATTTACAACAATTTAAGCCCGTTTATTTTCCTATTGTTTTGCTATGGTGATTACTTTATTTTAGAACTTATAGTGGTAAAGAAATCCTGCCAATCCTAACAATTCTGTCGCAATACAAAAAATCCTGTCAATCCTACAATCCTGTCAAAAAAACAGTTATTTTACGCACAAATTTTAACTTCATTCATAAACTATCATGGTATTCGATTTAGACATGATTAAGGAACTTTACGCAAAGTTTCCTTCCAGCGTAGCAGCTGCCCGCAAGGTGGTAAACAAACCTTTGACTTTATCTGAAAAAATCTTGTATGCACACTTGCATAAAGACCAAAAATTGGCAGATTTCAAACGTGGCAAGGACTATGTGGACTTTGCTCCCGACAGAGTGGCAATGCAAGACGCAACGGCACAAATGGCTTTGTTGCAATTTATGTCGGCTGGCAAGCCCAAAGTAGCTGTGCCTTCTACCGTACACTGCGACCACTTAATTACTGCACAAGTAGAGTCTAACACCGATTTGAAAGTGGCAAACAAAGACAATGCAGAGGTGTATGATTTCTTATCATCTGTATCTAACAAATACGGTATTGGTTTCTGGAAAGCTGGTGCAGGTATCATTCACCAAGTAGTGTTAGAAAACTACGCCTTCCCCGGTGGTATGATGATTGGTACAGACTCACACACCGTAAACGCAGGTGGTTTGGGCATGGTGGCTATCGGTGTAGGTGGTGCAGATGCTTGTGATGTAATGGCAGGTTTGGCGTGGGAGTTGAAATTCCCTAAACTAATTGGCGTGAAATTAACAGGCAAACTCAACGGTTGGGCTTCTGCCAAAGACGTAATTTTGAAAGTTGCAGGTATTTTGACTGTAAAAGGCGGTACAGGTGCTATTGTCGAGTATTTCGGCGAAGGCGTAACGTCTATGTCTTGTACAGGCAAAGGTACGATTGCGAACATGGGTGCGGAAATTGGTGCGACAACTTCTACTTTCGGCTATGACGAGTCGATGGAAAGATATTTGAGAGCAACAGGCAGAGGCGAAGTGGCAGACATGGCAAACACAATCAAAGAACATTTGACTGCCGACCCTGAAGTATATGCAAATCCTGAAAAGTATTTTGACCAAGTTATCGAAATCAACCTTTCGGAATTAGAGCCTTACGTAAATGGACCCTTTTCTCCCGACTTGGCTACGCCAATTTCTAAATTGAAAGAAACGGCTATTGCTAACGGCTGGCCTTTGAAAGTGGAAGTAGGTTTGATTGGTTCTTGTACCAACTCATCTTACGAAGACATTTCTCGTGCTGCGTCTTTGGCTCAACAAGTGGCAGACAAGAAATTGAAAACTAAGAGTGAATTTACCATTACCCCGGGTTCTGAATTGGTGCGTTATACCATAGAAAGAGATGGTTTTATTGACATTTTCAATAAAATTGGTGCAAAGGTTTTTGCTAATGCTTGTGGTCCTTGTATTGGTATGTGGGCAAGAGCAGGAGCAGAAAAGCAAGAGAAAAACTCTATTGTTCACTCTTTCAACCGTAACTTCAAGGCTCGTCAAGACGGCAACCCTAATACTTATGCCTTCGTTGCTTCGCCAGAATTGGTAACTGCATTGGCGATTGCAGGTGATTTAGGCTTTAACCCATTGACAGATACGTTGATAAATGAAGAAGGTAAAGCCGTAAAATTAGACCCACCAACAGGTGAAGAATTACCGAAAAAAGGTTTTGCGGTAGAAGATGCTGGTTATCAAGCACCTGCGGCAGATGGTAGTGGAGTACAAGTAATTGTTAGCCCAACTTCTGACCGTCTGCAATTATTAGCTCCTTTCGCAAAATGGGAAGGCACAAACTTGAAAGGTTTGAAACTCCTTATCAAAGCAAAAGGCAAATGTACGACTGACCATATTTCTATGGCAGGACCTTGGTTGAAATTCAGAGGACACTTAGACAACATTTCTAACAACTTGTTGATAGGTGCTACCAACTTTGCGAATGACAAAACGAACAGTGTGAAAAACCAACTTACAGGCGAATACGGTGCTGTGCCAGCTACGCAACGTGCTTACAAGGCGGCAGGCATTGGTTCTATCGTGGTAGGTGATGAAAACTATGGCGAAGGTTCAAGCCGTGAACACGCAGCTATGGAGCCTCGTCATTTGGGAGTTCGTGCTGTTTTGGTAAAATCTTTTGCACGTATCCACGAAACCAATTTGAAGAAACAAGGTATGTTGGCTTTGACTTTTGCGAACCCTACGGACTACGACAAAATCCAAGAAGACGACACTATCGACATCTTGGGCTTGACGACCTTCGCAGCAGGTAAACCTTTGACTATCAAATTGACACACAAAGACGGTAGTTCAGAGGAAATTGTAGCTAACCACAGCTATAACGACCAACAAATTGGTTGGTTTGTGGCGGGTTCTGCCTTGAATTTGATTGGGAAGTAAGCCCCTGAAGTGTAATTTTTAGATTGAATTTTAAACTTTCCAAGTTTCTCAAACTTGGAAAGTTTTTTATAGTTTAATTCTGTACTACCTTTTTCTAATCTCATCTAAGCTATGGAAACCAACCAATCAACAAATAACGGGAGCTATAATATTACTATTCAAGGGATAAGAAATGAAAGTAATGGAGATATAAACCTTACAATTCATCAAACTATTACTTCATTTGACAAACAAGGTTTTTTAGCTGAATTACAACATTTATTACACCCACAAAAGCCTATTTTTTTGATGGTATTAACTTCTACTGCCACACAAATTAGAGAGAAATTGGCACAAGAAAGTACACTTGATTTTACTTTTGAGGAAATAGCTATTCATTATACAGATAAAATTACAGAATGGAAGCCTTACGAGGAAGACGGAACAATTTTGGAGATTTTGCATGGATTTGAACAAACCTATAACTGTAAATTATGCACTTATTTTGTTGATTGTCAAGAAGATATGCCTACTCAAAACTTTTTAGATGAAATCAAACTACAAAAACAAAATCTAATTTGGGTAATAGACAATTTTTCGCTGTTGTCTGAAGGCAACCGTAAAATTATCCAACAATTTGACCATATCTATATTGGTGGTTGTTTAGTTCCCAAAGCAGACAGCCAAAACAATAAAAGAATAGCTAAATTTGTTAAAAACTTACAACAAAAAAGTTTTCCAAGCCTTTGGAATTATACAGCTTATTCAGACAGTGTTTTTAATGGAAAAATAGTTAATCATCTGAAAAATATAGAATTAGAGATAAATGATGCCAAGAAATTCAAAAAACATTTAGCTTTGTTGATAGAAGATTGTTTACAGATTAAATTGCAAGCAGCACAAATAGGAGCTTATCAAGGAAAAAAAGAAATTAAAATCTAAGTAATATTCCTGTAGCTACGGACTTCATTCATACAAAAGCCCCCTCTCTAAATGGAGAGGGGTTGGGGGTGAGGTCATTTCTCCTACGGACTAAAGTCCGTAGCTACAGTTTAAACCCAACCCAACCATGAACGTAGCATTTTATTCTTACAAAGGCGGTGTAGGTAGAACCCAGTTAGTAGCTAACTTGGCAAGATACCTTTATTTGTATGAAAACAAGAAGGTTTTATTGATGGATTGGGACTTGGAGGCACCAGGCTTGCACTATTATTTCAAAAAAACAAATGAAGACTTCAAAGGAGAAGGTTTAATAGATTTATTGGAAAAATATGTGCAGTTGGTAAAAAATAACAACCCTGCGGAGATAACCGAAGCACAACTACCCAAATTTGAGGCGGTGCATATTACGCCCACCGAGTGTTTGAACGAAACTACAGGAGCAAGAATAGACATTATAGCAGCAGGGGCTTACGCAGATTTTCCTACCTATCGCCAAAAAATTATAGATTTTAATTGGAATGAGTTTTATAAGTTTTTGGACGGAGCAAGGTATTTAGAATATACTATTAAGCCTAATTTGAAGGACTTGGGCTATGATTTTGTGTTTATAGACAGCCGAACAGGGATTAGTGATTACCAAAATATTTGTAATATTCAGTTGGTAGATGCTAATGTGATAGTGATAGCCCCTAATATGCAGAATTTGGAGGGGTGTATGGAAGTGGCAAAAAGCATAGTAGAGTCGCCGTATGTGAAAGAGGGCAATAGAAAACCTATTGTGTTTCCGATTTTGTCGAGGGTAGATGTTTATGCAGAAGACTATCCCGTTTTTGAAAATATGTACAAACAAAAATGTCAATTTTTAATAGACAATTTAAATGAGTTACATAAAAATAATGATGCTTTTATTCCTTTTAGAATAGATATAAATGAGTATGTAAAAAATACAAGGCTGCCTTATAATATTCGTATAGCTATTGGGGAAAATCAGTTATTTAATGAAAATCATAATCCTTTATTATTAGGAGAATTTCATCAACAATTTCAAAATATTGCGAATTATTTACTACAACCGAGTAAAAAAGTTGCAATCATATACATCTTAAAAGATAGTGCCACAGCTAATTGGCTATCAACATCTTTAAAGAAATTAGGTATTAATGTATTAGCTGACACTAATTCAGTACCAAGTGGAGTAAAAATGGAAGATTTTATGAATGAAATTACTAAACAAGCTGATGTGATTATGCCTATTCTTTCAGAAGATTGCCTGACCTCAACTCAATTTTTACATGAATTTGCACATTTCAGTGCTGATCCCCAAAAAAAGATTATACTTTTTTATTCAAGTTTAGATGTATTAAATAATATACAAGGAGATATGTTTTCGGAAAATTTAATAGAGAACAGTAAGAATAAATTATTAAAAGCCAGAGAAAAGGCACTTGAAACATTGAATTTACAAGATTTAGAAAGTATTAACCTAGATGAGTTTATGAAAGAGATAAGTATTAATCAAAAATTTTTAATACTGCCCCAAATATTAGCTAGATTGAACAAAGAAAATACTGTTCTATTAGATAATAATATTTCTGAAAACTTAATAAAAATAGTAAAATCTATAAAAGAAACTACATAAAGCTATGACCATTGACCACCTAAAAAACCTCGCCAACACCGCCAAATTTGCAGAGTTATTTGAAATTTTGGATACTTATTTTGATAAAAACCCAGATTACCAATACAGTAATTTGAAGCAAAACATACAGCACCAATTAGGCAATGGTAGTTCTCCTACACCTGCCCAGTTGCAAGGTTTGTTGGTGTTTTTGAATGGTAGAGTGGTGAAAGAAAATTTAGGTAACTTTAAACAAGCTATGGAGGCTCAACAAAATAATACAGCTACTAACAACGGTAACGGAAATATAACGATACAAGACAATAATGGTAATGTAATCATCAACAATGGAACAAATACCAACCAAAACACCAATAGTAACCAAAATAAAACCCCGAATATGCCCAAAAAAGTCTTCATTTCTTACAATCATGGTGACAAAGACGCAGCCCGCCACCTCAAAAATGCCTTAGTAGCAGCAGGTTTAGAAGTTACCATAGACTCGGAGGCAATGATGGCAGGTAGTAAAATATCGGATTTTATTCGCAAGAGTATTCAGGAAACAGACGTTACAGTGTCTATTGTATCCGAAAAAAGTTTGTTATCTGCGTGGGTAGCTATGGAAAGCATCTTGACCTTGCACAACCAAAAACAGTTTATTGCGTGCTACATTACCGACAAGTTTTTTGATTTGGCATTTGTCCGCAGCAGTGCCGAAACCGTAGCTTTGCGGATAGACAATATTCAAAAGGAAATCCAAGAGAGATTTACGATAAATATGGGCATAGAAGATTTGAGTGATGAGTTGAGCAGGCAGCAAGACCTCCGCCACAACCTCCCCAAAATCATTGGCGAACTCCGCAGCCGTTTGTGTATAGACATCGCAGGCTATAATTTTTTGGACAACGTACCGAAGGTAATTAAGGCTGTCAAAGGCGAATAAGACCTAAAAACCTATCAAGGATTAGCTCTACCCACCATTTTTCACAACTTTAAACATTTTTTCGGGAGCTAAAGCAACCCTTCGTTTTTTTATGCGTCTTTAAGAAGTCGTTAAGCTATTTTTATTTGCCTAACAAGCATTACTAACCTACTTCTTTCTCTCATTATTT
>CANGYA010000121.1 GCA_947457925.1 Cytophagales bacterium | reverse complement strand
CCTGCTGTTGTTACGGCATAACTAATTGTAGTTGTTCCTGCTGCTACACCTGTTACTACGCCACTTGCATTGATTGTTGCCACACTTGTATTAGAACTTGACCAAGTACCGCCTGCTGTTGCGTTTGATAGAGTAGTTGTACCACCTACGCAAGCCGTAGTTGTACCTGTGATAGTTGCTACCGTAGGCAAAGGATTTACTGTACCTGATACAGCTACATTTTGTGTAGTTGCACCTGTGCTTGTATGTGTGATATTACCCGCAGGAGAACCCGAAGCCGTATTCGTCAAACGAACAAAAATAGTTGTAGAATTAACAGTACCTGCTGTAGGTGTTAATGTTAAGCTATTGGCATAACCACTACCTGTTGTTAAAGATATTTCATAACCCGTAGGGGCAGTAATTACAAGGTTACTTGTTAAGTTACTGCCTGAAACAGTATAATTTTTTGAAGTAGAAACTGTACCAGCACAAGCACTGAAAGCTGTTAAAGTGCCTGTAGTGGTAACGGTAGGCGTTGTACCTACTGTTAAAGTAAAAGGAATTACTGCCGAAATACAACCTGTGCTACTTACTCTTACAACCATTTCAAAATTGTAAGTACCTGCTGCACTTGCAGGAATAGTGATTGAGGGAATTGTACTACCACCTGCCACAAAAGTATGTGATGCCAATACTACAGGTGTAAAACTTGGTAAGGGGTTAGGTGCTACAGTATTGATAGAGTAACGGTTAGGAGAACCAGTAGCAACTGTATAAGGAATACTAAAAGAAGTAGCCGCTGTAGTAACAGAAGGAATTGTACCCAAAGTTACTGTGGGGGCTGTTCCTGTACTTGCTCCTGTTGCGGTAACCGCCAAAGTTTTTGTTACTGCTCCAGTGCTTGTATGTGTGATATAACTATTAGCTGCTATGGCTGCCGTAGATTTTACATAAATTTTTGTGGCTGCTAATGTGCCTGCGGTAGGCGTAAGAGTGATGATAGACGAAAAAGTACCTCCTGTAGTCAAAGAAATTTGGCAGTTGGTTGGAGCTGTAAGCACTACATTGCCTGTAAGATTACCTCCTGATACATCATATTCTTCTTCACAAACAGTTTGTAAGGCACTTATTGTATTTGTTGCCATGCCTGTATTAACAGCTATGTAAGGGAGAGTAGCAGGAAGCCACTCAAAAGTGAGGTTGGCAGATGGAAATACACTTTGTGTTAAAGTACAACGAGAACTTAACTCTGTAATGCCACTAGGATATAAACCACTTGCTGTCGTAGCTGCCCAGTTGGTACTTGTGGTGCGTGTGTTTAAATCTACCATAGAAGTCCCACGTAAACCAACAATAGGTTCTATGCTAGGAAATAAACCACTACCTAAGGTAAAATTGCCATAAACAACACTAATTTTATTACTTGTTTCATGTAATTTTACTTGAAAATTCAATCTATCTGCCCCTACATCTGCACTTACTCCAAATCTACGCACATTTTTCCACTGTACTGTTAGTACTCTGTTGGGTGCTGTACCAGTAGTAACATAACTAATTTCGTCATTAGAAGCAACATTTATAGCTTGATTACTGAAAGTAGTAGGAACAGGCTGCGAAATAGTCAAAGTTGTTCCTGTAATAGCTGTTACTGTTGTGCCTGCGGTTAAAGGTGCAGCAGGAGAAGCATTGACAAAAATACGGTCTCCAACATTGATGCCTGACGCAGAGGCAACTGTAATAGTGTTTGTGCCTGATGTGCCACTGCCTGTAGTCAAACGGCTTGCAACTAAATCTCTGCCTAATGGAGCAATAATGTTATTAGTAGTTGTAGAACTTGTGATGGTGGTAGCTGTGCTGGCTGTTCCTAAGGTAATAAAACCATTAGGTGTGATGACAAATTGCGTATAAGCAGTACCATTGTAGGTAAAAGAAAATCCAATAGGGAATCCTGTGCTGGTGGTAACAGAAAGGCTGTTATCTCCATTTACATTGTTCCAAAAAATTTCATTGTCAAACGGAGAGGTGGCTGTTGCGGGCAAAACCATATTTGTTCCTCCAACAATAGGCGTATAAGTGCTAGTTGTTTGCGAAAAGGTATAACGAGATACCTGCCCAGTTACTATTTGTGGGAAAAGCCCCCCAAGTAGTAACACGAAAAACAGCACGTTTTGTCTAAAAATTTTCATGTGTGTAAACAGTTTGTAATACAATAGATTGATGTATGGTTTTTGAATAAACGATAAAATTGGATAGCCAAAAGGCAAAAACTACCTTAAACTTTATGCTACAAATGTTGCTTAATTGAAGAAATTATCATAAAATTGCTTATCGGCACTTCTACTACAAATCATTATTTTTTGCAATAAAAGCCCTACTTTTACCATTTTACACCCTACAATGCTACTATATTCACCCTACAAATCGTGATAAATGATTAAAAAAATAATATTTGCACTAAAAATTAATTTATTTGTTTTTATATCTTCAAATACATTATTAGCTCAATCTTCTTTTCTCAAGGAGTACGTAACGAAACAATGGATAATGTTACAAACAGCCTCTGCCAATGATGTAGATTCATTGTTTTCTACTACTCACTCTTATATAAGAATTTATGCAAAAGATGATAAGGAATTAATAGCTATCACGCAGGCATTATTGGACAAAGCCCTTACAAGTAATTCTATAGAATTACAAGCTGCTGCCTATATGGGTATGGCATACGCACAGAGGTATATTCATACCAATACTATGGCAGCTATAGAAGTACCTGCCCTAAAAGCATACGAATTAATTATTAAGAAAAATCCTTGCAAGGCATTAGAATACTTAAATTGGCTACAAGATGCCCGTTGCGACTTGCCCCACCAACAATATGACAAGGCACTGAATATTTTTTTAGATAATTTAGCTATGGCACAGCAACTTGACTGCAAAGCTGTGCAGGTAACTACTTTATTGCAAATCGGCTCTTCGGTGTATGAACAGCAACAAAGATACCCAGAGGCATTGCAGTATAAATTACAGGCTTTGCGTTTGGGCGACAGTTTGGGCTTGCCCTCCCAACAAATTGCTGAAATTACGCAAGACATAGGTTTACTGCATTACAAGGTCAAAAATTACCAAGCTGCCCTTCGTTTTTGGCATCAAACCCACCAGATTTACACTAAAGAAGATTTACATGAACGAAATTATACGAACAACATCAATAATTTAGGCTTGGCACACCGCCAGCTACGGCAATACGACTCTGCCATGTACTATTTCCAACAAGCTACTCACGAAGCAATGTTTCAAAGAGATACCGTATGGATAGGCATTACCAGAGGCAACGCAGGAGATGTATTATTGGCTCAAAAAAAATATCAAGCTGCGTTATCTTATTTGCGGTACGACCTTTCGCAGAGTATAGTGTATAAAGAATGGGGGAATGTTTGCTTGTCTATGTTGGCGATTGCAAAAGTGTATGAAGCCCAACAAAACTTTTCGGCAGCCCGCAATATTTTAGATTCAGCTCTTTGGATAATGAACAAACATACCTTGACCTTGCACCGCAATAATGAACAGGAGCATATTTTATTGTGGAAAAATATTTGTAATCAAAAAGCTGAAATTTTTAATGCAACTCGTCAATACGACTCTGCCTATTATTTCAAAAACTTGTACGCCATTTATAGTGATAGTTTACAATCTTTGAACCCTTACGAAACATTGTTGAAACAACAAGGGAGTTTTGACATGGAAAAACAACGCACCATTAACCAACTATTGGCAGCCGAAGGTACACACAAAGCCAATTTACTCATAGCCAGCATAGCTATTTCTCTACTATTGTTATTGGCTTTGGGCTTAGGCTTTAACTTTTATCGGGTGCATAAACGCCAAGACAATTTGGCAAAGGAAAAACTGCAATTAGAAAACGAAAAAATGCTGGCTTTGCAAACAGCCACACAAACACAATTAAAAGCCGAACAAGAACAACATTTACGGCTAACTGAACAACTACGTTTTCAAGAAGAAAAGGCTTTGTTGGAACAGCAAAGCAAAGAGCAAGAATTAGCTTCTAAACATAGAGAATTGACGATGATGAGCCTTTTGTTGAGTAGTAAAAATGAAGTTTTGGAACAGATATTAGCCAAATTAGACGAGATAGGCATTAATGAAAGGGCTTATCCTGCTCTCAAAAACATTAAATCACAGATCAACCAAAGTTTCCGAACAGAAGACGAATGGCAGAGGTTCAAAATTCATTTTGAGGCAGTACACCCCAATTTTTACACTAATTTGGCGATAAAACACCCAGATTTGACCAAGACAGAACTACAACATTGTGCTTTTGCTCGTATGCGACTCACTACCCAACAAGTAGCCGATATGTTGGTACAATCTAAACGTACTGCCGATACGATGCGGTACAGGCTGCGAAAAACTCTTAACTTATCTCCCGAAGATGACTTAACAGAGTACCTCCAACAATTTTAATACATTTAATAAGTCAAATTCCGCAAAGGTCTTTGGCTATCCAACTGCTTGTCAAAGAAACGGCAGTGTAAACGCAAACCGACTATAGGCGTAGAAATATTGAGATTGCGGGCAGGAATTGGTGTGATAATACCGTATTTATCTACCAAAGTTTGTTCTTCTGCAAAAAAATAGTCCGTCTGGTCTATCAAAAACAAACTTACACTCCATTTGGGTGTGGGTATGTACGCCACTTCTAACTGAAAACGGCTGCGGTCAATGGTTCTTTTTTCGTACAAAGGATTGGCTTGCAGCAACCAATTATGCACCAAAGCCACTTGGTAGCTCAATAATGGGCGAATGACTGCCGTACCCCCCACAGAAAAATTTTTGGCAAAAGTTACTTGTGCAGTTACACGAGTACGAGTTGCTATCAAAGGGTGTTGGTCATCTATTCTCTCTATGCCTACCAATTTAGTAAACTCTATGCTTTTGATTTTGCCCGCATGAGCCAAATACAACAGAGTACCAAATTGATTATACGGGTTTTTGGCGGTGAGCCGTACTGCCCCACCCAAGCCCCAACGTGGTGCAAGGGCGTATTCATAACCTACCGTTTGCTGCAATAAACTAAACGGTGCTATACTTAAACTTTGGTCTGCATCTATACTTCGGCTTTGCCACTGCGTTTCTGCCCACCAAAAACTCCCAGAGGGTCGGTAATACTCTACGTTAAAAGTACCCCAAGCACTTACCTCATTAGTAGTTTTTTCGGTGCTTTGAGCCAATAAACTATTGGTAATGAATAAGATACAAAATGAAAGAAAATAGCTACGCATGGTTTTGAAGAATAGGGTCTAAATATTTTTCTACAAACTAATCAAAATAGGCGGATTTTTTACTTTGTACCGTACATCAAGCACACTTGCATTGATAAATGTAGTATTGCCAACTTGTACCGTACCATACGCCTCGTGAATATGCCCAAAAACATGAACTTTGGGGGCATCTACCGCAATTTTTTTCATCAATTCCTCACAGCCAACTATTTCATTATCAACGGTTTTGTCCAAAATATTGTGTGGAGGCGTATGTGTAATCAATATATCTACGGCAGCAGGAATTTTGTCCCAATATTGCTTAATTTCTTCGCCTCGCTGTCTGTTAAATGCCCAATTATGGAAAAACGGAGAAATAGGAGAACCCCAAATTCGCAAACCTTCCACGACTACCTCGCTGTCTTCTAAATAAATACAGTTTTCGGGAATAAGTTGTTGTGCCAACGAAGGTGTTTTTTCAAAACAAAAATCGTGATTACCCGCCACAAAAATTTTGTATTGGTAAGGTAAGGCTGCAAACCAATCTATAAAATACTTGGCTTCGGTCAAAGTGCCGCGTGAAGTGATGTCCCCAGCATGAATAATCATGTCGGCATCGGGCAGTTGCACTTGCTCGTGTCTGCCGTGTGTATCGGAAATAAAGACGATTTGCATAGAAAAGTAAAAATTATAAATCTGAAACCCCACCCGACATAATAAACTTCATTACATCTGCACCTTTGGCATCTAACAGCGTAATGTTTTTGGTAGGAACAATGTATAAAGTACCTAAAACACTGTAAGAACTTGGAAAGTACACACCTACTTTGTCTTCTATACCCAATTTTTCTAAATTATCGGCAGTGATAAATCCTATTCTGAACAGTTGGTTTTCGTCATTCAATCGCACCAAAACAGGTTGGCTAAACTTCTTTTTTTCACCTACAAAGGCAGCGATGAAATCTTTGGTAGCCAAATACACAATTTTTACGATAGGGACTTTGGCAAAGAGTTTTTCGAGGTACAAAAACAGTGAACTTGTGAAGTAAGCACTTGCCAAATAGCCAATGACAGTCAAAGAAACCAACACAACTATTAACCCAACGCCTCCTTGTTGAAACGGCAGTAGTGCGTCTATCCACACTATAGAGTGCCAAATGACGTACACCGTCAGCCCGATAGGTACAACGACCAACACGCCTTTGAGGAAATAGCCGATAAGTTGTTTCATTGATAAAATGATAAATTTAACTTTAAAAAAATATTTTATAGTTCTTTTAATACAATTTCTTTACCGTTTTGTACCACAGGCACGCAGTCAAAATGGTCGACAGATAGACAAAAAGCAATGTCATCTATTACGTCTAAATGTTTCAAACGTCTGTAGTGTGAAGATTTTTCCATGAACATCATCAAATCTACTTGGGCAGCTTGGTACACATACAAGGCAGAAACGGCAGCATCACAATCTACGTCTATTTTCCCTTGTAGTTTTTCGACCAAAGCCCCTGCAAACATGGTATCTTCTAAGTTAAATTTGCCTTTCCAACCTGCACACACCACTAAAATATCGGCATCTTGTGTTGCCAAATAATTGGCTACACTGCTCAAATTGAGGAAAGAACCAATCACTATTTCCTTTGCCCCTTCAGAAAGATGAATGGCTAAAGTGCCATTGGTCGTAGTCATTGCAATCGTTTGCCCTTTCAGCTTTTCGTCCATGTAGTCAAACGGAGAATTGCCTAAGGTGAAGCCTTCTACCATTTTTCCGTCCCTTTCGCCTGCTGCTATGTAGCCCGCAGCTTGCAAAGCTATGCACTCCTCTACTGTAGCCACAGGCAGAATTTTGGCTATGCCCGATGCCATGCCTGCTGTAATGGACGAGGTAGCTCGCAAAACATCTACAACAACTACAATTTGGTTGTCATTTTTATACAAAGGCAGTAAGTTGGGCGTAACACACACTGATATTTTTCGCATGGTTATTTTCTATTAAAGACAAAAAAAACAGTTTTTCAACTGTTTTTGGTAAATTAAAAAAGCAAAATTACAAGAATTTTACAAAATTGCTTACTTGAATAGAGTGAAATTGCTAACTTTGATACAGACATTTTAAATTTGTAGAAAATTGTAATTTGTACCACAGACTTCAGTCTGTGATTTTAATTCGACACAGACTGAAGTCTGTGGTACAAATAAATAATGTCGTTATCAAACTATTTTAAGGACTTAGCTTATTTTGCTTACTACTCCGTCTTTGAGTTGGTATTGTTCTTTGCTTTCTTCACAAACGGCTCTACCGTTGGAGTCAAAATGCAAACGGTGTCCGTATTCACTCATCCAGCCTATTTGTTTGGCAGGATTCCCCACTACTAAGGCGTAGGCGGGTACATTTTTGGTAATTACAGCTCCAGCACCAATAAAGGCAAACTCACCAATGTCATGTCCGCAAACTATCGTGGCATTTGCCCCAATCGTTGCCCCTTTTTTAACAGTGGTTTTGGCGTATTGGTTGCGGCGATTAACAGCACTGCGAGGATTTGTTACATTCGTAAAAACCATAGAAGGTCCTAAAAAAACGTCATCTTCGCAAATTACACCTGTGTAAATAGAAACATTGTTTTGCACTTTTACATTATTACCCAAAACTACTTGTGGCGAAATCACTACATTTTGTCCAATATTGCAATTTTCTCCAATAATACATTGGGGCATAATGTGCGAAAAATGCCAAATTTTTGTACCTTTTCCTATCGTACAACCTTCATCTATAACGGCAGTTTCGTGGGCAGAATAAGACTTTTCCATTATCCTTTATTTGTTTTTTTGAGTTGATAGATGTTTTCTATAATTTCTACGACTTTTAGACCTTCTAAGGCATTGGTCGTAGCTATATTTCTACCTCTTAACGTATCTACCACATTTTCAATGATATAGTGGTGATTGGCAGCACTGCCTTTGTACGCACCATAATCATTGGGCGGATTTGAGGGACGTAGTTCAGGCATTGTATAGTTTTGGATATGACAATACTCTACTTTGTCCATGTATTGCCCACCTACTTTGATAGAGCCTTTTTCTGCAATAATCGTAATACTACTCTCTAAGTTTTTGTCCCAAACTGCCGTAGAGTAATTGATACAACCCATACCGCCTTTTTTGAAATCAAAACTTACAAAACCAGAATCTTCAAAATCTGTAGAATGTTGGTGGTTGAAGTCGTTAAACTTTGCCTGAATATTTTGAATGTCGCCAAATAACCAGAACATAATGTCTATAAAATGGCTGAACTGTGTGAACAAAGTACCGCCATCTTCTAACTGTTTGCCTTTCCAACCGTCTTTTTTGTAGTACCTGTCATCTCTGTTCCAATAACAGTTGATTTGTACCATAAAAATTTTGCCTAATATCCCACTGCTTACTACTTCTTTTAACCACTCTGAAGGAGGCGAATAACGGTTTTGCATCACACAAAACACTAATTTATGGGCTTGTAGGGCAGCAAACAATACATCTTCGGCATCAGACTTCCGCAATGCCATCGGTTTTTCGCAAACCACATGACAGCCATTTGCCAAAGCCGTAATAGCTTGTGAGGCGTGTAAATAATTGGGTGTAGCTATATTGACTACATCAGTCGCAATTTTAGCTTGCAAAAAATCCTCATAAGACGAGAAAAATGGCACTTGAAAAGTGCTTTCCAATTCTTGTTGCAAACGGGTATCTGTATCAATCATAGCAACGAGGGCAGCCTCTGAATGTTGCTGAATCATGGCTGCGTGTCTTTTTCCAATATGTCCCGCACCCAATACCGCAAATTTTATTTTTTCTGTCATGTAAATAAAATGATTTACTGTTATTTTTATTTCAAAAGACTGTCTATGATGTACTGTAGCTGCTCGTCTGTTAATTCTGTGTGCATAGGCAAAGAAAAAACAGTGGAGCAAAGAGCCTCTGCCACAGGAAAATCTCCTTTTTGGTAGCCAAAATGACGATACGCCTCTTGTAAATGCAAAGGCGAAGGGTAATAAATCATGCTGGGTACTTGGCAAGCTGCTAATTTTTTAATGGCTTCTTCACGTTTTGCTGGCGAACTTGCTTGCAAAGTGTATTGGTGAAAAACGTGGGTAGATTGTGGATTCCGTTCTGGAATAGTAAAATCGGGGTGATTCACTAAGGCTTTGTCATAAAAAGCTGCTGCTTTTTGCCTTGCAGCAATGTATTGGTGCAAATATTTGAGTTTTACGTCCAAAATAGCTGCTTGCAAGGTATCTAATCTTGAGTTGATACCGACCATTTTGTAAGTATATTTTACTTCTTGTCCATGATTGGCAATGCAACGCATTTTGGCTGCTAATTGGTCATTATCCGTAAAAATAGCACCGCCATCGCCCATACAACCCAAGTTTTTTGAAGGGAAAAATGACGTTGTGCCTATCGGGGCTATAGTTCCTGCAAACTTTGTTATGCCACTGCCAGAGGTGTAGGTAGCTCCTATAGCTTGTGCGTTGTCTTCTATGACATACAAGTTATGTTTGGTAGCTATTTCCATAATTTTGTCCATATCGGCACATTGCCCAAACAAATGGACTGCTACAATGACTTTGGTTTTTGGGCTAATGGCTTGTTCTATTTTGCTAACATCTACGTTGTATGTACCCGCCAAACTGTCCACAAAAACAGGTTTGTAGCCCAAAAATGCCCCTACTTCTACGGCTGCTACATAGTTGAACGAAGGCACAATAAATTCCGCATCTTTGGGTAAGTCAAGGGCAGAGAAAGCTATTTGTAAGGCATCTGTACCATTGGCACAAGGAATGACGTGCTTGGCTTGCACGAATTTCGCCAAATTATCCGAAAAATTTTTAACGGCATAACCATTGATAAAGGCAGATTTTTCTATTACTCCTGCTATGGCAGCATCTACTTCGCCTTTGATATGTTGGTATTGGCTGAATAAATCAACCATTTGGATTGAGTTCATAGTAAATTGCTATAGGTGCAAATTGGTAGTCAATAACTTAAAGTGATTGTTAATTACAAATTTACTAATTAATAATTGTGCTTTGGCACTTAGCTTACTTGTTTTTCAACAAAAGATGTGTGTTGAGAATAGCCCAAAAATTTGTACTTTCATTCCATTCCCAAGACTTATTCTTAATTTTATCTTGCACAAAGTTTTGTAAAACTTTGGCATTCCACAAGTTAGTTTGTTCAAATGCTTGTGAGTGTATTTCGTCTAAGATAAAAGTAGCCATTTCGCCAGCAAACCATTCTACCATTGGGGCATTCAAACCAATTTTAAGTTTTCTGATACGGATACTTTCAGGCATTTTTTGTGCCATTGCATCTCGCAAAATACGTTTCGTAAAACCATTTCCTATTTTACTACTCAAAGGCAAGCCAAAAACATAACTTACCAACCGATAATCCATAAAAGGCATACGAATTTCTATGCTACTTTGCATAGAAGCCCTATCAAAATTACGCAGGATAGTCGGTAAAATAGTGAGGTGAAAAGCCTCGTAGAGTTGTTGGTCTACAGGGTTTAAGTGGCTGTAGTCTATTACTTTATTGGTCAAAGTGCTAAGAGTTGAAGCCGAATGAGCCAAAAGCCAATCTGTAGCAGCATACGGTTCGGGCTGTGCTACATCGTTTGGCACACCCATTTGTTGTTTCATACCTCTGTAGATATTTTTCAGGGGTTCTGGCACAAATTGTTGGTACAAACGAGTGCTAAGAGGTACTTGTTTAGGTACTTTTGGTGTAGTCTGCAAAGGTTTTTGCAAAGTGGCTTGGCTGTTTAGTGGGTGCAGTTGCACGTAAGTATCCCAATAACTATCTGCTGCTGTGGGGTCGTTTTGTGCCATTGCATATTTGTAAGCCTCCATAGAAAAATGCGGATAACCCAACAACATTTCATCTACACCATGCCCATCTAAAGAAATTTTAAAGCCTTTCAATGCCATTTCTTTGTAAATATTACTTACAATAGACAAAGGTGTAAGGTAAATACTATCAAATAAAAGTGTCGCATTTTTAACTTCTTCTATCAGGTTACTGTAATCTGGTACAATGTATTCTGCCGAACCCTTTGTGTAGGCTATAACTTCTTCGGCATACTGTTTTTCGTCTATAGATGTATCTGGAAAAGTGGCTACAAATGCCTTTTGCCAATCTTGTGGAATACGTAATTTTTGTAAGGTATCACTTTGGCTAATTTGGTGCAACATACAATAGACTGCCGAAGAATCTACCCCACCACTCAGTGCCGAAGCAATAGGCACATCACTGCGTAACCTCAACAAAGTAGCATCTTGGAACAATTCATAAAACTGTTTTACTTGTTGTTCATAGTTGGCAGCAACTGCTGGTAAACTATCTAAGGTATTCCACCAACGCACTTGTTGAATAGAGGGTTGTTTAGCATTGATTTTTAGGTAATGTCCCCCTAAAAGTTGGTAAGTCTGTTGAAAAGTAGTGTGTCCGTAACCTTCTAAACCAAAAGGATTGCGGAGGAGTAAAGCCAAATGGTCTTCATTCCATTGTCTTTGGTAGCCGTCTAATTGTTTGAAAGCAATGGTTTCGGAGGCAAATGCAAAAATTTGTTGTGGAATATGTAAATAGTACAGAGGTTTTACGCCAAATCTATCTCTGGCAAGGAACAAAGTTTGCTTTTCTGTGTCCCATATTGCAAAAGCCCACATACCATTAAACTTATGCAGGCAAGCCTCACCCCATTGGTGGTAAGCTGCCAACACGACCTCTGTATCCGAATCACTTTGGAAGGTATAACCTTTGTTGAGTAGCTCTGCCCGAATCTCCAAAAAGTTAAAGACTTCGCCATTGAACACAATCCAATATCTTTCATTGGCAAAGGGCATAGGCTGGCTACCCGTAGGCGACAAGTCCAAGATAGACAACCTACGATGCCCTAAGCCCAAAGAGAGTTGGGAATCTATGTGATACCCACCGCCATCGGGACCTCTGTGCAATAGAGCATCTGTAAACCGTACCAATTTTTCTTTATACAAAGGGGCATTGTCTAAATGCCAAATACCTGCTATTCCACACATAATAATGATGACAAAGTGTCATTGTTTGTTTGAGTTTGATAACGACATTATTTATTTGTACCACAGACTTCAGTCTGTGATTTTAATTCAACACAGACTGAAGTCTGTGGTACAAATTGCAATTTTCTACAAATTTAAAATGTCTGTACCAAAGTACATGAATTATGCAATAAACTGAGCCAATGTTAAATACCCAAAATCTGCGTCTTGTGTCTTATCACGATGAGGATTTAAGATTTTTTCTTTTTCCAACAAAGTTTTACTTTCTGCTATCATTTCTTTCATAAAAGGCTGTTCCAACCAAGATTTTTGTGGTGGTTCGTAGCCAATTTTATCTTTTCGCCACGTAATTTCCGCAGGTAAAATCTTCTCAAAGGCTTTTCGTTGCACGTATTTTGTCCAACCGTTTTGTATCTTAAATTCGGGTGGCAAAGTAAACAAAAATTCGACCAATTTATGGTACAAAAACGGTAATCTTACCTCTCGTGAATGTGCCATAGAGTTACGGTCTGCATATCTTAGGAGTTGTTCTATACCCGACTGCGAATCATAACACAATCTTTGGTTCAAATTAGCCATTTTTAAGGTAGCCGTATAGTCAAATACGTCTTGCGGAGCAAACTGCTGCACAAAATCTCTGTTCAAAGCTCCTTCTACTGCTTGTTGTTGTGCAAGGGCAGGCGGAGTGGCATTGGGCTTGCGTAGTTTATTGGCAAGAGTACCGTATAATACACGACCCAAATCTTTCCAATAAGACTTTTCAGGCGTTTTTTTCAAGACTTCGGGCAAATAAGTAGGCGGAATACCGTATAAATGTTGGTAGGCTGCTACTTCTTGGTACAATAGGCGTATGTGCCTACCATACAATTCTCTGTAATACGTTTCATAATAAAAATGATAACCCGCCAGCATCTCGTCTGCCCCTTGTCCGTCTAACAACACCGTAACATTTTGTTCTTTGGCAAGTTTCATCACTTCCCATTGAGCAAAAATACTTGCTGTCGCAAAAGGTTCTTCTTGATGCCAACAGAGTTTTTTGAAGGCTTGTGCAAATTTTTCGGCATCGGGGTACGTTGCATACGGCGTAGCTTTGGTTTTGGCTATCACAAAGTCCATAAATTTGCTTTCATCTTTGGCAAAGTTGGGGAAACGAGCCGAAAAAGTCTTTTGTTGGATACTTGCGTCTTTGTTCAAGGTATCTATAAGACACACTACTGCCGAACTATCTAAGCCCCCCGACAAACTTGAACCCACAGGCACATCTGCCCGCAACCTCCGTTTGATACTCTCCTCCATTAGTTCGTAGAACCTTTGGGTAGCTTGCTCAAACGTAATCGTAGGGTTTACGGCTACGGTTGGTTGCCAATATTTTTGCCAATGTAGTTTGCCTTTGGCATCTACAAGTAGGTAAGAGCCTCTTTCTAAACGGTGAATGTGTTGGTAAAAAGTTTCGTTCCAATTCGTAGGGTTGCCCATTGCCCACACATTGAGGGCAAAATTATACACCATTTTGGGGTTAGTCTTTTTCGGCACACCATACGCCCAAATTGATTTCATTTCGGAGGCAAAAACAAACTTTTTATGAGGTTCGTAGTAATAGTGAAATGGTTTTTCGCCAAATCTATCTCTGGCACAAAACAGAGTTTGTTCTTGTGCGTCCCATATCGCAAAGGCAAACATTCCGTCTAAGTCGTCTAAACACCTTTCTCTTTTCTCATGATACCATGCCATTAACACTTCTGTATCAGACTGGGAACGGAATTGATGCCCTTTTTCTATTAACAACTGTCTGATTTCTAAGTAGTTGTAAATTTCACCATTAAACGTAATCGTATATCTGCCATTGGCGTAGTGCATGGGTTGTTTTCCATCATCAGACAAGTCTATGATAGACAACCGCCTATGCCCCAAAGCAAGTTGTTGCGTAGGGTTTAGCCAATGTCCTTCTCCGTCTGGTCCTCTATGTTCAATTACGTCTGTCATGCGTTGTATGTCTGCCAACGCAATAGTTTTTTCAAAATCTATAATACCTGCTATACCGCACATGAAACTGCTGTTTTAATGGAAGAAATACATTAGGCAAAAATTTCTTTGACTACCTCATTAAGTACACTCTGGTTGGTAGCTGCCGAAAGTTTATACGCAGCTTGGTGTACTTGTTGTTTGTAATACATGATTTTTTCTTTGTCTAATCCTGTTAATAATGTAGCTAAACTTTTAGGGTTAAAATCGGGAGCTACCACACCCAAGTCATATTCTTCAGTGATTCTTTGCATCTCTGGGGAAGCTCCAATGGCTATCATCAGTCTGGCTTGAATAAACTCAAAAAATTTATTGGGTAAGGCATAGGTATAATTCAAATTAGTAAATGGTAATATAAAAATACCTATATCGTAGTTATTAGTCCTTAATGGTATCTCTTGTGTAGGCACTGTTGGAATAAACCGAATCCTATTGTTATGAGCTGCCATTTGCTTTAACTTTTCAATATAAGTTGGTGCATTGTTCATTAACATAAGGTCTAAGGTAAAGTTTTCTGGCAAATAATCCATTAATTCTACTAATAAATCTAACCGCCTTGCTTCGCCAGCAATCCCATGGTGTATGATACGGATAGTATCACCTATTTCTTGGGGTGCTAAGTCATAAAAAGTAGTAGCATTGCTTAGAACTAAGGGTTTTACATTAAAATTTTTAGCATATTCTTTAGCAAGCCCTTCACAGACTGTAAACATTTTGGCTACTTTTGGAAGGTACTTTGTGCATAAAAAAGTATAATAATCTTTATATTTTGCTACCCATTCAGGGCTGTCTTCGCCTTCTTGTGGCGTGTATTCGTGGGCATCATACAATACTTTACAGCGGTGGTCTTGGGCTGTTTGCAATGCCAAAGGCAGAGTTTGGAGGTCATTGGCAAAAACAAGGTCGAAATCGTAGTGGCGGAGAGCCAACAAAGTACGGGTTCTGTTGCCGTATTCTGTTTCTGTCCAATAACGCAAATCGTAGGGGTGGCTGAGGTCAAGTGTAGCTCGGTAGTTGTTTTCCCGCCAAGTTCTATATTTTTTGAAAAGGGTCTTTGCCAATGAAGTACGCACCCAAAAAGTATTAATAGCTAATAACTTGATGATTAATGATATAATTTTTCTTAACAGAGATGGATAATTGGTATGAAAATCTATGACAAAAACATCATCTGGTAAAGTATGTGGAATGAAAGCTATGTCTTTGTCTGTAAGAGGGGCGTATCCACAAGTAATAATTTCATAGTTTGGTAGCAGGGCTTCTACGTGCCTACGAATACGAGGGTCTCTTTGGAGGTCGGAGTAACAAAGAATTAAGATTTTCTTTTTCATAATCAATTAGATAAGCAAACGCAAAAATTCAATGAGTGGTAATCATTGAGTAAGTTAGTGAAAAATAGTAAGTAATTACCTAATGCTTGTAAATACAAAGATGTAATCTTTTTTAGGGTCGTGCTTTAAAAACTTATAGTGAAACTAATTTTTTTCAAAGAAATAAGTTTGATTGTCTTCAAGAAGCTCTATAAAGATGACATCTTTTAGAAAGATGTCATCTTTATAGAGCTTCTTGAAGACTACGTATAACAATT
>CANGYA010000120.1 GCA_947457925.1 Cytophagales bacterium | reverse complement strand
TTGTATCTTGGGCAACTATCAAATAATTGCCACTGCTCGAGGCAGCACGTGCCAACGTACTTGCCAAATGTCCTTCTAACATAAGTGCTGTGGTCATTTGAGGATTTGAAAAAATACCTGCAACAGTTTGACGAAAACTGGTGCCCATACAAGCCGAAAATGACAAACTCGGCTTAGACAAAGATAAGTCATAGGCTTTGGCTAAACTTTTTTTAACTGGGGGCGAAATTTACTGATGCTATGAAATTCTGACATGGTTTTTCGGTACTGATAGACTCGCAAGTATATAAAATTAAAATCTCTCACAAAACCCCTACAAGATTAGCTGTGAGGGGCGGGGGGGCATCGTTTGAGAGTATTTGGGAAAAATTAGCACGAGAACTCTACTACTCAACTCCCCCTATGGGGGGCGGGGGGGCTGATACTACACCCTTACTATTGGCTACGGCAAATGAATTGATGAAGGCGATGCAAGAAGGTGGAGTGTCTTATCAGAGTTTACCTAAATTGGTAACAGGCATGACAGACAACATCTTTATATTTTCTGGCTTTAAGACTTACCAAGAGTTACAGCAAGCAAGTTTGTTGCTACGAGATGCACAGGGCAAACTCCGTTCTTTTGCGGATTTTCGAAAAGAAATCAAAAACCTGAATGCTACCTATAACAGTGCCTACTTGCAAGCAGAATACAACCATGCCGTAGCTTCCTCGCAAATGGCTGTGAAGTGGCAAGAATTTGATAGCCAAAAGGACAAATACGATTTGGTGTATGATGCTGTAGGCGACTTACGAACACGACCAGAACACGCTGCCTTAGATGGTGTGGTAGAACCTGTGGACAGTACATTTTGGGACACACACTACCCGCCAAATGGTTGGAACTGCCGATGCACAGTGTACCAAGTGGACAAAGGTACGAAGGGTACAAAATTACCCAAAGACATACCTGCCAATCCTATATTATTTCAAAACAATGTGGGTAAAACAGGTATCATCTTCCCAAGTTCGCACCCTTACTTCCAAAATTTGACAGAAGTACAACGCAAGGTGGTGAATGGAAGTATAGAAAAGGCAAGAGAGGTACTGTTTAGGCAAGAATTAGCAAAGGTAGAACAGCATTTGAGTACCGTTACAGGACTAAACGAAGAAGCCATGATAGTAGATAAGTATGGCAATAGACTACTACCAAACTACCTAAAAAGTTATGACAAGCCTATTAGTTTTTCGGAGGAAGCTCAACTTTTAGCAAAAAATAACGTAGTAACACACAACCATCCAGACGATACCTTTTTTAGTACCTATGATATTAGGTTTGTCATTGCTAACAATCCTGCCGAATTTAGGGCGGTGTGGGTACAAAGTAAAAAGGTGTTAGTGGTACGAAGACCAGAAAATGGATGGGATGTGGAAGATAAATTAGATGATATTATCTATTTTTATGCCACAGAAGGCGGAGATAATATCAATGCAGATAACATAGAGGACTACTTAAATTTTCATATTGGCAAAGACATTGCCAAAGCATTAGGCTGGCACATAACCACAGAAGAACTATGACACCACAAGAAAGGAAAATAATAGGCGAAGCTCGTTGGGAAGCCATGAAATACCTCATGGAACGAATGAAAAATTCTATTGGGCAACCCAGCCCAGAGATGAAGGCAGAGGCAGAGAAAGTCTATGAACAAGAACTCGCCAAACTCAAAGAAAAGTATGGCATCACAGCGTAACCCCTGTAGAACGGACTTCAGTCCGTTCATGACGTAGGCACGACAAAACGGACTGAAGTCCGTTCTACAGAAAAAACCCCTACCAATTCGGTAGGGGTTTTGTGTTAGCTTGTTGTATCTTCTGTGGGTGGGTTGGGCTGGTTAGCCTTTTCTATTGCCCTTAGAAAAACTTTGAGTAGGTGCAACGTATAATAATAATCTCCTACCAACGTACCGTAATCTTCTATACAACTTGCTACCAATAAGTTTTGAGCCTCTTCTATGTTGGCTATCAGTCGTTTAGTGGTATCTTCAAACAATAAATTCTGTAAGGCATTTATATGTTGAGGCGTGATAGTTAGCATACATCACCTCCTTTTTGTTTAGCTGCGGGCAAATTACTTTTGGCTGCCTGTGGGTTCTGGCTGCAATAATGTTCGTGTTTTTGGTTTGCCAAATAGTTTTTGTTCTCCTTCCCACAATACCTGCAATAGTGGGGCAGGCTATGCAACACCGCCAATTCTTTTTTCAACTCCTCTTGCTCTGCCTGCAATGCACCTAATTTTAAACCTATTTCATAAGCACGAGCTACATGGGGCATGGGTTTTTGTTCTTTCAACCCTTCCAACTTTTTAGCCAGCAATACCCTTTCACAGGCTATAAAATACAACCTCGCCTCTTTGCCCTTGTCATTACGTTGTAACATAGCTATCTGTTTGGCACAGTCTAAAGTTAGAGCATAATCTTGAAGTTCTTGTTTTGCTTGGGTGTTAAAAACTTTACACCCTACAAAATCTTGATTTTCTACAAAACCATAATCAAACATTCTTTCGCACCACGAAGCAAATCTTTCACTTGCTTCTAAAAACTTGTGCAATTCTCTGGCACTTACTACCTGCGTGCCTTCTGGATTTTGCTCAACCTTGATTAAGGGAGCTGGATTTGGGTTTGTTCGCATATTGGGTAAAAAAAAATTGTCAAAGAGTTTAGAGCTGCGAACAAACCACGTGGATTAATGAGTTTCTTAAACTCTCTCTAAACCCTTTGACAAAGGTTATAATGTCTTTATGTAACAGATTAGCTATCAAATAGCACTGCCACGCAAAAAACAATTTTGGATATTTTTAGCGTGGCATCCGTTCCACGTAATTTGTTCGCACTTCAAAACAAAGTAAAAAAAGCCAAACAAGCAAATTTTGTTTGGCTTTTTTTGCTTTTGTGGTACAAGTTTGTCCGTTTATGACGTAGGCACGACAAACGGACTAAAGTCCGTTCTACAGAAAAAATCTTGTTTATCCTGTACTCCTATCAGGTTTTACGTATCTTTGCCTACCCCCATGAGCCACGTTTTTATGTATGATATATTATAATATATCATACATCATATATATCACACATCATATATAATAAAAACATGGCACGCACCAAAGAACAAATATTACAAAGCATATTAACCAGCAAGGACAGTTTTACAGAACTATCCGTTCTCAACTCGCAATCAATCACCGCCATTTGGCTAAAGTGGGCCGGTGTGGTTGCCACAATCATTTATTACTTTGAAGTCCAGATGGACTTATTCCGTTCAGAAATAGCCGACATCACAGCCAATGCCGTAGTAGGGCGTGCAGATTGGTATGTGAAAAAAGCCTACGAGTTTCAGTACGGAGATGATTTGGAAGTGATAGACGGTGTAGTTAAATACCCTGTCATAGACCTTACCAAAAGGCTTATCAAACGTGCAGCTTACGCCAAAGATACCAATAACAACACCTTGCTCAAGGTAGCTACTACGGATAATACAGGCAAGATTATAGCCATCAACCCTGCACAAATGCAGTCATTTACAGACTACATAAACAACCTCATGTTTGCAGGTTCGTACATCGCCATACAGTCGCAAGATACGGACTACATCAAACTATTCGTAGATGTGTACTATGACCCTTTGAAATATGCAGACGAGGTAAAAAGCAATGTGGACAAAGCTGTCAAAAACTATTTGGCTACACTACCCTTTGACGGCAGCGTAAAAAAGAATGCTATCATAGATGCTATACAAGCCGTAGATGGGGTAGAAGATGTGGAAATAACCACCATAGAAGTTCGTACAAACACAGGTACATTCTCTCCGATGGGTCGTATCTATACACCTGTGGCTGGTTATATAGAGGTAGATAGTGCCTTTGAGTTCATCAATCATATTACCTTAAAAACGCAATAACATGAATGTACTCATTTATAACCTAAACATTGGGCGGCAAATCCAACGCCTCCTATCCACATTTGATAAATACTTTGTGAACCCTGTTACACAGTCATTAGAAAAACAAGAGTTCAATATTTTGTGGCTATATGCCCTGTGTTATCCTTTGATAGAACTCCACAAAAACTTTTTGGAGTTTACTTTGGAACAACGAGAAGAAGCCTACGCCAACTCTCAAACTTTGTTGCTTGTTCATAGGGTAAATAGACGTTTTGACACCGTACAACAACGCATCTGGTTGGAGAACCACACCCTCAACGCAACTTCACCTGTACCTTACCACTTTACGGTTCATGTGCCACAAGGCATAGACACGGAGGCGGTGCGGAGGTTTGTTGCTAAGTACACTATCGTTGATAAAAACTTTGACATTCAAACTTTCTAAACATGGACTATAAAAAATTTGCACAGGAACTCCGAGTTACTGAACAAAAGCTAAAGGACTTGGAACAAGAAATAGTGCTTGACACCGAAAAAATAGCTTTGCGGTACAGTATGCAGGCATTCAAACAAGCTAAATGGAATAACCAATCTTGGGAAAAACGAAAAGCCAATAGCCTTAGTAAATATGACAGGCGTAACCGAGATAAACCAAGGGCTTTGTTGTTTAAGTCTGGCAATTTGCGAAGGTCAGTAACCGCACAAAGCAGTGGTAACAAAGTCATCGTGTCCAGTGATATGCCCTACTCACAGCTACATAACGAAGGAGGAACTATAGACCACCCCGGGGGTACTCCGTATGTCATCAACAGTAAAACTAAGAAGGCAAAGTTCATCAGTCGCATAAAGGCAGAGAAACTAAGAGGTAGAAATAAAACTGTACAAGTTACGAAAGCCCACAAAATTAAAGTACCCAAACGTCAGTTCATTGGCGATTCACCAGAGTTGGACAAAGAAATAGTAGAAATGATAGATAAAAAATTAGCTAACCTTTTCAAATAACATGATACTAAAAAACTGCTACATAGGCATTCGTGATAGACTAAAAACTATTAACGAGCTACAAGAAGTAACTTGGTACACCCAGCAAGACCAAGTAAACGAACAGGAAATGTTCTCCGTACCTGTGGCGTACATTTTGTTTAATACTATAGAACTCACCTCTCTGCCCAAAAAAGTGCAAATGGTAGAACGGAAGATTAAATTTAAGGTGAGGCTGGTCAGTGAAAGTTACGAAGATACAGAGGAGGCTATTTTGAGCCACTTAGATTTGGTGCAAAAAGTGTACGAGGCTTTGGATAACTACAACTACAAAGATGGCGACACGCAGATACTGAACACCATTACACGCACAGCCATAAAGCCAGAACACGACCTTAGTAATCTTTTGATAACGGAGCAAACTTTTGAGGCTATTGCTTTTGATTATAGCAACCAAAAAGTTTATGAAAAAGTAAAAGTTGGTTATGAAATAAAGTCTATTACCGTTAAATAAATACTTTTATTAATTTATTATTTCTTAATATTTATTAAATTTGAGGTCAAAATCCACAAGCCCATGACGATGATAGCACCAACACCCAAACAAAAGGCGGCGGTAACTCGGCGAAAAAATACGGAGTTGCGTAATGCTGCCATTATAGACCAATTCACCGAGCTGTATCAAGTCAAACGGATTAGATTTGATGACACTATACAGGAGTTGTCGCATAAATACGCCCTGAGCAACTCCACCATACGAAAAATTTTGAAAAGCACAAAAACAAAAAAAGCCTAGATGTCTAGGCTTTTTTTGTTTCTGCTTTAAAATATCACATTTTGCAAGCAATTTACAACTTGCTATCTTTAGGAATAGAAATATCCTTTGTTTGCTCATTCAGATAGTCTTTAATCTTCCGAATAGCACTGTTTTTCAATTCTATCGGCATCTTTATGCTCGTTTTAAATCATTAATTGCAAAAAGTCCTTCGTTTTTAAGCACCTTTTTTTTGTCATAGACAATGTAAGGCTTGGTTGCTCCGTATCGGCTGTCAGCCTCTGCCACACCGTTAATCACCTTGATTTTTACATCAACATCAAACCGTATAGCCTTTGCATGATTACCTTTGGGTACAACACCAGTAGCATGACTTATCATGATAATGGACTTTTTAGAGTTACTACAGATGCTTTTTAACTTTTTATACTGTTGATAGGTCATACCCACACTACCAAGATATTGCAAACTGTCAATCACGATAAATTTTACTCTCTTCTTCATGACAGCCTCACACATCTCTTCAAAATTGTGGTTATACCCTCTTATGTTCCGTTTCTGGTCATTAGTAAGGTTAGCAGATTGCAAATTACTTTTCAAAGAACCTGAAAACCCCTGCTCCAAAGAATTGTAATACACCCTACCAAATTTGGCTAACTCCCCACACAAGCGTATAGCAAATGTGGTCTTACCACTACCGGGCAGCCCCCATATAAGGCAGTGAAAACCATGCTCCACCGCCCCTATAGTTTCTTTCCACTGGTCAGATAAACCGTATGTGATAAACTCGTATTGTTCAAGTTCATCAAATGTGAATTCCTTCCTCATAATTTTGCGAGTAGATACTATGATTATATACATCTATGTCAAAGAACTTTTGCTGTACCGTTTACTTCAAAACGGCTGCACTGTGTAAATATTACCTCTGCAAAGCATTGGTAATAAGTATTTAAGCTATAACACAAATAAATTTTTAAGCCGATGCACGTTGCATCGTATTCACCACAGACAGATATGTTTGTTGCCTGTTTTCCATTTCTTTAATCCTACCTTGCAACTCATTCGCATATCCGTTAATCAACTTCAATGCTTCTTGCACTATTTTTTTTCCCTTAGTGGCTTTCTCCGTAATGCCATTACCTTCATTACCTGACAGGATTCTTTTGACATTATGGTAGTCAGCACCAACAGCTTCTACAATTTTATGAGCATCTCCATGATTTAGGAGACCACCTATCACCCTCAGTTCATCAGAAGTATATAGCACCTCCCATGTCTTTTTGGGTATCTTTTTAGCTTTTTTTGTTTTTTTATTACTCATTGCTTATTGCGTGATTAATTCAAAGTATATTTACAACGACAAACACAACAAACTTTTTTGCTTTGTTTGTTGATACAAAGTAATACAGAAATTCTGTATTATGCAAATAAAAATACATTATTTTTGTATAAATTTATTATATGGTTGATAATCAATTTATTAAGGCAGTTGAAGCATTAGAAAAAATGAAGGTAATTACTTCTCAAAAAGATTTAGCTGCATTTTTAGGGTATAAACCTCAAGCATTTTCCGAAATTATGCAGGGTAGGAGTAAGGTAAAGACATCTATAATACAGAATTTTTGTAAAAATTACAAAATCAATCTGTATTGGCTTTTCTATGGAGAAGGTGAGATGTTTGATGATAAAAACTACTTGACAAATAATGGTAGTATTAATACAGGTGTAAATATAGGTGTGCAAAGTAGCACAGTAGAAGGTGATTTAGCTATTCATACTATAGAACATCAAGCCTTAGTAGATGTAGTTGCCTTTTTACAGGAAGAACTAAAGGAAAAAAACAACCAGTTAAAGTCAAAAGATGAGATAATTAATAGGCTAATGACCAAACTTGAATTATAACTAAAAAAAATACAATTCTTTTAGCTCTTATTAAACCTAATTTTCACCCCAAAAACTATAACATTTGATATAACATTAGGTATAACATTTCAGGAAAATAGAGCCTTAAAAGGGTGCATTTTAACACATAACAACATTTATCACAAGCTATGACACTAAAACAACGCACATTAGCCATCATTGGGGCAGTAGCCTTAGTGATAGGTGGTTACTTAACCTATACAGAAAAAAAAGAGCTACCACAAATCACCCAGCTCAAAGGAAAAACCATTTGTATGAAAGGTGAGGTATTTTACGACAAAGAAGGCAAGCAAATCACACCAGACATCACCTACGAGGTAGTAAAAGAAGAAGTTTTTGATGAACCAGACATAACAAAACTCAATCAATTGATTTATTTAGAAGGTAAATTTGATGCAGACATAGTAACTAAGGTACTTGACTTAGCCTATGAAAAAGCTATGCAACGTACTGGTTTTCAGTACAATAACCCTCCAAATTTTTATAGTTGTTTTTTGTATCATGATAGAGAATTAGCTGAATTACAGCTATATTGGGTAGGTAGCCTTATGAAATATCATAACCAAAATGTTCCAACCAAAGAATTCAACTTAGACTTAATTAAAAACTGTCAAATTCCCCCAAGTGTACGTTTTTCCTATGAAGAACCCATTAGGAAAGAGATATTTAACGCCCTCGCTAACCCCAGCCAACTTACAAAAGAGCAAACAGACTCTATATTTAACAAGTATAACCTAAATCAGCCAATAGCTGACAGCATTAGATTTGAGGGTGCAATAAAAGGTTGGGCATGGAGATACTGGTATAAAAAAAGAGATTAAATAGCTATTAAATGCCGTTTAAACAATCCATTAACAATCCTTGACAAACCTTGTTAGCACCAGTGCCTTAGCTACAGCGAATCCTTGACTTTTTGTGTGGACTTTGTAAGGCTAAAAAAAAAAGTGCCTTGTTACCGCAAATAAGGCACTTTTTCCCTTTTATATTTTATTGTGTGGATTGTGCCTTTATACATATATAATAAAAAGTGTAATCTTAAAAAAAAAGATTACACTTTTTAGTCCTGTAGCATAGGCTTTAGCCTGTGAATACGTGATTAGTGGTGATGTAATTTTTCACAGACTAAAGTCTATGCTACAGTTTTTCATTTTTTAGTCTTGTGAGGTCTTACAACTCATTCAAAGTTTTCTTAAAAACATTGTATTTTTTCCACTCTTGTAGCTTTTCATACCAAATTTTATTGTCTGACAGACGCACCAAAGGAATGAACCGCATCACAAAATAGCATACAAACAAATGGTTGCCGTTTTGCACGTCTAAACGCAGTGGCTTAAAAGCAAAACCTAAACTACGGTCTTCGATAGCCCTATAGGTCATGTCAAAGCCCAAGTTCAAACTTACTAGTTGGGAGGAAGAAAATACTAAATGGTGAGGCTGTCCATTTTGGGAGTCTGTTCCCTCAAAATGAAAATACTCTCCGTCTATACGAAAATGCCCTTTATATTTGTGCAAAGGGTCAATAAAAGAGGCTTGTGCTTTTACCCAATCAAAAAAACTACGATTTTCGATGTCATCTTTGTAAATAAGCAAGGCTTCTATCTTGTCTGTCTTCACGAGGCTTTCTTGCATGGTGCTTACTGGTTATCTATTTGAGTGAATTTATATGTGTTTAATAGAGTTTATGAATATTTTTTTGCTATAGCCCCACCCAACCCTCCCCACAGGGAGGGCTAAAAAGGAGTTATTCATAAACTCTAATTAGGAAAAATTAAGGAAAGAGTCCTGCTTGCATAAACTTTGTTTGACACACGCCTAATTTTTAACTCTCTATGTGTACTAAAGTCGGCAAAAATAAAGATACTCTTTGAATTTCAGTAACTTATTACCAAATATCTACGAATATATGTGTAAGATAGTCATTGATAGGCAAATAAAATTTTAAGCACTGTTTAGCACCAAAAATAGAGTTTTATTTGCTAATTTGTTGAATGTCTGTATTTTTGTAAAAACACTAATGTTAAAGTAACTATGACACTGAAACAACGCATAGACGAAGAAATAAAAAATGCCATGAAAGCCCAAAACAAAGACGACTTGCGGGCTTTGCGGGCTATCAAATCTTTGATTTTATTGGCAGAAACCGAAGAAGGCAGCAATGGCGAAGTATCTCCTGAAAAAGAACTGCAAATGTTGATGAAGGCAGCTAAACAACGTAAAGATTCTGCCGAGATATATGCACAACAAGGGCGTGAAGACCTCCGTAAAATAGAATTAGACGAGTTGGCAGTGATAGAAAGATTTTTGCCAAAAATGATGTCTGAAGAAGAAGTTGCAGAAGTGATTAAGGGCATTATAGCCAAAGTAGGAGCTACTTCTGCCAAAGAAATAGGCAAAGTGATGGGCGTAGCCACCAAAGAATTGGCAGGCAAGGCAGATAACAAAACTATTTCGGCAGTGGTAAAAGCTCTATTACCTGCTTAAAGAGTTGTAGCATAGCCTTTAGTTTGTGTTATTCATAGACTAAAGGCTATGCTACAAGAATGAAATTGCAATGAAAAAATTATACCGCCACCTTACCTACCTCTGTTCCTTACTCCAAATTAGCTACTATGACGTACATCAATATTTTCGATGTCATAATCCTCCTGCTTATTGTATGGGGGGCAATGAAAGGTTTTCAAAAAGCCTTTTTCAACGAGTTTCTTTCTTTACTAATTTTTGTGGTTGTAACCCTCATCAGCTTTAAAGTTGTGCATTTGGCTTTTGATATGGGCGGTAAATACACAGGCAAAATCCCTAAAGCTGTTCCATTTTTTATCTTAATGTTCATTTTTTTAGCTGTATCATTAGGACTAAATATTTGGGGCAAAAAACGGTTAGACAAAGAAGCCCTGTCTATTTTCGATAATTTTGATAATATCATGGGCATTGTAGTAGCTGTATTCAAATATGTTTTAGCTATTTCTTTGTTTTTGTGGTTGTGTACTCACGTAGGTATTATTCAGGCAAGCAAAGACGGCTGGAACAACACCATTTTCTATCCTTTTATGATGAAATTCTTTAATAAATTGGTAGAAATAGGGGCGAATGTAATGCCATTTATGAAAGATTTAGAAATTGGTACAAGAAAACTCCTCAAAAATTAATTGACTCTCCTAAATCCTAAGGGTTTTAAAACCCTTAGGATTTTATTATTTTTGCTTTACATATTCTATAGTTATGCTGCTCTCCTATATCCACGTATTACTACAATTTTTCTGGCTCAATACACACCCCATTCATGTTACGGTTTGTGAGTTGAATTACAACAAGCAACAACGCAGTTTGGAAATAAGCCATAAGATTTTTTATGACGATTTAGAAACCACCATTAACAAAAGATATAATATAAAACTCAATCTGAATACGCCCAAAGAACTGCCGAATGCAGACGAGTACATTCATAAATACATTACTACCTCTTTCATTGTTCGCCAACAAGGAAAAGTATTGCCTATGACTTACGTAGGCAAAGAATATGAACAAGATGCTGTTTGGGTGTATTATGAAATTCCAAATGCCCCAAGCACCGCCAATTTATTGATAACGAACCAGTTATTAATGGACGAGTTTGATGACCAAAGTAATTTGCTGCATTTTCAGCAACAAGACTACAAAAAGTCTTTGCGGTTTACGTTACAAGATAGAGTCTTGGAATTGGTTTATTAGTCAATAGCAACAAATAGCCCAACACAAGTAGGGGTGTACTATACAAGATTAAATTTACCACAAGTACACAAGCACACAAAGTTAATAGTAAAAAAACTTGTGAACTTATGTTCTTGTGGTTCATTTTCAGGTAATTACACAATATCCGCATACAAATCAAATTCAGAGGCATCTGTAATGTGAGCCTGCACAAAATCTCCTCTGCGACAATAGAATTTTTCGGCATTAATCAAGACTTCATTATCTACTTCTGGCGAGTCAAACTCTGTTCTGCCCACCCAATAGCCACTTTCTTTGCGGTCTATCAATACTTTGAGAGTTTTTCCGATTTTTTCTTGGTTCAATGCTGCCGAAATGCCTTCTTGTATTTCCATAACGGCTGCTGCTCTTTCCTCTTTTACGTCTTCGGGTACGTCATCTACCAAAGAGTACGAATGTGTATTTTCTTCGTGAGAGTAGGTAAATACGCCCAATCTCTCGAAACGCATTTTTTGCACAAAGTCCACCATGTCCCCAAAATCTGCTTCGGTTTCTTGTGGGTGTCCTGCTATTAGCGTAGTTCTAATGGCAATATTAGGCACTTTAGCCCTGATATTGTGGATTAATTCTTCGGTTTTTTCTCTTGTAATACCCCTCCGCATGACCTTCAACATCTTGGTAGAACCATGTTGCAAAGGCATATCCAAATAGTTGCAAATATTTGGTCTTTCTGCCATTACGTCCAAAATGTCCATTGGAAAGCCCGAAGGGTAGGCGTATTGCAAACGAATCCAGTCTAAGCCCTCCACATCAGACAAATGTTTGAGCAATTCAGACAAGTTCCGTTGTTTGTAAAGGTCTAAGCCGTAATACGTAAGGTCTTGGGCTATTAATACCAATTCCTTTGTGCCGTTTTTGACCAAATTTTTTGCTTCGGTTACTACTTGGTCTATGGGTTTAGACACATGACCTCCACGCATGAGTGGAATGGCACAGAAAGAACAAGGTCTGTCGCAACCTTCGGCTATTTTGAGGTAGGCGTAATGTTTGGCGGTAGTCGTTACCCTTTCGCCTATCAATTCGTGTTTGTAGTCTGCATTAAATTTTTTGAGCAATAAAGGCAACTCCATTGTCCCAAAAAAGGCATCTACCTGCGGAATTTCTTTTTCCAAATCATCTTTGTAACGGTGTGATAAACAACCCGTTACATATAACTTATCTATTTTACCGCCTTCTTTGGCATCTGCAAATCGCAAAATGGTATCTATAGACTCTTGTTTGGCTTTGTCTATGAACCCACAAGTATTGATGACGATAATATTTGCATCATTTTTTGTAGATTCGTGTACTGCGTCCAGTCCGTTGCCTTTGAGTTGTGTTATCAACACTTCCGAGTCCACCAAATTTTTTGAACAACCCAATGTAATCACATTGATTTTGTCTTTCTTATGACTTTTTGTTTTCAAGGTGCTAAATTTTTGTGCAAAATTACACCTCAAAAGGCGAAATACGAAGGAAAGTTGGAATCTTTTTGAACAGTAGTTGTAACTACACGAAAATCAGTGAACAGTCATGAGTAAACAGTTATCAGTTAGTCGTAAATAGTTACTAATTTTTAGAGTAAAAATAGATGACTGTTCACTGATAGCTGATAACTGAAAAAAAAGGTGTAGCCTTCAACAAGACCACACCTTTTTTATTTTAATAGGTAGTATTTACAACAAAAAACTAAGCACCACCGATGCCAACTCTTTTAAATGCAGATACCGTCATGCCTTTGTTTACAGAATCCAAGTATTGTTGGATAGACAATTTGTTGTCTTTCACAAACTCTTGGTTCAACAAAGTATAGTCTTTGTAGAATTTCGCTAATTTACCAACGGCAATTTTCTCTAACATAGCTTCTGGTTTACCTTCAGCTCTTGCTTGTTCTTTGCCAATTTCAATTTCACGGTCTATAAGGTCTTTAGAGATACCGTCTTTGTCTAACGCAAGAGGACGCATTGCTGCTACTTGCATCGCCACGTCTTTACCTGCTGTTTCAGCATCACCACCTATATTTTTCAATGCTACCAATACACCGATTTTTGCACCATGTAAGTAAGAAACTACTTTCTCTCCTTGCAGAGTTTCGTAAGCAGAAACCTCGATTTTTTCGCCGATTTTGCCCATCATGTCTGTAAGGTGTTCAGAAATAGCTCTTCCTTCGTGTTTCAACGCCAACAATGCGTCTGTGTTTGCTGGTTTGTGTGTGTAAGCCAATTCAAGAATGGCATTACCCATTTTTACGAAGTCTTCATTTTTAGCTACAAAGTCTGTTTCGCAGTTCAATGCAATCAAAGTAGCTTCTGTATTTTGAGCATTGTTTTTCATGAAAACAGCACCTTCGCCAGAAGTTCTATCTGCACGAGAAGCAGCAATTTTTTGACCTTTTTTGCGAAGAATGTCAACGGCTTTTTCGAAGTCGCCTTCAGCTTCAGACAAGGCTTTTTTGCAGTCCATCATACCTGCACCTGTCATCTGTCTTAGCTTATTAACATCAGCAGCAGAGATATTCATATTAGTATGTATTGAGTGTGAAAGAAATTATTTTAACTGAAAATTTTGTAATGAGTCGTATAAAACCTGTACGATACAGTAATTCTTAACGATTACTTAAAAAGATGACATCTTTTTTTAATAAAGATGTCATCAAAATTAGTTAGCTTTTCCTTTGTATGAAGCAGTAACCTTTGCTTTCAAGTCGTTCATTTCTTGACGAACTGCCGCTAACTCCTCTGCATTACGTTCAGCTTTTTTCTTAGACATTATAGCTGCTTGCTTGCCTGCCAACTCGTTGAGTCTGGCTTCCATTGCTTTCTTATCCATGATGTTTAGTAAAATTATATGACTTTTTTTGATAAAATCTATTGAATTAACAAATGACATCTGGGTTGAGATGTCATTTGTTAAATAGTATTTACAAATTTGGCTGCAAACTTAGTGAAAAAAAATTAGCATACAAACAACTTGTAAGAAAAAGAACTAAGTAAAGAGAATAAAAATTATTAAGGACTGTCAAATGACCTCCGCCACAATCTTCGCAGACAATAAACACAAAGGCACACCACCCCCAGGGTGAACACTACCTCCACAAAAATACAGATTTTTGATGTCTGTGGAGAAATTAGCATGACGCAAAAAAGCTGCGTAACGGTTGTTGCTACTGTTGCCGTACAAAGCCCCTTGCGAAGAGAAAGTAAGAGCCTCTATGCGTACAGGGTCTAAGTAATCTTCGGCAGTAATGTATTGACTTACATCAACTTGCAAAATTCTGGATAGTTTTTGAATGATGTTTTGGCGGGCTGTTGCTTTCAGTTTTTCCCAATCTTGCCCCGTATTGTTCGGTACATTTATCATCACAAACCAATTTTCAAAACCTTTGGGAGCATCTGTAGGCACTTGTTTGGCACTCACAAAAACGTACACCGTAGGGTCTTCATAAATGGTTTTGAGGTCAAATAAATGTCTAAACTCTTCTGTATAATTTTTACTAAAAAAGATATTGTGCAAGTCTATTTGTGGAAACTCTCTTTGCATTGCCCAATAAAAAATAAGGGCAGAACTTGATTTGGGCTGTGCCAAAATCTTTTCGGGGGCTTTTTCTTTGGGCAATAGTCGGCGGTAGGCATTTACTACATCTACATTACACACAATTTTATCTGCTAACAAAGGTGTATCAGATGAAGCAAGCCGAATACCCACAGCTTGCTTATTTTCTACTATAATTTCCTGAATAGGTGTGTTGTAATGAAACTGCACACCTTTTTTTTCTGCCAATTTCACCAAACTTTTAACTATACCATACATACCTTCTTGGGGAAAATATGCCCCAATATTATGTTCCAAATGCGGAATGACATTAAGGGTGGCGGGGGTTTGGTACGGATTCGAGCCATTGTAAGTGGCGTATCGGTTAAAAAGTTGCAGCACTCTGTCATCTTTAAAAGTTTGGCGGTTAGCTGCTGCCATTGTCCTGAAAGCATCTAATTTATGAATATTCAACAAAGAATGTAAGGTTTTGAAATTCAAGAAATTAGAAAACTTATGCAAAGATTGTTTCAAAAAAACATCTGCCGTTAGTTCATATTTATCTCTACTTGCTGCCAAAAAACGAAGGACTGTTTCGGCGGTATCTTGGGTTTTATTGGCTATTTCTTCCGCAAATTCTTGTGGATTGGCATAGGCATTTAACACCAAACCATCTTCATAAAAATATTTGGTAACTACAGGCAAGGCACTGTAGGCAAAGAAATTTTCAATGTTTTCGCCTGTTATAGCAAATAAATCTTCAATTTCTTCGGGCAAAGTGAATAGCGAAGCCCCTTTGTCGAAACGGCAACCGTTGAGGTGCAACTCCGCCAATTTTCCGCCTGCTTGTGAGTGAGTTTCATAGACACTTACGGCATAGCCCTTCACTTGTAACCGAATGGCTGCTGCAATGCCCGCAATACCTGCCCCTATGACCAATGCTTTTTTCATGTTTTTTCTGTGCTTCTTTGATTTTAATTCCACAAGGGCTTGTAGTGTCGTGCTATGAATTGTTATACGTAGTCTTCAAGAAGCTCTATAAAGATGACATCTTTTAGAAAGATGTCATCTTTATAGAGCTTCTTGAAGACAATCAAACTTATTTCTTTGAAAAAAATTAGTTTCACTATAAGTTTTTAAAG
>CANGYA010000119.1 GCA_947457925.1 Cytophagales bacterium | reverse complement strand
TTTGATGCTGTTTCGGTTTTTAAAAGAGGTGAGTCTTTTTTGAAACAGCATTTTATTTCCCTTACACGATTTCTTGATTTAATCCAGTTTTTAAATGTGCAGATAAAAGGCAAGCTACCTTACGATATTCATTTTGTCCAGTAATATTTTGAATGATATAATATTAACAAACGATAATTTTCAAGCTATTTATTTACAGAGTAATTCAAAAAATATATGGCTTTATCTCAATTCTACAGTTTCATGGCTTTATCAGCAATTAGTTTATAGAACAGGTTTAGGTGGAGGGGCAGCTAAAATTCAAACGTATGAGTTAGCTGAATTTCCTGTTTTAGTAACAGACTTAGAAAGTCAGAATATTAATTTAGGTGATACATTATTTTATGCAGAAGCATTAGGGACAAATAAAGTAGCTGAATTTGACCTATCAAAAGTCAATCATGAGAGGCTTAAATTGGACGACTATATTTTACAATGTTTAGGTTTCGTAGATTCAACGGAAAGAGAGCAACTCTTAACTGATTTGTATAAGGCAGTAATAGATTTAATTAATAGCCGTTTAGAAAAAGCTAAAAGTCTTACAAGTGTAAAAGTTCAGAAGAAAAATATAGAGATTACTGTTTATACTCAACAACTACAAAAACTCTTATCCCAACGCAAAATTGTGCCTGTGAATACGTATCATTGTGCCCGCCAACTCAAAAATCTTTTGCCACAACTCACTGCCGACCAAAAATTACAACAAAAAATATTAGCAGCGTATTGGCAAAGTGAATTTAAAGAAGCCTATCACGAACAGAATTTAATAGAGAAAGGTAAGGGAAATATTTTTGAGTAATTGTTTGATGAAAAAGGAAGTCTTTGCTGCCAGCAAAGACTTCCTTTCTACATCAACTAAAAAACTATTGGCAGGGTTCTGCGAACCACTGCCAAAGTTTATGTTCTTACCGCCAAAAGTTTGTGGGTTTCTTACGCCTCCTCTCCATCTACAATGATTGCATCACTATCCGTAAGTTCCACTTCCTCACCCTCCGTCATTTCTATTCGGGTGATAGACGAGATGCTGTCGCCTTCGTTGAGGCGTATCAAGCGGACACCCTGCGTAGCACGTCCCGCCACCCGCAACTGTGCCACCGTCATACGTATCGTAATACCCGACTGGTTGATAATCATGAGGTGGTCTGTGTCCGTAACCTCCAAAATGCTGACCAACTGCCCCGTTTTTTCGGTTACTTTCAGGGTGCGTACACCTTTCCCGCCTCTGTTCGTGATACGGTACTCGTCTGTAGCAGACCTCTTACCAAAACCATTTTCAGATACCACCAAAATCTGTGCATCAGCACGGCTCAACGTAAGCATACCCACCACTCTGTCGCCTTCTTCTTCCAAATGCACCCCGATAACCCCCGTAGCTGTTCTGCCCATAGGTCTTACCCTTGCTTCTTCGAAACGAATAGCATAGCCTCTTTTCGTTGCCAATACGATATGGTCATTGCCCGAAGTCAATTTTACGTCTAACAATGTATCTCCTTCGTTGATGTTAATGGCGTTGATACCGTTTTGGCGTGGACGAGAGTAAGCCTCCAGCGTAGTTTTCTTAATTGTACCTTGTTCGGTACACATAATCAGGTAGTTATTGTTGATATAGTCCGCATCATTCAGGTTTTTCACCGCAATCACCGCCTTCACGTTGTCGTCCCTGTCTATCTGTATCAAATTCTGCAAAGGTCTGCCTTTGGCGGTTTTGCTGCCTTCGGGTACGGCGTAGGCTTTGAGCCAGAAAACAGTACCAGACTGCGTGAAAATCAACAAATAACTGTGCATAGAAGCCACAAACAAGTGTTCTGTAAAATCATCTACCTTAGAACCAGCCCCTCTTGAGCCTACACCACCACGGCTTTGTGTGCGGTATTCGGTCAATGGTGTCCGTTTGATGTAGCCTTCATGCGAAATCGTAATGACCATTTCCTCGTCTGCTATCATGTCTTCATACACAAAACCCTCGTCTTGTGTCATGTCAATAGCTGTACGGCGGGCATCACCATATTTTTCTTTGAGTTCTGCCAATTCATCTTTGATAATTTTCATTCTCAAAGGTTCACTTGCCAAAATTTCTTTGAAATACGCAATTTCTTTCAATAATGCTGCAAATTCTTGCTCCAATTTGTTTCTTTCCAAACCTGTCAATCTCTGCAACCTCATTTCCAAAATAGCTTTAGCTTGGACTTCGCTGAAACTCTCTGGTCTGTCTGCCAACTGTGCAAAAATTGCCTCTTGTCCTTCTCGTAGTTTCGCAGCAAATTTACCTGTCATCAAGGCTTGTTTGGCTGCCTCTGCGTCTTTAGAACCTCTAATAATCGTAATGATTTGGTCTATGTGGTCTAAGGCACGCAACAAACCTTCTACGATATGACACCGTTTTTCGGCTTCGTTCAGGTCGTATTGTGTACGGCGAACTACTACCTCGTGGCGGTGGTCGACATAGTGGCGTATCATGTCTTTGAGGTTCAAGGTCATCGGTCTGCCTTTCACCAACGCCACGTTATTGATACTAAAAGACACCTGCAAAGACGTATGAGCCAATAATTGGTTCAACACAACTTGTGCATTGGCATCACGTTTTAGTTCATAAACTACCCTTGTGCCGTCCCTATCACTTTCATCTCTTAGTGTAGCAATGCCTTCAATTTTCTTCTCATTTACCAAATCGGCAGTGCGGGCAATCATTTGGGCTTTGTTCACTTGGTACGGCAATTCCGTAGCCACAATTTGCACTCTGCCCTGTTTGGTCGTTTCTATTTCAGTTTTTGACTTAATAATGATACGTCCACGACCTGTTTCAAAAGCAGCCCTTACGCCCTGATAACCCATGATGATACCACCTGTAGGAAAATCTGGGGCTTTGATGTACTGCATCAATTCCAAAATCGTAATTTCTCGGTTGTCTATATATGCTATAATACCATCACAAACTTCTGCCAAGTTGTGCGGAGCCATGTTAGTAGCCATACCAACGGCAATACCAGACGTACCATTAACCAACAAATTAGGGACTTTGGCAGGCAAAACGGTAGGTTCTTCCAAACTATCGTCGAAGTTGGATTGGAAGTTTACGGTATTTTTGCCCAAATCTGCCAACATTTCTTCGGCTATTTTCTTGAGCCTTGCCTCCGTATAACGCATAGCTGCGGGGCTGTCGCCATCTACAGAACCAAAGTTCCCTTGTCCATCTACCAACTGATACCGCAAAGACCAACTCTGTGCCATACGCACCATTGTTTCGTACACTGCACTATCGCCGTGAGGGTGGTATTTACCCAAAACCTCACCGACAATACGGGCAGATTTCTTGTAAGGCTTGCTGTGTTGCAAACCCAACTCGTCCATAGCAAATAAGATACGGCGGTGTACGGGTTTTAGCCCATCTCGCACATCGGGCAAGGCACGAGCAACTATAACCGACATCGAGTAGTCGATGTAGGCGGCTTTCATTTCGTCCTCTATGTTAATCTGAATGATATTTTCGGAAGTCATAAGCTAAAAATAGACTTTGCCAGCAAACCAATGGCTTGCCTCAAAGATTGATTTTTTGAATGACAAAGCTACGTAATTTTATAGGGAAAAGGAAATTTCTAAGTGTTTTTTTAAGGTTTTTTAAAGGAAACAACTTATTGATTTTCAAATAGTTGTGTTTTTTTATGATATTATTTCACCTAATTTGAACGATATGATGACTAGTGAAATAATATCCACTTACTTATTCATACCACTATCATTTTCGTTTATTTTTTAACAATTACCATTCTTCTATCAAAAACCAACGCAGTAAATATGCCTGTGCCATCACCTTTTACATTGCTAATGACTCCAGACGGCAAGGCAAAGGGATTACCGTTGGCTCTGGCAGCATCTCTTGATGTATCCAAAAATTGGTAAAACTCTTTGTCTATATGGTACAAAGATACAATCAAAGTGTCTTTATCCTTGTAGTTGTAACCTGTTAGTATGCCACCTTGCCCCGCAAAGAAACGGTCTGTAAAGAAAAAGTCTGTTTGTGGACGTGTGCTGATATTGCTTTTGTGTACCGTAAGTCTGTAGTAATTGTCTTTTTTAGGATTGTCTTTAAACTTAATCAATAAATAGGCTTTGCGTTGAGCCTCCGTTTCATTTTCTTTATTGCTAAAGTTCCATTGTACGGTGTCTATGGGTACTGGAGGCAAAAAACGGGTAGTAGCCTCTAATTTTCTGCCTTTGGTATCACGAATAAACAGTTGGTAACTATTTACTGTGTCATATTCTACAGGCACAGTGGCTTGATAATTATAGACTTTGCGAAGGGTGTCTAAGGCAACAGGTCTATATTGTAAGGTATCTGTAAAACCGTTGTGTTGAATGGTTACCAAAGCATTGGGTACATCTGGCAGCCTTGCTCCTTCAAAATAGCTTACACTTTCAGACAATAACAAACGGTAATTACGCCCTTCTTCTAAGTAACATTCTGCCACTAATTTGTTCTCATAAGGTGGCAAAGGTACGGTAATTACTTTTTGAAAGTCGCCACACGCAGTACACAACATAGCAAGCAGCAAAATGGAGGCATACAAATATTTTTTCATAGAGGTTTATTTATCTTGTTGTCAAACACTTATTTTAGCAAAGATGTTGCAAAGGTAAGAGATAGATGACTTAAATAATTCATAAAAAATCATAAAATCTTTGCTATTTTATTACCAAAAACTATGTTTGACATGAAAACTTCGCAAACAATCATACCTACACAGCATTTATTTCCGATACTTGATGATTTGTTGATAGATGTTTTGCAATCTCTAAGTCCCACAGATTGGCATTTGCCTACTGTGGCACCTCTTTGGCAAGTGAAAGACATAGCTGTTCATTTATTAGATGGTAATTTACGCACCTTGTCCATGCTACGCGATGCGTATTTTGGCGAAACTCCTCCGCCTATCAACTCTTACCAAGACTTAGTACACTTTCTTAACCAACTGAATGCCGAATGGATAAAAGCATTTCGGCGTGTAAGCCCAAAAGTTTTGGTAGAGTTACTACAAATTACAGGGGTGCAAGTGAGTAGTCATTTTGCTACCTTGCCTCCTTACGAAAAAGCCTTGTTTTCGGTGGCATGGGCAGGCGAAGACGAGTCCTATAATTGGTTTCATGTAGCCAGAGAATATACCGAAAAGTGGCATCATCAGCAGCAAATCAGGTTGGCAGTACACCAAACAGCCCCTTTGTATAGCAAAGATTTGTATGAACCTTATTTGGCAACGTCTATGCGTGCTTTACCACACCATTATAGAGATATAAAAGTACAAGAAGGCAATAGTTTAGTAATTAGCGTGTTGGGCGAAGGTGGCGGAACATGGGCTATTGAGCAGCAACAAAACCAATGGATTTGGGTAGAACACGCAGTAGCCAACCCTACAAGCACTGTAGAAATAGCAGGCGAAGTAGCTTGGCGGATTTTCACCAAAGGCATTAGCCGAAAAGAAGCACAAAACCATGTGAAAATTAGTGGAGAGGCAACTTTGGGCGAAAAAATTTTTGATATGTTGGCGGTGATGGCGTAGTTTTTTACAGATTTAACAAATACCAAAAATTAGAAGTAGCCCTATACTATCTCTTGTAGAACTATCAGGGCTACTCCTAATTTTTTTGTTATTTTGTAACTAATAGTTTCTGCGTAATTACTCCTTCGGCAGTTTGTAGAGAACAGAAATACAAACCTGCTGCCAATTCTTCTGTCTTTAGCTGTGCTTCAAAACGACCTTTTTCTTGGTGAGCTACTTCCAAAACGTCTTGTACCACCACACCCAAACTGTTTGTTACTACCAATTTTACTTGTCCTGCTGTACCAACAGTATAGTGCAAAGTAGCATGCGTAGTAGTAGGGTTAGGAGCTATGTTAAGGCTGCTGCCATCAAATTTGTCTTCTTGGGTGACAGTAGTAGCTACAATGTCATCGTCTTTTATGGCTGCGAAGTTTTTGGCTCTGTTAATGTAAATAGCATTATTACAAAAAGAGGTAATAGTTTTTGAACCTACTGGTAATAGTTTTTCTTGTAATATTTCAGGCACCCCTACCTCTAAAATCAAACTACCTGCATTATTTACTAAACTTTGGGGGTATAGAATCCCTAAATTAGGATAATTAGGGTCAGTTGGGCTTGATGTTCCTGTTAATAAACGTAGCTTACCACCACCGTTTACTACAAAATTACCTATCAACAACCCACCTGCTGCATAAATAGTTTTCACAGTCCCAGTAGGAATGGTATAAACCATTGGATTAGTGATAATAGGAGGAAAATAAAACATACCTATAAATTCCGTATCTCGCATTGCTTGTAACTCTGCTTTATTAGGAAATGTAAATAAACTTGCATCAGCAAAATCTAAGTCTCCAAGAAACTTATTCATATTGATTTCTTCTGACTCTTCTCCTACTATAGTTCTTTTGTGCTTTAAGGTTAGTTTTACAAAACAGCGTATTTGCAGGGAATTATGTATTTTGTACTTTATTACTACATCTTTCAATGCAGCAAGAGGGTAAGTTGTACTACGCCATAATTGCACACTATCAGACTCAGGAATAGCTTTTATCGTTGCTACTTTAGTAAAGTTGGTACTTAAAGACTCTATATTACCAAAAGAACTTACACTACGTGGTAAGGTTTCAATTTCGATAGCACCATAAATATCAAACTTATTCAAGTCTATTTCTGCCAAAGGATTTAAGACATATTGAATAGGATCAAGAAGTTTTACTTCTATAGTTGTAGTTGTTAAATCTGTTCCCAAATAATTAGCTCCAAATTTGGGTTTTTCTAATAAATTGTAAATACCCATCACGTTATCATAATGCACAGGAATAATAGGTCTGCCAATAGGTTGGCTACCCGAAACCTTTGTAACAACTTCTTTGTGAGAGAACTCTGCTACTAATGTTCCTGTGGCTTTTAAGTTGGCATTAAAAGCTAATGGTTGGACTGGAGTTTCATCTGAAAAAGTACCTGTCGCAAAACTCAACATACCAAAAGCTGTAGCCATACCAGGTACAAAAGATTTGATAAAAGGAGTCATGGGATTATCACCAAAAACAGTATTAATTATTTGAACAGGTTTATCCACCTTGTCATAATAACTTGCTCCTGCATTAACTAAATCATTAGCTACTTTGAGCATATTTTGTGTGCCACCAGCCCCTTGTCCGTCTGAGGATATATCTTGCACCAATTGCCCATTCAAATTAAATTGAAGGTTAGAAGAAGTAATGAGTTTTACATCAAATGCCAAATTACTATTGTAGTTACAAGTACAAGGGTCGTATGCTATAGCAAAATCTGCATAGAGCCAATAGGGCAAGTCAAGGCTGTAGTTATTGGGTACTCTAATTTCTTCAATTTGATTGTCAAAACTACTCAGTGAATTGGCATAACCATTGCCACTATTAAACTCCAATGCAGCCGACTTGTACCTTGTACCATCTTCAAATTTTAGGGTAAAAACAGCCGAATTATGTACACCAGCTACTTCTGTAATAGCTGTAAAAATACGCAAAATACCTTTGAATTTATTGTAGAGAATAAGGTAAGGGTGTTGAATGGGATTTCCTTGCACACCAAAATCATATTTTACCAATACCCAGCCGTAAGCAGGTTTGTACTCACGGTCTCCGTGATACATAAAAGTAGCTAAGTTAGTGTTGTTTTGCCAATCTATCCATGGGGCTTTTTTATTAACTTGACAGCCTGTAGTTCCACACAAAGGGTCTGATAACCAAAATTGGTAGTTATCTACTGTCCAATCGAAATTAGGATTATAGCCTTGTTCTGGACAAGGTGTACGAGGCACATAGCCTATAGGATAGGTCTGTGCTGCCATTTTTGGGCAAAGCAGAACCAATACAAGCAGAAATGCTTGCAAAAATTTAAAAGTTTTCATACAAGAATTAGAGATTTAAGAAATTAAAGGAAAAACTAAACTTTATTTTTTACGGTAGCCTATAAATCTACGTTTGACTGTGTGTGATTTGTTTCCTTCATACACTAAAACAGTGTAGTTAATTACTATTTTATCCGCATTTTCCATAAAGGCATCTACTACTACGGCAGGACAGCCAACACTATTTTGAGTTCCCTCAAAATAATTAAATGTCTTATAAGTACTGCCAATTTTAGGTAGTGCAGGAGCCCATTTAAGCGTAGTGCGGTGCGTACAGCAGCCTTCTGGAAAGTTATAGATACGGATTCCTCCATAAAAAATATCAGTAGGTTGTGGTTCATTAGGGCGTAGCCTAAAATCGGCAATGAGTATAGTATATTTACGGTTGGGGTTGGTGTCGTCTGCACCCGTAAACTCCCCAATCCACTGCGGTTTGTCCCAGTAGTCTATAATAAAAGCAGACTTCTGCAGCGTATCCACTCCGTCATCTTTAGGAAAACAAGCAGTGCGAGGTTTGTTTTTCAAAATCAGTTGTACAGGTATCAAGCCTGTTTCGTTGTGAAAAGTTAGGAAAAACTGCCGTTTATCACTAGTATTTTCGCCATTCGGAAAAGACCACGCATAACTTTGGGCAGTAGAGTCTTTTGCCTTAAAAATAATAGTGGCTGGTCCCCCCCAAAAAGTATCTGTTTTCACCTTGCCATCGTACATATCAAAATCGGCAGACACAGGCGTAAGGGCAGCACAAGGGTCTGGGGTTTCTTGGCAAGCGAAGCAGCTTAATATAATGCTCAAAAAGGCAGAAGTATAAACAAGATTTTTATTCATTAGGTTATTTTTTTACAAAGGTAAGCACTTTTAGCCTATATGCTTAGTCCTAAAAGTTGGTATTGGTAATTTTTTTAAGCACTTTTAATTGGTATTTTAAAATAAATTGACTTTTTTGCAGCATAAATTTCCTTTTTATGAAAAAAACTCCTTTTGAAGTACCCAATATCGGTGAAAAAATACGCAAGCTAAGAGAGGCAAAGTCATTGACACAAGAACAAATGGCAGACTTGCTCAATATTACGCAAACTGCCTACGGCAAAATAGAAAGAGGCGAAAGTTCTGTTTCTTGGAAGAGGCTGAATCAAATTTCAGAAATTTTTGAGAAAAAACTAAGTGAGTGGATAGAAATGGACACACCCGCAGGCTACAGCAATAATTTATGTAAAATTAAAGGCAATGGTTTTGTCATTCAGCCCGAAAATATGCCTACAAATGAACGAAAGCTATATGAAGAACAAATAGCATTGCTCAAAGAACAAAATACCTATTTGAAAGAAGAAGTAGATTATTTAAGAAATTTACTAAAAGCATAAAATTGTACTTTAATTAGTTTATTGATAGGTCTTTTAGTAAATATTTTCTCCGCAGTTGGTTGAGTAAATAGAGTTTTTGCATAGTAAAACTGTCTTCATGTAACTGCTCGAACAGATAGTTGAACTCCTCATACCGTTGAGGTTCGGCTGCTTTGAAAAGTTCGGAGTTTATTTTTTTCTTTTTTAAATACAATTCAAAAGCTGTTTCTTCCATAGTACATATTCAAAAATAGACCTACTTTTTAGCTTTTCGTCAAAGAAAATTGTAATTTGTACCACAGACTTCAGTCTGTGATTTTAATTCAGCACAGACTGAAGTCTGTGGTACAAATAAATAATGTCGTTATCAAGGTAAAACCCTATAAAGATTTTTAAGTCTTTATAGGGTTTTATTTTACATTCAAAAAAATACGTTGTCAAGTTCTGTAACATCTACTTTATACTGTGCAATAAGTATTTGATTTTCAAAATATTAAATACACAGACTAAAGTCTATGTTACAAAACTTAATGACCAAAAATTATCTTGAATGTTTTTTATGATGACCACCACCACTGTTATTATTACTGCTTGGGCTTGCTACAAAACCTTCTGGTTTTGGTAACAATACTTTGCGAGAAAGTCTGAATTTGCCCGATTTTTTGTCATATTCCACCAACTTCACTTTGATTTCTTCGCCTTCTTCTATTACGCCTTCCAACGAATCCAATCTTTCCCACTTCACTTCCGAAATATGCAATAAACCTTCTTTGCCTTTCAAAAATTCTACGAAAGCACCGTAAGGCTGAATAGACTTCACTACACCGTCATATACCGCACCTACTTCTGGTTCTGTGGTAATATAGCCTACCCGAGTAATGGCTTTTTCCAAGTTTTCTTTGTTATTCGCAAAAATATTCACGATACCACGCGTAGCATCTTCTGTAATACTAATAGTCGTTTGTGTTTCTCTTTGCATTTCTTGAATCACCTTGCCACCCGGTCCGATTACCGCACCAATAAATTCTTTAGGAATGTAAATCGTGTGTACTCTTGGTGTTTGCGGTTTGTAATCTTCTCTTGGTTGGCTCAAAACTTCGTTCATTTTGCCCAAAATGTGCAAACGACCACGTTTAGCTTGTGCCAAGGCATTTTCCAACAGTTCATAAGACAAACCATCTATTTTGATGTCCATTTGGCAAGCCGTAATACCCTTAGCCGTACCTGTAACTTTAAAGTCCATGTCGCCTAAGTGGTCTTCATCTCCCAAAATGTCTGACAAAATAGCATATTTACCTGTTTTGCTGTCCGAAATCAAGCCCATCGCAATACCCGACACTGGAGCTTTAACTTGCACACCTGCGTCCATCAATGCCAATGTACCTGCACAGACAGTAGCCATAGAAGACGAGCCGTTAGATTCCAAAATGTCTGAAACGACACGAATCGTATAAGGCGTGTCCATAGGTACAACTTTTTGCAAAGCTCTGTGTGCCAAATTGCCATGCCCAATTTCTCTGCGTCCAGGTCCTCTATTTGGTTTTACTTCGCCTGTAGAAAATCCGGGGAAGTTATAGTGCAAAATAAAACGGTTAGTGCCTTCAAACATTGCTCCGTCTATCATCTGTTCGTCTTGCGAAGAACCCAACGTTACGGCAGTCAAAGACTGTGTTTCGCCTCTGGTGAATACCGCAGAACCGTGTGGCGTAGGCAGACAATCTACCTCGCACCAAATCGGGCGAATTTCCTCCAAAGTACGACCATCTAAACGGTATTTTTCATTCAAAACCAAATCACGAGCAGCCTTTTTATATAAGTCGTCTAAGTACATTTTAGCCATAGACTTACTTACTGTAGTGTCTGCGGGCAAACTTTCCAAATATTCTTTTTTTACCGCCTTTACATTCGCACTGCGTTTGTCTTTATCGGCAGTTTTAGAGGCTGCCAAGTCATAAAATCTTTGATAATACTTGTCATGTAATTCTTTGAACAAGTTTTCGTCATGGGCAATATGATTTGCAGGTCTTTTCTCTTTAATTTCTGGTCTTACCGCCGCTACTTTCTCTGCAAATTCTAATTGGGCTTTGCACTGTTCACGAATAGCCTCGTGTGCCACTTTCAACGCCTCTAATACATCTTCTTCAGAAGCCTCATTACACTCTCCTTCTACCATCGAGATATTGTCGTAAGAAGCAGCTACAATAAGGTCTAAATCCGCCTTTTCAAGCAATTCAGGTATTGGATTGATTAAAAATTTGCCGTTATATTTGGCAACTCTTACCTCTGAAATAGGTCCATTGAACGGAAGATTAGAAATACTAAGAGCAGCAGAGGCAGCCAAACCTACCAAAGCATCAGGCAATACGTTTTTATCACCCGAAATCAGCCACAAGTTCACTTGCACATCAGCCAAAAAGTCATCTGGAAACATAGGGCGAATTGCTCTATCTACCAAACGGCTTATTAATACTTCATAATCCGACAATTTACTTTCTCTTTTCAAAAAGCCCCCAGGGATACGTCCCACAGAGTAAAATTTTTCTTGATAATCTACTGACAAGGGGAAAAAGTCTTGCCCTTCTTTCACTTCTTGTGAAGCACAAACCGTAGCTAAAATCATGGCATCGCCCATACGAACTACCACCGAACCGCCAGCTTGTTTGGCTAATTTGCCTGTTTCAATCGTAATCAGCCTATCGGCTTCTCCGTCAATACCTTTGAGAATAATCTCTTGTTGAATAGGTGTTGGAATCATTGTATTATTAAAAATTATTTTTAGATAGAAATTTTAAATGCACGAAATAACCTGAAAGATATGAGTGATGGCTGTTTTGCAGTGCAGCTGTGGAAAGTAAGCAAGAGAAGTATTGAAAAGTCTTTTAAGAGGTGAGAATTTCCGTAATTTTCTACTTGTTGGGGTTTTTCCGCTTGAGAACCACCTATCTTTAACTTTATTTCGTTGCAAATTAGCAATAAATATTTGTTTATCAAATTTATTACTAATTTATTTTGTAGAGCTAAACTATAGGATTCTTACATTTAACATTCTACTGCACTCTTTTAAATGTTTTTCAGATTGCAATATCAAATCGAAATACTCACTGCCTCAAATTGAGGGAAGGCGAGGGTTGTTGTAAATAATATTATTCATCAATTCTTATGCAAACTAATTAAAATTCTTATTTTTATAGCATTGATGTTGTTACTAAGAACCTCTTTATTTTCCAACCATTCTTTTTTATGTTCAAACACACTTTGTTACTGGCTTGTCTAACAAGCAGTATTTTTTTAACAACTCCTTTGCAAGCACAACAAGCACCTACTTGTGAAGCTACAGAAGTGAACGAAGCACGCCGTAAAGCTGGACTTTTACCCAAAAAAGAGGTATTTGAAAAGTGGATAGCAGAAAATATTTCAAAGTTGGAATTAGGTGGATTTATTGGGTAAAATAGTAGCAAGTTCATAAGCAGAAAATAACGCCATACATCGTCATACAATAGATTTGTCTAAGCTGTCGCAAGGTTTATACCTTATTAAAGTACAAACAGATAAGGAGTTTGCGACTAAGAAAGTTTTATTGCAAAACAAATAAGTGTATGTAAGGCTTCAATCACTATAAAGCATACAAATTCGAGGCACATAAAAAGTGTCATCTTTTGGAAAGATGACACTTTTTATGTGCCTATTAAGACTACTATTTAGTTACTGATTGATTCAAATAATTTGAAAAGCAATGAATTTTTTACCTCAAAAACCTAAAAAACAATGCCGTAAACAACAATAACAACACACACGCAGCACCCACTAATAGCCATTCATTTTGTTCAATTTCTTGGTCAATTTCGCCTATGCGTATGCCTTTGTCTTTATTTTTTCGGATAAACAGCCTTTGTTCTTCAGTATTTGTATCGTGTTGCAATGTAGTTTGGAACGAAGGTAAGGAATCCGTTACTTGGTAACTTGTCAAAACGGTATCTTCTAATGTAGCTGCTTTTTTAGGCATTGGAGTTAGGTCAGGTGCTTTACGAGTTGTTCTATTGCCATAAATACTGAAATTGATGCGAGATTTGTCCAAAAGTTGCTGGCTTTTTTCTAATACCTCATATTTTTCGCCCAATTCTTTGGTGGTGGCTTTGTCTGTTACTGCCCACACCGCATACTGCCCCGCCAAATCTTGAGCATCTTCATGTTCTATCGTCTTTGCCAATTTGTGCAGTGTACCTGTAGCCATTTTGCCCAAACCGTAACCTACATAAATATCAGGTGCGTTTTTATTCAATTCTGCACACAAGGCAAAAACCTTACCGTAGCATTTTTCATAGGGATTCAGGTTGCAATAGGTTGTTTTAGTTATCAACATATTTTGAGCCTTGTTTACTTTAGACAGCAACATAGTGCCTGTTTCTAACTTTACCGCAAAAGTTTCATTCGTGTTATTTTGAATACGGACATCAATACACTTACCATAATGCGCACTTGGCAAGTCTGGTTGTGAGATATTCGGATTGTAAGCCCCACGAGCCATAAACACTATTTTACCCTTTTCTGTTGCCTCAAAAACACTTAACGTATCTACTTTAGTAGCCAAAGTAGGCGAAAGAGGTAAAAAAAAGCAGATTACTAACCAAAATAGTTGTTGCTTACGGCTGTCCATAAATTCCCTTGTTTGTTTGAATAATGTACGATAATCTTGCCAAGTAGTTAATACCTCTGTTTGGTTTAACAGCCCATTAACAAGTTATCAATGATTTTTGCGAGTTATTAATAAAAGGAGGATAGTTGCCTTTAGGCTACTTAATTATATGTTCAAGCATGACAGCAGTTATCTAAAGGCAACTATCCCACCAATAAGTACAAAAAAAGAGAGATAGCATAGCCAAGCCTCTCTCTTTTTCAGAGTTTTACTCTAAATTTACTTCTATGTCGTGCAGTTTCTCTACATTCGACTTATCTGGGTCTGTACCTCTGTAAACTTTCCCCATTCTTTCGTAGTCGGGCTTTCTTTCTGGCTCCTGCTCGATAAGTTTGGTGATAATGTCGTGGATTTCGTCCAATGTATAGCTTTCATCAAAGTAGATGGGCTGTTTGAACTTGATACTTAGGGTTGTTCCCAACTTTTTCAAACGCAACCCTTTTTTGTCGAAAGCCCTGCGAAAACCATCAATCACTACAGGCACTACAATCGGATTGAACTGTTTGATAAGATTTGCCACACCTTTACGCACAGGAGCATAAGGCTTGGTTGTGCCTTGTGGGAAATTCACCACCCAACCTGCCGACAATGCCTTGCGGATTTTGTCAGGTGCTTCGGTGTCCACACCACGTTGTACCTCTGTGCCTTTTGCACGCCAAGACCTGCGTACTGTAACTGCCCCTGCGTAAGCAAAAAGTTTGGGCAACCAACCACTGTCTTTGATGGTTTCTTCGGCTGCTACATAATAAGTACGGCTGTTGGGTGTCAAAAAGTACAGAGGATTGTTCAATCTATCTTTGTATTGCCATTTTACACTACAGAAAATGTGGTACAAAGCCATTACGTCTGCATAATACGTTTGGTGGTTAGAAACAAATAGCACATTCGTAGGCGGTAATTCTCTCAAATGGTCTAAACCCTCTATACGCAATTTGTTCAAGATGTTGAAACGGGCATAAGTAGCCAAGCCCAAGACACTAATAAGGGCTTTTTTTGCCAAAATAAAGTTCCCAAAAGTATCTTTTTTGATTTTGGGCGTAGTTACATTTACTTTTTTAGGCGTAAGTTTTTTCAATAATTTTTTAAAATCCATAGTTGTTGTGTATGGTTGTTGTGTGTTTTGGAAAATGAAAGTTCAAGAATTATTTGATGATTGGCAAATATTGGTGCTTAAAAATATTGTTGTAGCTATGCTTCGCCTACTGTGCCTGTGAAGTTGAGAGGATAGCGTTGTGCTTCTTCGGGTATGCGTATTTTGCCAAAACTTGCCTCGTATTTGTCTATGTTTTCTTTGAGGGCTGCCAACATACGTTTGGCGTGTTCGGGGGTGAGAATCACCCGAGATTTGACTTTTGCCTTTGGTACGCCGGGCATCAGGCGGATAAAGTCCATAACAAACTCACTGTTAGAGTGTGCCACCATGACCAAATTGCTATAAACTCCTTCGGCTACTTCTTCAGACAACTCGATGTTGATTTGATTGGGGTTTTCTATTTCTTCTTTCATAGGTGAAAAATGGTGCTTTTTGATGTAATCGTGAATATAGGTAGATTTATCAGAAATTTGCAAGAAAAATGATAGAGTTTATGAATAATTAAGAAAAGAAGTTGCCCGAAAAGCCAAAAACTATAGCACAGCCCTGTAGTGGGGGCTTTCACCCACAGATTTAACTATAAAAAAATAATTTTTTAACATTGAATCAAATGGAGAGGCAGGGCGAGGTCATCATAAAAAGTGCTTCAAACTCTGATATGCCTATAAGTTTTTCTAAACCTTATAGCTTCGATTTTGTATTTTTGTACGCAATCACTATTTTCCCAATAGCTTTTTACTGAAAAAATCTCTTGCGTACCTATGCTTGGAAAAAACGAAATACTGAATTTATTGGCACAAAACAATTATACAGAGTTCTTTCATGCCTTAGACAAGCATGATTTGAATACAGTAGAATATAATAACTTAAAAGACGAATTTATTAATGGAAAAACAGATGTAGAGTATAATAACCGT
>CANGYA010000118.1 GCA_947457925.1 Cytophagales bacterium | reverse complement strand
TTGATAGAGTACGACCTCAAAAACGAAATTTATGAACACTACCAAACTTTGCCCCTAAGTTTTTATAGACAAAACAATACAGGCGACCTTATGGCTCGTATTTCCGAAGACGTGGGGCATGTGCGTATGTATTTAGGACCTGCTATCATGTACGGAATCAATATGTTAGGCTCTACGGTGCTTATCATTGCCTATATGTTGATTGTGAATGTGAAACTGACCATGTATAGTTTGTTGCCTTTGCCGTTTTTGTCCATTGGTATTTATTATGTAAGTTCTTGGATAAACAAATATTCTGCACGTATCCAACAAAACCTCTCTACAATGTCGACTTTTGTGCAAGAGGCTTTTGCGGGTATTCGTGTGGTCAAATCTTTTAGTAGAGAGGGACATTCGGTAGAAAACTTTGAAAAAGTGAGTTTTGACTATAAGAAACAATCCCTCAAATTGGCAATGGTCAATGCCCTTTTCTTCCCAATAATCCTTACTTTGGTGGGGCTAAGTACCATTATGACCATTTATATTGGCGGTATAGAAGTGATAGAAGGCACCATAACGACAGGCAATATTGCAGAGTTTGTAATGTACGTCAATATGTTGATTTGGCCTGTGATGTCCGTAGGTTGGGTGTCGAGCATGGCACAAAGGGCAGCAGCTTCGCAAGAACGTATCAATGAATTTTTGCACACCAAAACAAATTTGGTAAGTACCAAAGAATTGAAAACACCTATTTCGGGTAATATTACGTTCAAAGATGCGTGTTTGACCTATCCAGATTCGGGTATAGACGCACTGCAACACATCAATTTGACGATACAAGCAGGCGAAAGTTTGGGAATTTTGGGTACTACAGGTTCGGGCAAAAGCACCATTGCCAACTTGATTTGTAGAATGTACGACACCACCAAAGGCAATATTTTGATAGACGGACACCCAATTAACGAATACAATTTGTCTTATTTACGTTCTCAAATAGGCTATGTACCGCAGGAGGTTTTTTTGTTTTCGGATAGTATTCGCAATAACATTGTTTTTGGTTCTGAAAACCAATTTACAGAAGAACAAATCCTACAAGCAGCCAAAGATGCCGATTTATACAACAATGTAAAGGACTTTCCAAAGGGTTTTGATACGGAGTTAGGCGAAAGAGGCATTACCTTGTCGGGTGGGCAGAAACAACGTGCTTCTATAGCCCGTGCCATTATCCGCAACCCGAAGATTTTGATTTTAGATGACTGTTTGTCGGCAGTGGATACCAAAACCGAAAATGTAATTCTGAACAATTTAGGGCGAATTATGCAAGGCAGAACTTCTATTATCATTTCGCACCGCATTTCTTCGGTCAAATTAGCCGATAAAATCATTGTGCTGGACGGTGGGCGGATTATCCAAGAAGGTACACACGACACCCTTATCAATCAGGCGGGAATGTACCGAGAATTGTATGAAAGGCAGTTGCAGGCGGAGGAAGTATAGGGGTTACGGCAAATAGTTTAAAATACTTTCTAAGTTTTAAAACTTGGAAAGTATTTTTGTTTAGTATAGTTTTATATGCTATACTATCTACTTTAGCTCTCATGGAAAATACTACCAAAAAAATAGTGATTAAAATAGGTTCAAATGTTTTGACTCAAGCCAACGGCTTGTTGGATTTGCAACGCATGGAGTCCTTAGTAGCACAAGTGGCAGCCCTACAACAAGCAGGCAGACAAGTTGTATTGGTGTCTTCGGGGGCGGTGGCAGCAGGCAGAGGTATCGTACAGCTACCCGAAAAAGCCGAAGCCATAGCCAAACGCCAAGTTTGGGCAGCCGTAGGGCAGGTACAACTGATGCAGGTGTATAGCCGTTTATTTGCCCAACACCAAATCACTTGTTCGCAGGTATTGGTAACGAAAGAGGATTTTAGAGATAGGCAACATTATATTAACATGAAAAACTGTTTTACGGCTTTGTGGCAACATGACGTACTGCCGATTGTCAATGAAAATGACGTGGTAGCCGTTACAGAACTTATGTTTACGGACAATGACGAGTTGGCGGGGCTAATAGCTGCTATGTTAGATGTAAATACTTTGTGTATTTTGACCAACGTAGAGGGCATTTATACGGGTAATCCTGCCGAAAGTACGTCCCATTTATTGACCGAAATTAGCCCTTCTATGGATTTGTCTAAGTACATTGTTGCCCAAAAATCTAATTTTGGCAGAGGCGGTATGCTCACCAAAGCCAATATTGCCCGAAAAGTTGCCAAATTGGGCATTGGCGTACATTTGGCAAACGGCAAAAAAGAAAATATTTTGACAGATTTATTGCTGCAACAAGCTGCGATTGGTACGTATTTTCACCCTACTAAAAAAGCCGACAAAATCAAAAAATGGTTGGCTTATACAGACGGTTTTGCGAAGGCAAGCGTAGTGGTCAATGAAGGGGCAAAAACGGCTTTACTATCAGACAAAGCCTATAGTTTATTGCCTGTGGGAATTGTAAAAATAGAAGGCGAATTTGAAAAGGGCGACATTATCAAGATTATAGACACTCAACAGCAAGTCATAGGTTTGGGGATGGCTCAATACAGTGCTGCCAAAGCCACCGAAAAGATAGGGCAAAAGCAACAAAAGCCTTTGGTGCATTATGACTACCTTTTTCTTGTTTAGGTAAGCAAAAATTTAAAAAATTGTGGACTTACTCACGAAAAATACACAATTATCTAACATACGAAACCCTTAGAATCTGAATTTTTCTATTAGTTTTGCACCCAAAATTATTGATACTAACAACTTTCTGTAGCATAGACTTTAGTCTGTGCCTATCATTTGTGATAACACAGACTAAAGTCTATGCTACAAGAATTGTTTAGCTTCTATTGTACTCTCAAAAAATACAAAACAATGGCAAAAGGTGCAATTTCACAATTTATAGAGAAAAACTATCTACACTTCAACGCTGCATCGTTGGTGGACGCAGCAAAGGCTTATGAAGCTCACATCGACAGTGGCAAAAAAATGTTGGTAACTTTGGCAGGTGCAATGAGTACCGCAGAGTTAGGCATTTCTTTGGCAGAGATGATTCGCCAAGGCAAAGTACACGCCATCTGTTGTACGGGTGCTAACTTGGAAGAAGACGTTTTCAACTTAGTAGCACATGACTACTACAAACGTATCCCTAAATACAGAGATTTAGTGCCTCAAGAAGAATGGGACTTAATGGAAAACGGCTTTAACCGTGTAACAGACACTTGTATTCCCGAAGGTGAGGCTATCCGCCGTATAGAAGGACATATTTTTGAGTTGTGGAAAAAAGCTAATGACAATGGCGAAAGATATTTGCCACACGAGTTTTTCTACCAATTATTGGACAGTAAAGTATTGGAACAATACTACCAAATAGACCCAAAAAATAGCTGGATGTTGGCAGCAGCCGAAAGAAAATTGCCTATTATCGTACCGGGTTGGGAAGATTCTACATTGGGTAATATCTTTGCATCTTACTGCATCACAGGCGAATTGAAACCTTCTACGATGAAATCGGGTATTGAATACATGATTTATACGGCAGATTGGTACACTAAAAATCATGGTGGCGTAGGCATTGGTTTCTTCCAAATTGGTGGCGGTATTGCAGGGGATTTCCCAATTTGCGTTGTACCTATGTTGAAACAAGATTTGCAAAAAGATGATGTGCCTTTCTGGTCATATTTCTGCCAAATTTCTGATTCTACAACAAGTTACGGTTCTTATTCAGGTGCAGTACCTAACGAAAAAATTTCTTGGGGTAAATTGCACATAGAATCTCCTTCGTTTATCATAGAATCTGATGCTACGATTGTTGCTCCCTTAATTTTTGCTTATTTATTAGGGCAATAATTTTGTAACATAGGCTTTAGTCTGTGAAGTCAGAGTTTAATAATTTACCAAAGTAACTTCAATGAAACAAAACGACCTTTCAAGTAGCTTGAAAGGTCGTTTTGTTTCATTGAGTTTATCAGTAGTTTTTTTGCTGTTGCCCCACCCAACCCTCCCCACAGGGAGGGCTAAAATGGTACTATTTCACTCTCTATTTATTCTTCTATTCTTTTACAATCTTACAATTCAATTCTTTTGTTTCGGACTGTAAATGCAAAAGATAAGTGCCTTGTGGTAAGTTATCTGTTGTTGTATTCAAGGTGTTATTTCCTTTTTTACATTGCCAAGTAAACTGTTTCACAATTTTGCCCAACATATCTACCACTTGCACCTCAAATTGCATATCTTCTTCTGTGTTAATTTGTGTAGTAAAGAAGTCCTTGAACGGATTAGGGTAAATAGTAGCTGCGACAGCACTAAACATATCATTGCGTACTGTTTGTACTTTACTGTATGTAACCACACCGTCTGTGTCTATTTGCTTAATGCGGTAATAGACTATTGGAGCTGCTACTTCCTGCAAGGATTTATCAATGAAAAAATAATTGCCAAGTTCTTGTGTGCTTGGTTTCACAGTACCAATAGTAGCGAAGTTTTGCCCATCTACAGACCTTTCTATTTCAAAACCTTGATTCTTGCCGTCTTCGCGTGTTTTCCATGCTAATTCGGCAGTTGTACCTACTTTTTTAACTGTAAAATCTAACCAAGTAACAGGTAACACATTGAATCTGGTAGTAGAACCCAAAGTAACAGGACTAAATGCAGTAAAACTACCTGCCGTACTTTGTACGTATGTAAAGCCTCCTCCCGCAGAAGTACCCCCATTGCCTTTATTTTCCCAAATTGGTGTGCCACCATTCCAACGACAAACCAATAGGTCGGCTGGTAAACCAGCTCCACCACTTCTTGTATCATTATAAGACAAATGCACTGTACCTTGTGCTGAACCGTTTGTTCTTTCTAAAATCCAATATTCTACATTACTCACATGGTTGATGCTTGCTTCTTTACTTAGAATTGGATAGGGAGCTACATTATTGAAGGGACTTGTGTTTACATTCCCGTTATCGGAGGGTGAACCTGTATTGGGCGTAATTCTACGATAAGTAGCTGTAAAATGGTCTGTAACAGCCGAACCCGAAGTAGGTGTAAAACGGATAGGTGCAGCATAACCACTACCTCCTAATGGAAACTCAAAAGCTGTATTCCCAGTTTTTCTTGCCCAACCTTCTATGTAACTATTCGCATTTGCTAAGGAAGTAGCCGAACCTGCAATATAGTTTACTCTAAAAGCCTCACTGGTATAAAGTCTGCCATTGGTAAAAGTAGAAGTACCGTTGATAGTGATTTGTGTGTTGAGTAACACAGTGCCTGTGGTACTTGTGTTATTCATTGTGAGGTTGTGAAAAGCAAAATTGGTTCCAACAGATTGATTAACTGTTACAGAAAAAGCTGTTATACTACCTGTATCATTGTTAGCGCCATCTATTACATATAGATACCATCTTCCTGAACAGTTAGCAGCAGGATAGGAAGCAAAAGTACCAACCTCTGGCTGAAAAGTTCCTGTTATTGGATTTGTATTCCCTGTAGGAAAAGCACCCCCCGTATCATTTACCGTAACATTGGTGTAACCATCTCCATTGCCTCCATTATCAGTAGAAATAACATAAACTGTATTATTTGGAGCTACTAAATAAATATCTAAATCACTATTTTGAGATTGTGTAACTGAAAAATTGATACCTGCCAAGCCTATATAAGTACCCGCAGGAACATTTACGGTAGCTACAGCTCCTGCACTTGCAAATAACTGAGCTGCCGTAGGTACAGTATTACCTGCTGCTATACCCCCATTAGGAGAGTTGTCTGGTATTCCACCTGTACCCGCATAAAATACAGCATTCCCTAAATTGAGTCTGAAATTTTGCAAAGTTCCTGTAATAGTCGGGTCATCGTCTATTACCCAAAGAGTCCAAGTACCTGCCAGATTTGCAGCAGGATAAGAGGCAAAAGTAGTAGCACTTTCAGCATCAAAAGTACCCGTAATAGGTGTAGTATTAGCAGTAGGAAAAGTACCCCCACCATCTTGTACTACCACACCTACATAATTATCCCCATTACCTCCATTATCTGTAGAAATTTCATACACTGTATTATTAGGAGCTACTAAATAGATATCTAAGTCTTCATTCCATGTATGACTAATATTAAAAGAAATACTTGTAAGAGCTGTATAAGCACCCGCAGGCACATTGATACTTAAAGAAGCTGCCCCACTACTTGCTAAGGCTGCTGCTGTGGGTACACTCGCAAATCCACCAGATGGTGTATTATCAGGAATAGCCACAGCAGCACCATAGGCAGGGGCAGTTACTGTAGTAGAGCTGGAGACAACACTCGTATTACTCACCGTTTGCTGCCCAGCTCCGCTAAAAGTGAAGTTGGAATTTGTGCCTTGATTCCACGTACCTGTATTGATGAGGTTAGCTGTAGCTATTGCATCTAAATTTGTCCCTAAAATAATATTTGCTCCTGAATAGTTGAGTGTACCTCCGTTGCGAAGTTCTACTGTTGTACTACCTACTGCACTACGCGTAAGGGTATAGGTACGTGGCGTATTTTGAACCGTAAAACTACCTCCACTAAGTATCCACAAAGCACGCATGGAAGCATCTGTATTCAAAGAAACACTGCCTGTAGCTGCTATTTGTAAAGGGAAATTGGTATAAATACCTGTGCCTGTAATGGTTTTGCTTGCTCCCGACATTAAGAAATGGCGACCATTATTGCGACTGTAAATAGTACCATTGTTCACCATATTTCCTTTTAAATCTATGTTGCCAACGCCACCACCAACCATATTAAGGTTGTAAGTAAATCTTTTTGTAGCATTCACCGTTAAGTCATTATTGATTACAATAGGTTTGTTATCATTATAAATCAAATCTACGTCATCTCCATTGATAATCAAATTATGAAAAATCATAGGTTTTGTACTTTGAATAGTGCTTAAAGTTGGCGTAGCATTATTAGCATTGATTATTTGGTTGGCTGTTCCCCCAAAAATTACGGTACTGCTTGTACCAGGGTGCAAGAGTCCATTAGAGCCTGCTGCCACTACTGTATTATCTAAGTCTATCCAATGCCCTCGAACTTCTAAAGTAGGGCTGGTACTTGTCATCGTGATTTTTGGCAAAGTGCCGCCATTATTAATAGTTAAATTGCCTCTTACCGTAAGGATTTGGTTACTAGAAATTGTAACATTACTCCCAGAGTATAATGTTAAATTATTACAAGTAGCAGTAGTCATATCAACAGTTACTATGTGTCCTGTTGTACACCCAATTATTACATTTTGTGTAGCTGTAGGTACAGCCCCAGAAGTCCAAAGTGTGGCATCACTCCAATTACCAGAACGGAGAGAATAAACAATTGGAGATGCCGTTGTAGTTACACTTGTTTGTGCTGTACCCCCTAATGCAGACAATTTACCCTCTGATACAACATACACTCTATAAAAATAAGTGGTATTAGGAGATAAACCTGTGGACGTATAGAGCAAATTACCAAGCCCATTTACTTGTGTTTCAAATTGATAGGTAGCCCCACCATCATTAGAACGGTAAATAGCATAACCAAGCCCAACAGTAGCACTAGTAGTCCAGTTCAATGTAACTTCATTACTACTCGGACAAGCACCTAAATTATTTGCAGTGCCATTTGGGGCTACCGAAACAAAATTATAAAACTTACGGCTACCATCAGCAGCACTACTTAAGTTAATTACTGCCGCACTTTCTGTATAGGTAGCACTTAAAGTAGCCCCTTCGGCAGTAGTTCGACTGATATTTGCCCCTGTTACTGTTGGATGACCTGTAGTAAGCAACGAAATAAACTCATTATCGTTTTGAGAAATACCAATACATGCTCTTATAACATTTTGTGTATTGTTACCCGTACAGCTTGGAACAGCTATTGGGAAACGCATAGAACCATAAACAATTTCAATACGTCCCCCATTTGTGTTAGCAGGTTTAGTTTCATGAAGCCTAATCTGAAAAGTCCCATCTGCCGTACCTGTACCTGCCTCCATTTCCATATTTAACCACTCGGTAGTTAGTATTCTGTCTGGTGCTGTACCTGTTACTCGATAATGTATTCTACCAGAACCAGCTAAAGTACGCCAATCACCATCAGAAGTACCAGTAGGACAACTTGCATCATTAGCTCCATCGCCACTTGCAAACGCACAAATTCTTTGTTGAAAATTAAGAGAAGGTGTATTAGCATTTCCATTAATAGCTACACTACCAAAACGTAGAATACCATTACTACTAACAGAAAATTGTGTATATCGTGTTCCCATGAACCAAAATTCAAAGTCTTGTGAAGGTGTCATATTAGTAACATCAGATGCGACTGTTACTTGATTAGCCCCTATTAAAGTAGTAGAGCCTGTCATATTTGTAAGGCTCTCATTACTACCTGCAGTTACTGTATAATTAGTGGAACTTTGGCTAAAAGCCTGTTGCATTAAAAAAATGCAGCAAGTAAGGAAGTGTAATAGAGTTTTCATAAAGTCAAGTATTTTTTGATGATAAATAGTGATAGCAAGATAAAAAAGTGTATGTGTCATTAAAAACACTAAAATTTATACGAAATAATAGTAGCTAACGCAACAAATATAAAAAAATAGTCTTTGAAGTAGTCTATATGTTAATAAATTAAAAACACCATCACAAAGCCTTGCAAGATTTGTGGTGGTGTTAGTATTTTAAAGATTTATTGAGCCTCAATTCTCTTAATAGAAGCCCCCAGAGCATTCAATCTTACATCTATATTTTGATAACCTCTGTCTATCTGTTCGGCATTTTTAATGGTACTTGTCCCCGAAGCCGACATAGCAGCCATTAGCAGAGCTACCCCTGCACGTATATCTGGCGAAGTCATACCAATCCCCCGCAATGGATAGGTTCTATCTAAGCCAATTACTGTAGCTCGGTGTGGGTCGCAGAGAATAATTTGCGCCCCCATGTCTATCAGTTTATCTACAAAGAAAAGCCTACTTTCAAACATTTTTTGGTGAATTAGCACAGTCCCTCGTGCCTGCGTTGCCACTACTAAGACAATACTCAACAAATCGGGGGTAAAGCCAGGCCAAGGTGCATCTGCAATCGTAAGGACAGAACCGTCTATGAATTTTGATATTTCATAATGTGTTTGCGAAGGAATGTAAATATCATCTTTACGAAATTCCATTTCTATACCTAACCGTTGAAAAACCGTAGGAATTAAGCCCAGATGTTCTATACCAGCATTTTTAATCGTAATTTCCGAACTTGTCATCGCAGCCATACCTATAAAACTACCCACTTCTATCATATCAGGTAACAAGGTATGTACTGTACCTCCCAATTCTGCCACTCCTTCAATCGTCAATAAATTTGAGCCTACCCCCGTTATTTTTGCCCCCATTCGGTTAAGCATTTTGCAGAGTTGTTGTAAATAAGGCTCACAAGCAGCATTGTAAATGGTAGTTGTGCCTTTGGCTAATACGGCAGTCATCAAAACATTGGCTGTACCCGTTACCGAAGCCTCGTCTAATAACATATAACAGCCTTGCAAAGCAGATGCATCTACTACATAAAAAGAGTCATTGGCATCATAATTAAACTTAGCACCCAATTTTTCAAAGCCCAAAAAGTGAGTATCCAACCGTCTGCGACCTATTTTATCGCCTCCCGGTTTTGGTATTTTTCCCTTGCCAAAACGTGCTAATAAAGGACCTAAAATCATAACAGAACCCCGCAGTTCAGCAGCTTGTTTCCGAAAAGCAGGTGTTTCTAAATAGTTGATGTCCACATTTTTAGCACAAAATTCATAGCTACGTCCTGCATCATTATTGCCTACTTGGGTTACGATTACGCCCAAATCTTGTAATAATTCTATCAATTTATTTACATCACGAATATCAGGTACATGATGAATCGTTACTTTTTCGGGGGTAAGCAAAACGGCACACAATATTTGTAGGGCTTCGTTTTTAGCTCCTTGTGGCACGATGCTGCCTTTCAGACGTTTACCGCCCACTACTTCGAAAGTTGTACTCATAAAAGAGAAATGATAAGGAGTTTTTTTGAAAGAAAAGATTTTCGGCTACTCAATAGTTCTTGCCCAAACACTTAGGGCTGCATTTCCGTTGAAATAGGTAGATTTACTCGTTAGTTTTATACATTGTTTGCAAATATGCTAAAAAGAACAGTAGATTGATACTATTCCTAAAAAGGTTTTTTGTAAGCACCCCCCTAAGCACATACGCCATGAAAATACAGCCAGAAAGTCTATTAGAAAACAGCTATACTCTTTTAGATACATTAGACCACCAAGACATCATGCCCTTTTTACAACAATATATTAAAAAGAAAACTATAAGTGCTATTTTTTATTATACATTTTGTGGCATTAGCTTAGGCGTAATAGGGGCGTATGCTGCTCTGCTTTATTTTTCATCAGGTTTTAAAGGAGAAGATGTGTTTTTTCATGTTTCATTAGGCTGTTTGCTACCTTTTTTACTGATTCCATTGCACGAATACCTACACGCCATAGCTTACAAATGGGTCGGGGCAAGCAATACTTCGTATGACGTAAATTGGAAAAAGTTTTACTTTATGGCAGTAGCAGATAAATTTGTAGCTAACCGCCAAGAGTTTTTGGTGGTGGCTTGGTTGCCGTTTACTGTAATTAGCTTACTAAGTTTTCTATTATGTTGGGTAACACCGCCTTTGTGGGGGCTAACTATGACTACAACCATAGGCATACACGCAGCCTTTTGTTCAGGAGATTTTGCATTGATTAGTTATTTTGAATACCACAAAGACAAAGAACTTATTACGTTTGATGATGTAACTAACAAGGTTTCTTATTTTTATTATAGAAAAATATAGTAAAAAACACACTTTTTAAGTTTAAAAACTTAGAAAGTGTGTTTTAATATTTAGCATTACTTAGCTTAAATAGTATTTTAACTATTCCTCTCCGCCCTTTCATTCACCTTAGTAGGTACTTGTGCGTCAATGGCAGTTTGTCGTTGAGTTTCTTTCTTCAAAAATTTATCAAAGATATGGACAATAGATGAGTAGGATTTATCTAATTTTTTTTGCACTTTTTCTTCTTCTACCCACTTCACTTTTGTAATGCCTTCTTCTTCTTGTGGTTTTTTGCCTGCATCTTCCAAACAAATCATTGCATACCAAGCTGTTTTTTTCAATTTATGACTTTTATCGGCTTGAATGAAAGTATGCCATGTGTTGCCTATTTTATAGAGAATTTTAGCCTTAATGCCACATTCTTCTTCTACTTCTCGCAAGGCAGCTTGTGCAGTATTTTCGCCTTTGTCTATTTTCCCTTTTGGCAAATCCCATTTACCTAACCGTTTCATAAACAACACTTTATCTTTTTTCATCACCACGCCACCTGCTGCTAATATCAACTCAAAACGGTTCTTAAATTCAGTAGTTACTTTTTTATAGTCGTCTGGCAAAAAATGGTATTCTCTTGAAGTTGCCATGCCTTGAGCCACAATTTGCTCATACACAGCAATAATTTCAAGCCCAGAAGACACCAAAATAGGTTCGTAAGGCAAGGTTTCAGGCTTTTTCTTTACAATATGTAGTAAGACATCTCCTACAAAAATTTTCATGTTAGTAGTGGTTTTGGAAAATGGTTGGTTATTTAAAACCTATAAGGAGTTCAGCCTTATAGGTTTAGGTAGGTTTTTGTAATTTACTCCACTTCTTTTTTCTTGCGAGTTCTTTTCGGTTTTTCCGCAGGTTTTTCTTCGGTAGTAGCCGTTGTTGTTACTTCTTCTGGAGTTGTGCCAGCTTGTTTGTGCAAGTCTTGTACTGCTTTCCAAACTTCGGCTCTGTTATACAACAAATCTTCGTTGGTTGGGTCTAACTTTAGAGCCTCATCATAATCTTCCAATGCTTTTTGGTAGTTTTGGAGGTGCAAATACGCCATAGCTCGCAAAGCATAAACATCTGTAGCTATCCAACCGATTTGCAATAAGTTATCACAATCTTTGATAGCCAAATCCATGCGTTGTAGGTTGTAAAAACACTTTGAACGGTGGTACAATGCTTCTGCCGAAAAAGGTGCTTTATTACGAATTACGAGTTCAAAGTCCTGAATAGCCTCTGTGTAGCCACCCAAATTCATGACAGCATAACCACGTAGCAAATAAGTTTCCAAAACTTCTGGGGCTAACTGAATAGAATGTACAAAATCCATTACGGCATTCTTGTAATCTTTCAATTCATAGAACACCAAACCTCTGCGATACCACACTCCCGCATCTTGGGCATCTAACTGTATGCACTGTGTAAAATCCCTCAATGCCCCTGTGTGTAAGCCCAGCATAGTGCGTATTCTACCTCTGTTGTAAAGAGCCTGAATATTTTTTGAAGAAAGAGCCACCGCCAAATCTAAGGCTTTCAAAGCCAAGTCATAATATTGGATAGTTGCCTCTTTCTGCCCAATAATCGTGTTGCTCATATCTATCAACGCAGCGGGGTTTCTGCGATTTTGGGCAATAAGGTTATTATAGTGTTCTAAACTTAACATGGTTGCTTTTTTTATGCTTAAAAATTTATACTTAAACCTATAAGATTTTTAACTTTATAGGTTTAAAAAACAATATTTAATATTACCAAATAGACCTTATTAGGGTGCTGTATCACAGACTTTAGTCTGTGGGGTAATATTTAATTGCTTATTAAGGTTAAATGCACAGACTGAAGTCTATGGTACAAATCGTATTAATTTTCAATAATCACAACAAAATATTCTTTTTTGCCTTTTTGCAACAGCAAATACTTGTCTTTCAAGAACTTGTATTCTGGTTTTGCATCTCCTTGTGTATGTGTAACTTTGTCTTTGTTGATACTGATGCCATTGTCTTTGACTAAACGGCGAATATCTCCTTTAGAAGTATTCATTACTTGCGAAATCAAGTCGTAGTTAGTGGCAAAACTCTCGAAGTCTGTTGTTGAAAAAGTTTTTACACACTGCGGAGGCAACGCATCAAACACTTCTTGCAACAAAGCCTCCTCTGTATTTTCAAAGTCCGTCCAAGTAGATTTTCCGAACAACAAATCAGAGGCTTTTTGAGCTTCCTTTAAGGCTTCTTCGCTATGTACTCTGCGTGTTACGTCCTCTGCCAATATTTTTTTCAAGGCATTCGGATTCGTTGCATATTCTTTTTCCCAGTTTTCTATTTCTTCTTTAGAAAATAAGGTAAAAAATCTTAACAATTTAGGTAAATCTTTGTCATCTACATTCAACCAGAATTGATAAAACTTATAAGGCGAAGTCATTTTGGGATCTAACCAAACATTCCCTTGTTCAGATTTACCAAACTTAGTACCGTCAGACTTTGTAATCAAGTGCGAAGTTACGACATAGGCTTCTCCGCTGTCTTTCCTACGAATCAACTCCGAACCAGTGGTCATATTGCCCCATTGGTCAGAACCACCCATTTGAAGTTTACAATTTTTATTTTTATATAACCAGTAAAAATCATATCCTTGAAAAAGTTGGTACGAAAACTCTGTAAAAGAAATACCAGATTCTAAACGGTTTTTCACAGAATCTTTCGCCATCATGTAGTTTACAGTGATGTGTTTGCCCACTTCTCTCAAAAACTGTAATAAATTGAAGTCTTTGAACCAGTCATAGTTGTTGAGCAATTCGGCAGAGTTTTCGCCACAATCAAAGTCCAAAAAATTGGCTAATTGCTTGCGAACTCCATCTATATTTTTTTGGAGAGTTTCTTCAGACAACATCTGTCTTTCGGCACTCTTGCCCGAAGGGTCGCCAATCATGCCCGTAGCACCACCCACCAACGCAATAGGCTTATGTCCCGCCAACTGTAAATGCTTCAACAACATAATCTGCACCAAATTGCCAATATGTAGAGAAGAAGCCGTAGGGTCAAAACCAATGTACCCTGTAGTCATTTCCTTTTGGAGTTGTTCTTCGGTGTGGGGCATGAGGTCATGCAACATACCTCGCCAGCGAAGCTCCTCAATTAAATTTTTTTTCATGTTTCCTCCAAATGTCATAAGGGCTACTGCCTACGCAACTATCAAGCTGTTTGGCAGTGTTAGAGAGAATGCGGTAAGACCAATTCTCAATAGCCTGAGTTTCTTGTACGCAAAGTTAGGAAAAGGTGTTAATTCTTTGTTCAAATATTTATTTTTTTGAACAGTAAATCAATACTATCCTTATGTTATGCCTTTGTAAACGGCAATCTCAACAAAAGTTTCACAATCTATCAGTTCCTCACAAGTAAAAACCCACTACTTTTCTGTTGAATACTTGCAATAATTAGCTGTAAAATAGTAGCTTTGCCTATCAAATATTTTAGTACAATGAAAATAGACAAAGACTTACTCCACAAAATAGCCCATCTTTCTCGGTTAGACTTTAACCAACAAGATGAAACCAAAATGATGAAAAGTTTGAATGATATTTTGGATTGGGTAGAACAACTCAACGAAGTGGATACCACAGGCGTACAAGCTCTTACACACATGTCTGAAGAAGTAAACAATGTACGTGAAGATGTTATGCTTGACACATTGAGCCATAGCAGAGGCTTGTTCAATGCTCCTAAAAAAGATTCGGATTACTTCAGAGTTCCTAAAGTTATTGAATAAAAGTTATAGGTCTGTAGTATAGACTTTAGTCTGTGCACATAATACATTGCTAATCCTATAATTATTTCACAGACTAAAGTCTATGCTACAAACCTTAACAATCTAAGACAAAAAGTACCATTCCAATTTTAGTACACCACACAAACAGTACATTCGCCTTCAGGCAAATATTGCATTTATTTACAAAATTATTCGCCTAAAGGCGAATGTACGGTTTGTATTCACACCAATTTCACCACTTCATCAGGCACTATGTTATTCAAAGATTTTTCGGCAGCTACCAAAGAGCAATGGATAGCCCAAGTAAGCAAAGAAATAAAAGGCATTGATATTCAACAAGTTACTCGTTGGGAATTTGAAAAAGACAATTTTGTAGAGGCTTTCTTGTTTCCAAATGCAGCCACAGATTTTGAATATTTACAAGTCTTGAACCAAGCCAACGAACAGGCAGGTTTGGTAGGTAGAATTTGGCGTAATCAGTTGCTTATAAAAGTGATTAACGAACAACAAGCCAATACCAAAGCCTTAGAAGCCCTTAATAACGGTGTGGAAGCCTTGTGTTTTCAGTGTGATGAAAACACTGATTTGAATGTACTACTTAAAAATATCCTACTCCCCTATTGTGCTGTTGCTTTTGAAGTCCCTCGTGCAGCCCATTTTTGGAAAAATTATGTAGCTTATATCAATAACCAAAGTTATGCTACAGAAAGCATCAATGGTAGTTTATATAGCACTTCACCAGAAAATTTTATACAAAAACAATATCCTAACTTTAAAAGTATTGTAGTAAAAACAAACGTAGCCTTAGACAGTCCTTCTGCACAAGTAGCAGATTTGTTGCACCAAGCAGCCCAAGTGATAGAAAAAAACAAAGGCACTTATACAGCACAAACCATTATTCAACAAATACAATTTACAGTAGCATTGGGCAATTTATACTTTGTAGAAATAGCCAAACTACGTGCTTTGAGATTGTTGTTTACACAATTAGCATGGAACTACGGCGTGGCAGATTACACAACACAAGCTGTTGATATTCAAGCAATTACTACATTGCAAATAGGAAAAGACGTGAATTATAGTTTGATTAGCAATACCACACAAGCCATGTCGGGCATTGTTGGTGGGGCTAATACATTGACCATTACGCCACACCAAACAGAACATTTGGAATTTGCAGAAAGAATAGCCTGCAATGTGTCTAATTTATTGCGTGAGGAAAGTTATTTGGACAAAGTAGCTACGCCAAGTAACGGTGCATATTTCATAGACCAATTAACAGACAAAATAGCAGAAAAGGCGTGGGGCTTATTTATTAAGTAATGTACCGTACTCCTTAGGGTAGGCTGTTCAGAATTTCAAATTTTCTTCGTATAATTTTTAGTCATTTTTCTATTTCAAAAATAACTACGAACTTATGCGTATTGTGATTTATTTTAAGCCTTTTTAAATTTAATTTATTTTGTAAGCAAGAGCAATACCAATTATAGGTATTTAGT
>CANGYA010000117.1 GCA_947457925.1 Cytophagales bacterium | reverse complement strand
TTAGTATTCAAGAAGTTCTCTAAAGATGTCATCTTTTCAAAAGATGACATCTTTAGAGAACTTCTTGAATACTATCAACTTTTTTCTCTGAAAGAAATTAGTTTTGCTATAAGTTTTTAAAGCACGATACTACAAAAGATTACACCTTTGGCATTACATTTTTAAGACTACCAGAAAAATAAAGAAAGCAATAATTTGTTGTGAACTTCCGTTTTTAGTTGAATGTATAGGAATGTTAAACTAAAATCACCATTTCGGAGTTATCCTGATAAAATTATTGTCAAAGATGAATTGGAATCAATTAGAAAACGTAGCCACCTTAGCTACTATCAAAGAAGAGTCAGCTACGCAAAGAATCTTAATTTTTAAACACAGTACCCGTTGTTCTATCAGTACAATGGCGTTGGGCAGGTTAGAAAGGTCATGGAAAGACAGTGAAATGGCAGCCTTAAAGCCCTACTACTTAGATTTATTGAACTTTCGTGCTATCTCTAACCAAATAGCAGAAGATTTTGGTATTCATCACGAATCTCCACAGGTTTTAGTGATTTCGAATGGTCAATGTGTCTATCATGCCTCACACAGCGACATAGACTATAAAGAACTCAAAAACTTACTTTAAATACAGAAAAAGACTTACTTTTGGCACTAATAAACGCAAGTTGCGTAGTATAAAAATGTACCGTACCCTTTAGGGTGCAAGGTCAGTTGGGGTTTAGTTTAATGTGTTTTTTGTATAATTATGTTTATAGTTACATTTAAAAATTTGAAAAATTATATTTTGACCTTGCACCCTAAAGGGTACGGTACACAACTTACGTTAATAAATAAAAGTCTTCATTCAAATCTTTCACTAAAACACATTCCGTATGTACACTGGTTTTTTACACACCCATAAATTAGTGGTGTTGTTGTTTCTTTTATTGTATGTTGTTAAAACAGCCTTATTATTATTAAACCAAAAAGAATCTCTCGCCAAAATTACAAAATTTACGAAAGTGCCAGAAATGATATTGAGTACATTGTTTTTGGTTACAGGTGGCTATATGTTATTCAATAAGCCCGAAATTCACTATTTCACATGGATAAAAGTGGTAGCTGTTTTTGCCTCTATTCCTTTGGCAGTAGTAGGTTTCAAGAACAGTAACAAGGTATTAGCAGCCTTGTCATTAGTGTTGTTAATTACAGCGTATGGTTTGGCAGAAATGGCAAAACGCCGAGTAGAGAAGAAAGAAGTGATAGTAGAAGCCCCCGCAGGCAGCACTATAGATGCTGTAACACAAGGTAAAGCTGTTTTTAAGGCTTATTGTGTGGCTTGTCATGGCGAAGACGGTAAGCTCATGATGGCAGGTGCAAAAGACCTTTCTGTAAGCCAACTAAGTGATGCAGATGTGAAAAATATCATTTTAAACGGTAAAAACTCAATGGCCCCTTACAAAAACGTATTGGCAGAGTCAGAAATTAACAATGTAGTAGAGTATGTGAGGTCTTTGCGTAAGTAAAAATTTATTAGTTATCAAAAATTATTGATACAAAAAACTAAAAAACACTTTCCAAGTCTTTTAGACTTGGAAAGTGTAAAGTATCATCAACACTTTTAAAGAACTACCAAAAATTTTACTTCATCAAATTCCCTATTTATTACAAATAACTATCATCTTGCTGAAAGATGATAGTTATTTGTTTTATATGCTTGTATAGAGAAAATTATGGCGAAAAAGTCCTAAAATTAGGAGATTCATGCGAAACTCCCTACTTTTGTGGCGTATTTGCATACAAAAACACCTTATATACATAATAGCTTTAGCCTAATTATATGGAATTTTCTATTCAACAGATAGCTGCCTTGTTAGGTGGCGAAGTTAAGGGAGATGGTAGTGTTAAGATTCACACCATAGCCAAAATTCAGGAGGGACACGCAGGGGCTATCTCTTTTCTATCTAACCCCAAATACGAAAACTACATTTATACTACCGCCGCAAGTGCCGTTATTGTTAATAAAACCTTTGAGCCACGCCAACCCATTACAGCTACACTTATTGTGGTAGAAGATGCTTATACGGCTTTTTCTATCTTGTTAGAGGAGTACGCCAAAATCGTAAAAGCTGCTAAAGTAGGCATAGAACAACCTTCTTTTGTGGCTACATCTGCTACTTTGGGTAGTCAAGTGTATGTGGGTGCATTTGCGTATATTGGTAATAATGCCAAAATAGGTAATAATGTAAAAATTTACCCACAATGCTATGTGGGAGATAATGTAAGGATAGGTGATAATACAACTTTGTATGCAGGTGTGAAAATCTATGCCAATAGCGAAATTGGTCGCAACTGTACCCTACAAGCTGGTGCGGTGATAGGCAGTGATGGTTTTGGTTTTGCACCACAAGCAGATGGTACGTACAAAACTATTCCGCAGTTGGGCAATGTAGTGGTCAAGGACAATGTAGATATAGGTGCAAATACGACTATAGACTGTGCGACAATGGGTTCTACAATCATAGAAGATGGTGTGAAAATAGATAACCTTATCCAAGTTGCTCACAATGTAAGTATTGGTAAAAATACGGTCATGGCTGCACAATCTGGTATTTCGGGTTCTTCTACGCTGGGCGAAAATTGCATTGTGGCTGGGCAAGTGGGTATTATAGGACACTTAAATATTGCGAACAGAACAACCATTTTAGCACAATCAGGGGTAACTAAGAATATCACTAAAGAAGGTATTACTATTTTGGGTTCTCCTGCCTACGAACAAGCCGACAGTATTCGTATGTATGTAGCTTACCGTAAACTACCTGATATGATGAAACGGTTAGATACATTGGAGAAAAAAGTGAAAACAATGGACGTGCAAGAATCGTAGGTTAAAAAGATTAATTGTTGAGTAAAAGAGGCAACCCTGTTAAGGGTTGCTTTTTTGTTTCATAGCTATTTAAAATTTATTTGTTAAGAGTTGGATAGCATAAAAATTCTCTTTTTTAGTACCTCAAAGACAATCATTTTTCTTTATTTCTTGCTGTTCCCACAAATTTTCACGAAAAATTGCATGAAAAGCTAAAAAATTGCGTTATTAGGGGGACAATGTAACATCTATAATTAACGTAAGTTGCGTAGTGCCTAACTGTAGAACGGACTTTAGTCCGTTTTTGGGTGCTTCTTATGAAAAAATTGATTTTTATAGGAAAAGTTCCTCGTTTTTATTGCTAAAAACGGACTAAAGTCCGTTCTACAGGCACTACGCAACTTACATTAATTACTTACTACAACCTATCGGTAGCACCTCCGATAATTTTCTAATTCAAAACTTACTAATTAATTCATACAACAATGGGATATGATGTAACGGTAATTGGCTCTGGCCCTGGGGGCTATGTAGCAGCCATTCGTGCAGCACAATTAGGCTTGAAAACAGCTATCATTGAAAAGTACAATACTTTGGGCGGTACTTGCCTCAATGTGGGCTGTATTCCTTCTAAAGCCTTGTTAGACTCGTCTGAACACTACCACAATGCCACACATACGTTCAAAGAACATGGTATTGAGGTGTCTGATGTCAAAGTGAATTTGGCTCAAATGATAAACCGCAAAAATGAAGTAGTGAAACAAACCAGTGATGGTGTGAAATTTTTGATGAAGAAAAACAAAATAGATGTTTTTCATGGTGTTGGTTCTTTTGTAAGTGCCAATAAAATCAAGATTACAGCACAAGACGGCACTACCCAAGAAATAGAAACTGCCAAAAGTATTATTGCTACAGGCTCTAAACCTATTGTATTGCCTACTGTGCCTCATGACAAAAAACGTATCATCACTTCTACTGAAGCCCTTAATTTGACAGAAATACCTAAAAGTATGATTATCATTGGTGGTGGAGTGATTGGTATGGAGTTGGGGTCGGTGTATGGTCGTATGGGAACAAAAGTAACTGTCATCGAGTTTTTAGACGGTTTAATCCCAACTATGGACAAAACTATGGGCAAAGAATTACAAAAAGCCTTGTCTAAATTAGGTTTTGCCTTTAACTTTAAACACAAAGTTACGGGTGCAAAAGTAGAAAATGACCAAGTAATTGTAACAGCTACGAATGAGGTGGGAGAAGAAAAAACCTTTACGGCAGACTATTGTTTGTTGTCTATTGGCAGAAAGCCTTATACAGAAGGTTTGGGCTTGGAAAATGCAGGCGTAAAATTGGACGCAAAAGGTAGAATAGAAGTAAACGACCATTTGGAAACGAATGTAAAAGGCATTTATGCCATTGGAGATGTGGTAAAAGGAGCTATGTTGGCACATAAAGCCGAAGAAGAAGGTGTATTTGTGGCAGAGCAAATAGCAGGACAAAAACCACACATCAATTATTTGTTGATTCCGAATGTAGTTTATACTTGGCCAGAGGTTTCAGGGGTAGGTTTTACAGAAGAAGAACTCAAAGCAAGTGGACGCAAATACAAAGCAGGTTCTTTCCCGTTCAAAGCCTTAGGACGTGCCAGAGCAAGTATGGACATTGACGGTTTGGTGAAAGTCTTGGCAGATGCCACAACAGACGAGATTTTGGGCGTACATATCATTGGTGCAAGGGCTGCGGACATTATTGCAGAGGCAGTGGTAGCTATGGAGTACAGAGCTTCTGCCGAAGACGTAGCTCGTATGTCCCACGCACACCCAACTTACACAGAGGCATTGAAAGAGGCTTGTTTAGCTGCAACAGCAAATAGAGCTATGCACGTTTAGATTGTTGAAATCATTGATAGTATTCCCCTAAAAGCACTAACTATTCTTAATGAAAAGTTAGTGCTTATTTTGTTCATGCAATTTTTTCCTCCCAAATACCATTTCCCAACGGCTATTTTCGTATTTTTGCTTGTCTATACTAAAAGTTAATTGGTTTCAAACTCCGCAAGGGTTTTAAACCCTTGCGGAGTTCCTATATAAGATATTAAGTACATCATTTACCAATAAATCTCAACAATCACATGGCTTTGGTCGAAATGTTAATGCCCAAAATGGGTGAGAGTGTCATGGAAGGCACTGTTCTAAATTGGTTGAAGAAAATCGGCGACAAAATAGAGCAAGACGAGGCAGTGTTGGAAGTAGCTACAGACAAAGTAGATACAGAAATTCCTTCATTGCACGCAGGCGTATTAGTAGAAATTTTGGCACAAACAGGCGAAGTAGTACAAGTAGGTAAGCCTATAGCCCGCATAGAAACCAGTGCTGAAGTTACAGCTACCAGCCCGAAAACAGCCCCAGAAACTCCTGCACAACAACCCGTAGTAGCTAATTCTGCCCCTGCCGTAGTAGCTGCCAATAACCAACCCGCAGCCTCTAACCGTTTCTACTCACCTTTAGTGATGAGCATTGCCAAAGAAGAAGGAATTTCTATGCAAGAATTGGACACTGTGAAAGGGACAGGTTTAGAGGGACGAGTAACCAAACAAGACATTTTAGCTTACGTAAAAGACAAGAAAGCTGGCAAAGTAGCTGCTCCGCAAGTAGTAGTACAACAGCCTGTTGCACAGACTATTACAGTAAAATCTGAACCAACTGTAGAAGCCGTAAAACCTGCTGTTTCGTATTCTGGCAATGCAGATATTATAGAAATGGACAGAATGCGTAAGATGATAGCCCAACGCATGGTAGATTCTAAACGAATTTCTCCTCACGTTACGTCTTTTGTGGAGGCAGATGTTACAAATATTGTGCAGTGGAAAAATGCCAATGCAAAATCTATCAAAGAAAAAGAGGGTATCAGCGTAACTTTTACACCTATCTTTTTACATGCAGTAGCTCGTGCTTTGAAAGATTACCCTTTGATTAACTCATCTGTTGATGGCGATAAAATCATTGTGAAAAAAGACATCAATTTGGGTATGGCGGTGGCTTTGCCTTCTGGTAACTTGATTGTGCCTGTTATTCGCAATGCCGACCAACTCAACTTATTGGGCATGGCTCATAAAGTAAATGATTTGGCGAAACGTGCCAGAGAAAACAAATTGAAACCAGACGAGTTGTCAGACGGTACGTACACCGTTTCTAACATTGGTTCTTTTGGTAATGTGATGGGTACGCCTATCATCATGCAGCCACAAGTAGCTATTTTGTCTTTGGGTGCTATTGTGAAAAAACCTGCGGTTATCGAAACACCACAAGGAGATTTGATAGGTATTCGCCACATGATGTTCCTATCACATTCTTACGACCACCGTATCGTAGATGGTGCTTTGGGTGGCTCTTTTGTAAGACGAGTAGCCGATTACTTAGAGAGATTTGATGCTTCGCAAAAATTAGTTTAGTTGATTACAGCCCTACTATTTATAAAAATAGTAGGGCTTTTTTAGTTAAAAAATAAGTATTTAATGTAAGTTGTGTAGTATAAAAATGTACCGTACCCTTTAGGGTGCAAGGTCAATTTTAGTTACTTTAAAGTATATTTTTTGTAGAATAAAGCTGATTATTCATAAACTCTATTCTTATAAAAATTAATAATCCTCTGCAAACTACCCAACAACAAGGGTAAGTTATCTAAGTATAAAATTTCTAAATCTTTTGAGATTAGGGCATACAAGTAAAGAGAAACCCCATTATTTGTGTAAGTCTTACACAAATATTACGTAGTTTTGGGGCAAGATAAGGGCTTCGGTTAAATGTAGATAAAAATGAAAATTCCTTTTTACCAAGTAAATGCTTTTACCAACAAGACTTTTGGTGGAAATCCTGCTGCGGTGTGCGTCTTGCACACGCCTTTTGAGCAAGAAAAGTTATACACACAAATAGCCAATGAAACGGCTACCCCCGAAACTTCTTTTATTTGTCCTTTAGACCATACCAATTTGCAAGAAGCCACTGTATTTTCGCTGCGTTGGTTCATGGCAACCCACGAAGTCAAAATGTGTGGTCATGCTACGTTGGCGGCGGCGGCGGTGCTGTTTCAAGAGTGCCAACTGTCAGCCAATACGATTACATTCAAAACGCTGAGTGGTGATATTACGGCACAACGCCTTCCAAATACAAATTGGTTACAACTCAATTTTCCTTCGGACACTATCGTAGAGGCAAATCCGCCTGCTACACTGTTGTCTTTGTTAGGTATGAAAGACTACAGAGGTGCGGTGTATGCCCCAAAACGCAATGCAATGATAATAAGTGTAGCTGACGAAGACGAGCTGAAAAGTTTACAGCCTGATTTTGAGGCACTTAAAACACATACAGATTGGGGAATTAACAGAGTGGCTGTAACTACGGCTGCGGAAAGTAAACCTTATGACTTTATTTCTCGTTGTTTTTGCCCTTGGATTGGGATAAACGAAGATGCTTTGTCGGCAGCTACGCATACGGTCATTGCCAGTTTTTGGGCAAGGGAGTGGCAACGCAACGAATTTTATGCTTTGCAAGCCTCACAAAGAACAGGTGAACTGAAAATTATTTTGCACCCACGCACCCAACGGGCAGATTTACAAGGGCAGGCTGTGGTCTTGGTAAAAGGGGAATTATCAGTAAGTTATTAACCTCACCCCCAACCCCTCTCCAAATGGAGAGGAGAGTTTTTACGTCCATTTTTACTTTAAAAGGTCAAAAAAGCCCCTCTCCATTTGGAGAGGGGTTGGGGTGAGGTCATTAAAAACTATTTCATGTCTTTGATAATCACGCCAGAGGCTTCAAAAGTTAGTTCTTCTTTAGGTTGTGTAATTTTTTCTATTTCGGCTTTGCTTTTGCCTGCGTCTTGTGCGTAGTGTTTCAAAGTAGCCACGTCTGTAGTTTCTTTGGTAGCTATGCCTTCTATAACAGCTACTTTGCCGTGTGCAGACTCGTCTTTTGGCACAAAAAATTCATAATCTTTGAATTTTACTCTCATTTTTTGCCCATTGCCCAAGTCCATTTCCATCCAACAACCTTTTTTCTTACAAGTCTGAATGATTTTTCCTTTCAACTTTACAGTCAAAGTTTTTTTGTCTTTCATCATGCCTGTTAGCTGCGTTGCTTCAGTAGCACCTTGTTCAGTAATTTTTGCACCATAAGTAGCATCTTTTTGAGCAAAAACATTGAAATTCAATAACATACCAAAAACAATAGCTATTAAAGCCACTGCCATATTTTTTGTAGTTTTCATATTTATTAGAGGTGTATGACCATTACAAAAGTAGGTTTTAAATTAGGTATTCACAAAGTTTAAAATGCTAATCTACTTTAAAATTTGTGAATGGCTTGTTAATAAAAAAGCTATAAGGTGTTGACAACCTTATAGCTTTTAGACAATACCAACAATGTACTGTTTTACACTTGTTTTGTACCAATATCGTCATCAGCCACGACTTGTTGGAACACAGGGTTGCCCAATAGAGTTTGGTAAGTGCCTTGTTCTATCATACGCCCTTTGTTCATCAATACAATTCTGTCGCAACCTTGCAAAATCAATGGTTCGTTAGATACACTAATCATTGTCCAAGGATTGTTTTTGTCTAAAATAAACTTAATGATACGTTGCCTTTCTTCTTTGTTGAGGTCGTGCAAAAAGTCATTTAGAATCAAGATTTGAGGTCTTTCGGCAATACATCTTGCCAAAATCACTTTAATATTTGTACTGCTAGACAAGTTTAAGCCTCCCGAAGAAATATGTGTTCCCAAACCGTCTGGCATACTGTTGATAGCCTCCGACAAACCCAAATTTTCAATTGCCCATAACACATCTTCATACGTAATAGACGGTCTGCCCATCGTGATATTTTCTAATATAGTACCATCAAACAATTCTTCCATAGATACGTTTTTGGCAATGGCATTGTGCAAAGAAACCAAATTAATATCTCGCAAAGGCAAGCCATTAATAGCAACACTACCCTGATAACCATGTAAAATACCCGAAAGAATTTTTACCAATGTATTTTTACCCGAACCACTGTAACCTGCCAAACAGATTCTTTCACTTGCTTGTATCTCCAAATTGATGTCTTGCAAAACATAAATATTAGAGTCAGGATATTGGTAAGACAGCCCTTTCATCGTGATTTGCATACCTTTGTTAGTTTCGTGAGGCAAATACACACCGCCACGTCTTTCCAAAGGCATATCTGTAATATGTCCTAATTTATCTACTGCCACCAACATATCGTAAACGGTACTCATACTCAATACAATTTTTTCTACAGCCCCTAATATCAAGATAATCACGATTTCAGCAGCTACGAATTGCCCCAACGTAATTTGGCGGTCAATGACCAAATTGCTACCAATAATCAATAAACCACCTGTAATAAGGGTTTTGAAAGCCACAATATTTAAAAATTGTGTCATTAATACGCTAAAATGTTTTTTGCGGTAGTACAAATAGCTACTTACCAAAGTTTCGGTTTTGCTGTTGGGCAGTTCTGTGTAGCCTGCCAATTTAAAAGAAGTGATGGTACGAGCCAATTCTTGCAGCCAAAAAGCCACTTTGAACTTGTATTTAGAAACAACTTGTTGAGAACGAAGGGCAGAAGCACCTGTAAAGTAGAAAATGGTTATTAGAATAGCAATAACCGTAATCCCAAAAAAGACAAAAAACGGGTGATAGAAAGACAGCAAGACCATACCAAATAAAATTTGGAGAATAGCACCTGCCAAGTCTATCAACAACTTAGGAAGCCCTTTTTGCAGTGTAACGACTTCAAAAAAACGGTTCATCAATTCGGGTGCGTAGTGGTGCAACAAAGCCTCTTTGCGAATACGTGGCAAACGGTAGCTAAACTCAAAGGCTGCTTTGGTAAATAAACGCCGTTGTAAAACTTCTACTATAGACAACTGCATTACTTGTAAAGCCCCACCAACTAATACGCCCAAAATCACAAAGCTAATCAGAATGACAATGGAGTTGAAAATTACGCCCCCCGAAACCAACTGCAAAATGGACTGAATACCCAAAGGCAAAGACAAATTGACAACGGCAATGATAAGAGCATAGAAATAAATATAAAAAATGTCTTTCTTTTCATTTGCAAACAATTTGAAAAGACGTGCTACAGGTGAAATATCTTTCTCCTCTTCATCAGAAACTAAAGATGTAAGTGGAAAAGGTAATACATAAGTAATTTTCTCGTTTTCTGCATATACCTGCTCCAACCATCGTTGGTATTCATAACCTTCGTCTATTTCATCTACGTAGCCGTGTTCGTTGAATACATATACTTGTGTTTCTCCGCCCTCCTTGAAAAAGATAATTGGTAGTAAATTACCTTGGAGATTCACAAAGGTCAGAAATGGGGCTTCTAAGGCATCTAAAAGGTCTTCAAACTTTTCCTTCGCAACAGCATGACGCATCAGTGCTAATTGTATCTTTTCGCATTTGGCATTGAGTGCTTCAATAAAGCCCTGATAATTATTCCCAAACTCTAATTTGTTTTGATACTCGTCATTTAATGCAAAATTCTTGTATTTGAAGTTCGATAAGTCAGCTAATTTTTTAGCTATAGGTATAAACTGCTTTGTATTCATTGTTGAGTGTATATTAAAGTACCTGCCAAAGTAGTTTGTAAAGATGTTATCTTTTGGTCAGATTGTAAGAACAAAACTTAAAAAATAGGGCTTTGTTTAATATTATTTTTAAGCCAAACTATAAGGTTTTAGCCTTTATACAAAAAAAGACACCTAATTAAAATAAAAAGGTGTCTTTGAAAATAAAACAATAGTTTTTATGTTTAAAATTATACGCCACTTGCCAAAGCCTCTGCACCACCAACAATCTCTAAGATTTCTTTCGTGATGAATGCCTGACGAGTACGGTTATAAGTCAATTTCAATTCTTTCAATAATTCGCCTGCATTTTCTGTTGCTTTGTCCATAGCACTCATTCTGGCACCATGTTCAGACGCATTAGATTCTAATAAGGCTTTGTAGAACTGAACTTTCAAGGTTTTAGGCAATAGACTTGCTACAATTTCTTCTTGGTTAGGTTCAAAAGTATAATCTGTTGTTTCTGCTTTTTTGGCAATATTGATTTTACTTTCTGTATTTTCTGTATTCAAAACAATCGGTAAAAACTGTTCTGTTCTTACGATTTGTGTAGCTACGTTTTTAAATTCGTTGTAGATAACCTCTACTACATCATATTCTTTGGCTTTGAAGGCTGCCATTACTTTCTCTGCTGCCAACTTCACATTGTCAAAGTTCAATTTTGTAAAGATTTCTGCATACTCTCCGTCTATTTTATAGCCACGTTTTTCGAAGAAATCACGTCCTTTTTTACCAATACACATAAAAGTTACGTTCTTCGCATCTAATTGCTTGCCATACTTTTCTTTGGCAAGGTTTACAGCTGCCTTAATAATATTGGCATTGAAACTACCACACAAGCCTCTGTCCGAAGTAACTAATACGATAAGCACTTTTTCGGGGCTACGTTCTACCAAATATTCGCTGGTTGCAGCTTCTGGGTTATTAGACAATATATTTTTTAGAATTTCACTTAATTTTTGAGAATAAGGACGCATTTGAACACTGCGTTCTTGGGCTCTACGCAACTTGGCTGCTGCCACCATCTTCATAGCTTTGGTGATTTGTTGGGTAGAACTCACCGATACAATTCTATTGCGGACTTCTTTTAAACTTGGCATATTCGTATGTGCAGTTATCTCGTAAACTCAAAATGATAGGGTTATTCAGTCGTAAGTACAATGTACTTAAATTTTGGGCTGCAAGATAGGAATTTTTTTGATTACTATTACTTTCCTAAATGTTTTTGTGGGCTTCCTCTCTAAATTTTTACTTTATGCCAATTACAATTAGTAGATAGTTCAATGCGTAAAGATGTCATCTTTTGTAAAAAACAGTAAACTTGTAATGTTTTACACTTTTAAAAAGATGACATCTTTGAACTGTATTTTATCTATAAATTGGTATTATACCTATGCGATTGAAGTGATTGGTATGAAATCATTTAAAACAAAAAAGGAATAGCCCAACAGACTATTCCTTTCCTAAAACCTTATTTAACATTTAATCATTATTCTATGAAAAAACTTAGTTTGTTAATTCATACAACCTTACAATTTCTTGTAAGGTTGTATGTGAACTATTATTGTTTGATGAACTTCTGTGTAGAAGTACGAGTTTTATCTGTTACAGTGATGATATACATACCTTGTGTAAATTGAGATACATCAACTTTGAAAAGTCTATCTGTACTTGTTACATTGCGGTTATATACTTCAATACCTGCTAAGTTTACAATTCTTACGTTGGCATTTTCAGCTACATCTTCGAAACTTACGTTCAATACGTCATTTGTTGGATTAGGATAGATGTTGTAAGTAAATGGATTGTCTGCTTTTGCTGTTTCTGCTACTGTATTTTCTTCTGCTCTTGCTGCTGCACCACCAAGATTCAATGTGTAATCTTCTACTTCACCATAAGAGAATGTTTCACAAGAAGTAGGTACACCATTGTATTTCATAGCTACACGCATACGAGTGTTACCAGTTGCTGCTGTAGTTGGAACTGTAAATGTGGCAGTGATTGGGTTAGTTTTAGAAGCTGTAAAAGAACCAATAGCCTCGCCTGCGTCTAAGAAGTCGCCATCTCTGTTATAGTCAATCCAAACGGCTACACCCTCATTGTACTGTGTTGCTTTCCATGCTTTTGTTACTGTTAAAGTATAAGCACTACCTTTTGCAACACCATAAGCCGTAGCTGTAAAGTTACCATAACCTGCATTTGCACCAGATACATTACTGAAAATAGTAGTTGTGCCTTTTGCTAATTTTACAGTACCAATCCATTCGTCTGCTACGCTGTTACCTTTAGATGCACAATAAGATGTTGTAGGAGGAGTTGTACCACCACCACCGTAAGCTGCACCTACACCTACCGCATACCATGCGTTAGTTACTGCAATTTCTTCGGCAGAACCTGCACCATACAAATCTTTTGCAGCTTGGATAGCACCTGTACGAGCAGTAGCAAAGGTAGCACTAGAAGTTAGATAAGTAGCTTCTGTACGGAAAGCAATTTTAGCTGCTTTGTCAAGACCTAAACCTGTTACAGAGAAAGCACTACCAATGTCGTTTGTTCCAGAACCCCCTACTGTTAATAAGTAGAACCAATAGTTCAATACACCACTGTTTGTGTGTACGCCACAATAGTCATTACTTTGTGTAGGAGTACCACAGTTAGGAGTTTTCCAATAAGTACCACCGTAAGTATCAGGTTGTCCTTCTGCATTAGGGTTGCTCATAGAACGTAAAGCAGCATGACCACTACGTCTTTCTATGTCTTCACCAATCAACCAAGTAGCTGCATTAGCTACGTTGCCGTTCTTAGCATACGCCTCGATACAAGCACCCCAAATATCAGAGAAACCTTCATTCAAGGCACCAGATTCTCTTTGGTAAGCCAAATTAGAAGTTTTTTCGCAAACTGCGTGACCAATTTCGTGAGCACAAACGTCTAATGAAGTCAAAGCATCAAAGTAAGTACCACTACCATCTCCGTAAGTCATTCTCAAACCGTCCCAATACGCATTGTCGTAAGCAGAACTGTAGTGAACATAACTTTTGATAGCTGCACCTGCGTTGTCATAACTGTTACGGTTATGTACGTTTTTCCAGTATGCGTGTACTTGGTGAGCCCCCCAGTGTGCGTCTAAGGCAGCATTATCTTTGTTGGTATTGTTAAATTCTGCACTTGTCCAGTTGTTGTCCACGTCTGTAAAATCAACGGCTGCACTGTAATTCGTGCCTTTTTTCATGTTATAAGTTTCAATAGAAGAACCTGTAACCGTTGTACCTCTCAAACGGTAAGAACCATTGAAAGAATCTGTAGTAGCAGTTCTTGAACCACTGTAACGAGTAGCAAAAGTACCTGTTGAATTGGCGTGTTTGATAATGGCATTTTTATGGACAATTTCGCCTGTGTGAGCATCTACATAGATATAATCACGGCTTACAGGCTCTTGTGCATATACATCAAATTTATAGGCTAATGAATAAGAACCGTTGTTTTTAGCGTAATTTTGAATCACTACTAATTCGCCTTTAGGCTTGAAAGTAGCATTTTTGTCGCCTGTAGTTTCTTTTAACAAGGCTTCTTCGCCTGCGTCTTCCCACATAAATTTAGAGGCTCTTGTAAACTTTGTAGCAAAGTTTAAAGCTGTTTCTTCTGATAATGAAGGGACAATGTTTAAGTCCTCTATTTTATGAAATTCGCCATGAATAGTGCGAATAGAACCACTTAAGGCGTGAGTACTGTAATTGCCGTACTCTACTCTAATTCCTTTGTAAAATTGTTCATAAGTTTCGTGGGTAAAACCTAACTCGTCTGTTTCTATTTTAGCTGATTTAAGTACGTCTTCTTGGCGAAGTTTAAGTACTGAGCGGAGAAATTCGCCAGATTGTTTTGCAGAGGCGTTGAATTTAGGGTCAATTTCACCAAATGTAATGGCATCTTTGGTAGCACCTTCAAGGTGTCTGAATGGAATTTGTTGGGCAAAAACTTGGGTGCTAACAAATGTAACACCAGCCAAAGCAAAAAATCTTAGAGCTTTGTTCAACATAAAAGTAAGTGATAAATAGGTTGATAAAAAATGATAGATAGATAATGTAAGATGACAATAAAATTTATTTTTGTTGATTTTATTGCTAAAAATTACATAGAACAAAGTTAAATTTATTTATCGAATAAACAAACATCATAGCAAAATTAGGGTAAAATTTAATATTTATTAGAGTTTTTTAATATCTATTAGAGGTTTTAATACATAAAAAATGTATTTTAAATGGTAATTACGTTTATTTATGAAATAAAATCAATTTTATGAATTATGTGCAACAAAATTGCATTTAATTTAACTAAAAAACTTACTTTTTCATAAAATGTCTTCAACAAAAACAATGTGTAGCACTATAAACCGTATTAGAAATAGTACGTTTGTGGGGTAAATAGTTAAAATCTAAAATATCTTTCTGCAACTATATTGCATTTAGAAAACTCCTAACGAACTTTCTCGGTGTGAACTTGTTTTTGTATTGTATAACTAACGTAAGTTGCGTGGTAACTTTAAATGCCCCACCCCCGACCCCTCCCCGCAGGGAGGGGAGTTTACAACTTTCAGATAATCAAGTTCCCCTCCCTGTGGGGAGTAACTAAGTTGGAAGGGTGTGGGTGGGGCTAAATGAATACTACGCAACTAACATTAACTATGGCTGTAGCAAGGGGATTTTACTCCCTACCATTTATATTTAAAACATAACTCTTTTATAATTATGACAAACCGTATTCCCGTAACTGTTCTTACTGGTTTTTTGGGAGCAGGAAAAACCACACTACTCAACCGTATTTTGACAGAACAACATGGCTTAAAAATAGCTGTTATCGAAAATGAATTTGGTGAAATTGGGGTGGACAATGAATTGGTAATTGGGGCAGACGAGGAGATTTTTGAGATGAACAACGGCTGTATTTGCTGTACGGTGCGTGGCGACCTTATTCGTATTCTAAGCAATTTGACCAAAAGAAAAGATAAGTTGGACTACATACTTATAGAAACTACGGGCATGGCAAATCCTGCACCCGTAGCCCAAACTTTCTTTGTAGATGACGACCTCCGAGATTTGTATAACATAGACGGCATTATTACAGTGGTAGATGCCAAACACATTTTGCTACATATAGATAGTAGTGATGAATGTAAAAAACAAGTGGCTTTTGCAGATGTGATTTTGCTGAATAAAACGGACTTGGTAAGCCCAAAAGAATTAGAGAGTTTAGAGCAACGTATCAAAGGGATTAACCGCATAGCTAAAGTTATTCGCACACAAAACTGTGATGTGGACATTAAAGAATTGATGAATATTCATGCTTTTGATTTGGAGAAAAAGGCGGAAATTAATCCTGAATTTTTGGCGGAAGAATTGCCTTTTGAGGCTGCTGCGGTGTACGAACTGAATGAACAAGAATATCAACTTAGTGTGCATGAACACCATCATCATGGACATGAACATCATCACGACCATGACCACAAGCACACACACGAGCATCACGACCACGACCATAAAGGCGGACATACACACCACCACCACGAAAAAATCCTTGCTATGGATATTTTGGTGCAAAAGATTGATGATATAGCCGAAAGTACCATTACCAAAGCTAAAAATACAGCAATTATCCGTTTTGCTGATGA
>CANGYA010000116.1 GCA_947457925.1 Cytophagales bacterium | reverse complement strand
TAATTTTTTTCAAAGAAATAAGTTTGATTGTCTTCAAGAAGCTCTATAAAGATGACATCTTTTAGAAAGATGTCATCTTTATAGAGCTTCTTGAAGACTACGTATAACAATTCATAGCACGACACTAAAGGCGAATGTACTTTAATAATGTCCACTTACTTAATTAGTTGCTTGCGTATAAAAATAAGAAATCCGTAATAAACTTTATTACGGATTAACTATTTTGATGTTTAAAACCATGAAAAGACTAATCAAAAATTACCTCTTTGTCGTTCAACTCACTAGTAATTCTGTCTTTTTCTTTTTTCTGAAATTTATTTTTAGCTAAGTTCAACAATAACAAGTTTTTAAGGTTGCTCAATTTTTTAGGCATTGTTGTAAGTTGATTATTCATCAAATCCAATGCTTGTACGTTAGGCAAATTGCAAATGGTTTCAGGCAATTTTGTCAATAAATTTCCCCATAATACAAATACCCTCACGTTTTCCAAGCCTCCAATTTCGGCAGGTAAGGTCTGTAACTTATTGGTATTCAAGTCTAAAGTTACTAAATTTTTCAAATTACCAATCGTAGGAGGTAAGGCAGCTATTTGATTCCCCCATAAAACCAAGTCTTTCATATTTGCCAAATTGCCAATTTCCGCAGGAATTACGGCAATAGCATTTACGTTCAAATCCAATACCTCTAATTTCTGCATACCGCCTATTTCTTTTGGTAATGCTTTGAGTTTATTGTTGCTCAAATCCAATTCTTTCAAATTCCACAATTTGCCTACTTCCGCAGGTAATTCTTCTAATTGGTTGTAAGACACATCTAACAATTCCAATTTTGCCATATTGCCAATTTCGGCAGGTAAACGGTTAATGGTATTGATACTAATATTCAATGTTTTGAGGTTTACCAAACTTCCTACTTCCGCAGGTACACCTTTGAGCTGGTTAGAATTGGCATCTAATTTTTCCAAACTTACCAAAGTAGCCATACTTGCAGGTAATTGTTTGAGTTGGTTGTCCCAAATTTCCAAAGATTTGAGTTTTTTGAGGTCGCCAAATGTGTTGGGCAAAGACACCAATACATTGCTACTCAAGTCTAATTCTTCTAAATTGACCAACTTGCCAATTTCGGCAGGAAGTTCTACTAATTGGTTGTGGTCGAGGTCTAATTTCTTTAAATTCACCAAATTACCAATTTCCGCAGGTAATTTACTTAATTGATTGCCTTCTAAATGCAATACTTGTAAGTTAGTTAATTGCGTAAGTTGTGTAGGTAATGCTTGTAGTTGATTAGAAGACAAGTGCAGGATTTGCAGATTTTTTAAATTAGCAACTTCGGCAGGCAAGTTTTCTAATTGGTTATCACTTAGGTACAGTTCTTGTAAATTTACTAACTTACCAATATCTGCTGATAATTTGGGAGAAGATTCTAAACCGTCACCTCCCCATACGTCAGTATCAAATTTAACTAAATCAAGTCGGTAAACTTTTTCAGGGTTGCGGAGAGCCTCTTCTAACGAACTATATAATTTTTCTTTAGAGAGAGCCGCAGAATCTAATAGGGCAGATTGAGCAAGTGCCAACTGTCCACAAAATACAAAAGAGAGAGCAAGTATCGTCTTACGGAACATATCGGTAGTTATTATCAATTTGACAGTGAGTAATTAATGTAAACGAATTTCTAATATTAGCAATTTTCTAAATAATTTTACAAAATCAAACAAAATTTTGTCATTTCATAAAAAAACTTTCTCAGGTTACAGATTTGCGAAACCTAAGTCCTCGTTGTAAAGTATAGTAAATGCTATAAAATTTTTGTATAGATACTTAAAAATAAATTACTAAACCATGAAAAGAAAGAAATTATTTGTTTTTTTATTCTTATTAGTTTGTTGTTGGCAAGCTAAAGCACAATGGTCTCCAAATGTAAATGTGGTCATAGCGGAGAGGGGAGTTCGCACTAATGTAGAAGGAAATTTGAACACAGGGCAGAAAGTTGATTTGTCTTGGGGGTATAACTCTGCCAATGCTTGTTTTCCAGAGGCAGCCAGAGTGTATTTTAGGGGCAATCACGTATTATATACTGTGTATTTGCAGCCACACCAAAGTGCAGAAATTATTTTGAAACCAACTAATGACACTACCAAAATGAGTATGTATGCTTATTTGGTAGGGGCAAATAATTTTACTTCTGTAGTGCCTAATGTAAAGGGTTGTATTTCTTGCAAGTCCGATTATGGTTTGGTAACAACGCCACCTAAAAAACCCGCCAATCCAAAAACAGATAAACCACGTACTACGGAAGCTCCCACAGCTCCAGCTCCACCTACTAACAACCGCAAACTATTCATCAAAGGGATTGGTAATCAAGCCTATCATTTAATGTTTGGGGTGGCAGGTGCAGAACCAACTACTACAGATAGTAGTTATACAATAGAGATTCTTGTTAAGTAATTTCTTAGCTGTTTGTAATAGTAAAAAAACCAACTACTAGTAGTAGTTGGTTTTTTCATAAATCTTACATATCAATTACACATTGCAAAAATGCCTATCTATTCAATCATTTGCAAAAAACACAGGTTTACAAATGGTTTACAAGGACATATTTTGCCTAATTTCTGACCTTTTATTTGTCTTTTGAAGGGCTGTTTTCAAAAAAACTATCTTTTCCCTCACAATAATTTTTATATTTGTTCTACTAATAAGTTATTTTACGCTAAAATTTTATCCAATGGACTTAGCTATAATTGTCATGTCTTGCGATGCTTTTGAAGATGTATGGCAACCTTTTTTTACGTTGTTCAATAGGTATTGGGCAGACTGCCCTTTCCCGAAATACTTTTGCACAGACACAAAACCAGCCCAACAAGAAGGTTTTATAGATATTACCCCGGGTAAGGGTTTGGCGTGGTCGTACCGCCTTCAGTTTGCCTTACAACAAATTCCACAAAAATATGTCTTGTTTTTACAAGATGATTTCTTTTTGTTGAAACCCGCCAATACGCAAAAAATTCTCCATTATTTAGACATTGTCAAACAAGAAAATGCAGGGGTACTAAGAGTTTTCCCTTCACCTCCGCCTAATGAAAGTTATAAGGATTATACTGAAGTAGGACTTCTAAAGCCATATTCTCCTTATAGAGTATCTTGCCAAGCAGCTATTTGGGATAAAGGTGTGCTATTACAATTAGTTAATCCTACCGAAAATATTTGGGCTTTTGAAACTGAAGGCACACAAAGGTCTAATGCTTTACCACAACCTTTTCTAAGTGTGTATATAGACGAGGCAGGAGAGCCTTTAGAAAAAGGAAACTATGTTTATACCTACTTTTGTACGGCTGTCTATAAAGGAAAGTGGATGCGTAGTGTATTGGATATATGTAAAAAAGAGGGCATTAGTATAGATTTAACAAAAAGACCAGTAGAAACATGGTGGTTAGAAAAAAGACGTTATTTCTACGACCATACACCTGCCCCTCTACAAAAGTATGTGTGGTATCTCTTATTCAGATTGCTGAAATTTTTAGAATAGTTCAAGAAATGAAAAAAAAATAGAATAGCTATTGCTTTTTTGTAAATCATTTTCAATCTTGACTAAATATATTTCAATATCAAACTCAATTTATGGCAAAGAAAGCAAAAGAAACCCCCAACTCAATGGCAGAAGCTACCCAACCCCTCACTTTTCTGTGCGTAACGTGCTACTATAAAGGCAGTGATTTTATGCGTGCAGTCAAGGCATTAGGGCATAAAGTCTTATTGATTACAGCCAAAAAGTTAGAAAAAGAAGAATGGCCTCGTGAAAGTATCGACGATATTTTCTACGTGGCGGACGAGAATGACGACTGGAACATGGACGATGTTATCAAAGGAGTAAGCTACATAGCTCGCAGCGAAAACATAGACAGGGTAGTTGCATTAGATGATTATGATGTAGAAAAAGCTGCTACTATACGTGAACACCTAAGAGTACCGGGCATGGGCAAAACTCGTTCACACTATTTCAGAGATAAGTTGGCTATGCGTATAGAAGCCCAAGATGCGGGCATTGCTGTTCCTGAATTTATTGGGGTGTTCAACCACAAAAAAATTAGTGAATACTGTAAAAAAGTATCTCCGCCTTGGTTGATTAAGCCTCGTTCTAAGGCTTCGGCTTTGGGTATCAAGAAGTTACACAATGAAGAAGAACTTTGGCGTGCATTAGACCAATTAGGAGATGAACAGTCTTTCTATGTATTAGAAAAGTTTGAACCCGGTGATGTGTACCACGTTGATGCCTTGACGGTGGACGGCAAAGTGGTATTTGCAAGGGCGCATAAGTACCTGAACCCACCTATGGAAGTGGCGCATGAGGGCAGGGTTTTCCGTTCTATCAATGTAGAGTATGGTTCTGAAGAGGAGCAACTATTATTAGACATGAACGAAAAAGTCTTAAAGGCATTTGGCTTGAAACATGGTGCTTCGCATACAGAGTTTATCCGTTCACACAAAGACGGCAAACTCTATTTCTTAGAAACTTCTGCAAGGGTTGGCGGTGCTAATATTGTGGAATTAGTAGAAGCCTCAAGTGGCATTAACTTGTGGGTAGAGTGGGCGAAGATAGAGGCATTAAGAAAAGGCGAAAAGTATGAATTGCCAAAAGTGAAAAAAGAATACTCGGGTATCTTGATTTCATTGGCAAAACAAGAGAATCCAGATACTTCGGCATATAGCGACAAAGAAGTGTGGTGGAGAATGACCAGAAAATGGCACGCAGGTTTAATTATCAAGTCTAAAAGTAGAGAAAGAATTGTTGAATTGTTAGACGACTACGGCAAGAGGTTCTACACGGATTTCTTTGCTTCACAGCCTCTTCCTGACAAACCTACGAACTAACACCCAAATTTGACACTACTTAAGAAGTCATCTTTTCAACAGATGACTTCTTTTATTTTTTTGTATTTTTCCAATACAAAAAAATATCATCTAAACTTTTTTCTTTTTCATACAAGAAAATAGGTTGGTGAAACTGCTCCAATTTGTGTAATAACTGCCACAAAACAATTTTTTCGTCTGCCGTCAAATTACCATTGATGATACTTCCTGCCTGAAACATCTGTTGCAAAACACCCAAAAAAGCCGTTTGTCCTTGCGGCGTAATAAACAGTAACTTACTACGTTTGTCTTCTACACTACTTTCTTGTGAAATCAAACTTTCTTTCAATAACCTTTTGATAATTTCCATGCCTGTTGTTTTTTCATGCACATTTCTTTCTATCAAATTCATTTTGCTCATACCATTTTCACGCATCAAACCTGCCAAATAACCAAATTCGTCTATAGTCTGCAATGGCGAATTGTCAATAGCTTTCTTCATATACACTTTGGCATAACGGTATAGCATAGCCACTAAACGGCTAATTTCTCCTTCTATATGTGCCGTAGGTATAGCAATAGACATATTTTTGGGTGGCTGCGTTATACTATTGTTTTTCAATTTTTCTTGGTTGAGCCACTGCACAAAACTTTCCAAAGTGCTTGGCGAATGAGGGTTATTGGCTTCATAATCAGCTAATTTATCTATGACCTCTCGTAGTAAATCGTAATTCATAGGTACTTGAATTTATATTAATCACTTAATTTTAGTTAAAACTATCCTTTTCTTTGATTGTTATTGTAATTTGTCAATTATTACTTAGTAAATTAGTAACTCCTCAACTCAATACAAGCATGGTACGCAAAAAAATACTTTTAACCAGTCTGTTAGTGGTGTATTGTTCTTTGCTTTTTGCACAACAAACGATAAGATTTGTTAGTTTCAAAGACAAAAACGGTACGCCATTTAGCCTACAAAAACCGCAAGAATTTTTATCGCAAAAGTCTATAGATAGACGCACCAAACAAAAAATTAACCTAAGTGCTATGGACTTACCTATTACGCCTACCTACTTAACAAGTATTAGGAATGCAGGCGGAAAAGTCTTTTATACTTCTCGTTGGCTCAATGGGGCAGTAGTGCAAGCTACAGATGCAGCTTTTTCACAAATCAGCCAACTGAATTTTGTGCAAGGCAGCCGTTTGTTGTCTAACCGTACTTCTATTAGTGATGTAGCTCCTGCTCAAAGTTTTTCTTTGCCAGCCACTAATTTAGGCTCGCCAGTCTTGAATTATGGCAATACAACTACCCAAAACACCATGTTAGGCATTAACGAAATGCACAGCCAAAACTTTACGGGCAAAGGCATGACCATTGCCGTTTTTGATGGTGGCTTCACGAATGTCAATAACATTAAAGCAGCAGCTTATTCTCGCATGAACATTGCTGGAGGTTATAATTTTGCAAGAGGCAACAACTTTGTGTTTCAAGACGACTCGCATGGTAGCGAGGTGCTATCTGTAATGGCGGGCTATGTGCCTAACCAATTTATTGGCGGTGCTTTTGATGCAACTTACTACTTGTTTGTAACGGAAGATGTAAATCAAGAAAATCCCATAGAAGAGGCATTTTGGTTGGTAGCTGCCGAAAGAGCCGACAGTTTGGGTGTGGACATCATCAATAGTTCTTTGGGTTACAATACCTTTGACCTCAACAATTTGAATTATACCCAAAAAGATTTGAACGGCAGAACCTCTTTGATTTCGCAAGCAGCCACTTGTGCAGCCCGTACAGGTATGTTAATCGTGAGTAGCATGGGCAATTTTTATTCTCCCGAACCCTTTTGGACAAAAATGAGAATGCCCGCAGATGCAGATTCTATCGTGAGTGTAGGGGCGGTAAATGCTGCCGAAGAATACGTTTCTTTGAGTTTGCAAGGTTATACAGAAGACAATAGAGTGAAACCAGACGCAGCAGCTATGGGTTTGGCTACGTTTTATTTGACCGTAAACGGCAATGTGTCTGCGGGTAGTGGTACGTCTTACGCTGCCCCTTTGGTAGCAAGTTTGGCGGCGGGAATCTGGCAAGCCAACCCGCTAATGACCAATATACAAGTTTTACAGGCTATTCGCCGAGCAGGTTCACGTTTTAACAGCCCTAACACGCAACTTGGGTACGGTATTCCTACGTTTAGACGAGCTATGAATATTTTGGGGGTTGATGAAGAATTAAGTAAGCAAACCAATATTTATCCAACTATTGTATCGTCAGACAATAGTGTTTTTTGTCAATTTCCTGCCGAATTACAACAAGCTACATTCAGTTACCAACTTACAGACGTTACAGGGAAAATACACTATCAAGCTGATAATCAATTAGTTGATAGTGAAATAATTAACCTTAAAGTTACTAATAAACCTTTGCCTATTGGCATTTATTTTTTGAATATTCATATCAACAACAAGACCATTTACCGTAAAATTATCAGTTATCAGTAAACAGTTAGCAGTGAACAGTTAGCAGTAAGCAGTTATCAGGTACTAATTTTTACTTTAAAAACTAAAAATCCTAAAGTAAAAAGATAGCTGTTAATTGCTAACTGTTTACTGATAACTGTTTACTGATAAACTTACGCCAATTATCAAAATATCATCTATTTGCTTTTGCGTGCCTCGCCACTGCGTAATGGTATTTTCTAAGGTAAATTGTTGTGCGTCCATACTTTGTTGGTGAATAGAAAGTAACAATTCTTTTAGATTTTTGCGTTTAAACTTTGTGTTATTTTCTCCACCAAATTGGTCTTCATAACCATCTGAAAATAAGTAAAATGTCGTTGGGCTACTTATATCAATGGTGTGAGGCGTAAAAACTCTTTCACGTACATCTGCACCGCCAATTCCCATTTTGTCACCTTTTATTTCTATCAATGTTTGATTTTGAATATACACCAACGGGTTCATTGCCCCAGAAAATTGTAGCTGTTTGGCTTCTTTGTCCACTACACACAAAGCCAAATCCATTCCGTCCTTATTATTGGTTTCGTCTTGTTTCAATGCTTTTTTAATGCCGATGTGCATTTGAGCTAAAATTTCGTGGCTTGCTGTTATTTCCCAAACATTTACAATTTCATTCAAAATTTCGCAACCAATCATGCTCATAAATGCACCCGGTACACCATGCCCCGTACAATCTACCGCCGCAATAATAGCTTTACCGTGTACCTCGCCAAACCAATAAAAATCTCCACTAACAATATCTTTGGGTTTAAACAAGATGAAATTTTCAGGAAAATGTGCTTTAATTTCTTCGGGTGTAGGCAACATTGCATTCTGAATGCGTTGGGCATACCGAATACTATCTAAGATGTTTTTATTTTTACTTTCAATAATTTCATTTTTTTCGTTCAAAGCCGTATTAGCTTCTTCTAATGCCAGCTTTGCTGCTAAGGTCTGTACAGTTAAACTATAACGAGTTTGAATAAGTATAATCGTTAAAATTGCCACAGTAGAGAGTAGCAAACCTCCTTGTATCAATGCCTGTTGTACAGGTAGTTGTGGGTTTACTGTGAAAAAATAGATAGTGGCTATGGCAGAAACTGCCATGATACTTGTTGTGTAATACCATTGCCATAAAGCAAACATTCCTGCCCCAATAAACAACGCCATGTAGTTCAAGCTATGCCCTAAAAAGTGGTCGATGTCTATTAAACTGTAGGTGTAGGCATTTTGCAAAGAGATAAGGGTCATGGTTAAAATACCCAAATAGGCAGCCGAATAATTGTACTTTTTCTTAAAAAAAATAGCCATAGCTATAATAATAGCTATGCTACATCTAATCACAAATACATTTTGCCACGCATGAGGAATATTCAAATAGTCTGTGATGCCAAAAATAGGGTCAAAAATAACTCCTATCCAAGAACCTATGATATGAAATTTGGATGAGGCAGCCTCCAATTCTTCGGCTAAACGAATACGACTAACTGTATGTGAAGACGTGCCAAACTGAAAGAGTCTTGTCATCTGTAAGCAAGCTAAAAGGATAGTAGCAAGTTACAAAAAATGCCTAAATAAAGAGTATTATTTTGCTATTTTTTGCGTATAATTTCCACAGGATTTTTCAGGGCAGCTTTAATAGTTTGATAGCTAATCGTAAGCACTGTTACGCCAAGCATGATAAATGCTGTAGCCAAAAAAGGCACAATGGAAATATTGATGTGGAACGAAAATTCTCTTAACCATAAATTCATGCCAACATAGCCCATCAAAGAGGCTATCAGCCAACTGAACAGCACTGTTACCACAAAGTTTTGAGAAAGTAACAGGACGATTTGTAATACACTTGCCCCTACCGCCTTTCTAATACCTATCTCATGATAACGGTTTTCTATCACAAAAGACGACAAGCCAAAAAGCCCCATACACGCAATAAAAATAGCTATCAAAGAAAAAAATTGAGCTATTTCTGATAGTTTTTCTTCTTGGTGGTACTGGCTATTCAAATTATCATTTAACAAAGAAATTTCTAAGGGTGCAGGTGTGTATTTTTTCCATGTTTCTTCTATAAAACTTTTAACTTTTTCTTCATTATTGCTACTAATTTTTACGGCTATGTACTTAGTCGACATCAATTCTTCGTAATAATTATTAGGCATATCTAACACAAAAGGCATAACGTCTGTGTGCAAAGAAGCTACGTGAAAATTTTTGACAACACCTATAATTTTTTCTTGTCCCGAAGGAGATTTTAATTGTTTACCCAATGCCTCTTGTGGCGTTTTATAGCCCAAATGCTTTAACATTGCCTCATTAATGATGACTGAAGCTGTTTCGTCATTTTTTTTAGACTTTGTACTGCTATCTCTTACCACATAATTTTTTTGTTCTATTTGTGGCAATTCACTAAAATCTCTGCCTGCCAACAGCTCTATATTAAAGGTTTTGATAAAATCATGCCGTACACGCAGCGAAGGATAATACAAGGGCGTAGGCGAATTCTCGGACTGAAAACGGTGTGTTTGGTGTCCTGCACCCAAAACTAATTCCATAGAAGTTACGGAGGCTATCATTGGATTAGAGAGTAAAGACCTTTTAAAATTTTTGTAATTTTCAATGATTATATCTTCTTGGGCTACGGATAAAACTAAGATTTTTTCTTTGTCGAAACCCAACCGACTGTTTTTCATATAGTCCAACTGTTCTTGACTTACTAAGGTGGTAATCAATAAAATACCTGCAATAACAAATTGCACCATAACGGCAATACGGCGAAACCATTTGCCACCGTAATTGAGTTGCAACCTGCCTCTGAATACCGCCATAGGGTTGTAAGCTGCTAAGCAATAGGCAGGGTAAATGCCTGCCACCAAACCTACCAATAAGCCCGACAGAATGATAGACATAATCATTTCTTTGCCATGTACGAATCCTTCAGGCAGTGGTTTTCCTGATAAATCTGTGAGGTAGGGTGTAAAGGTTTCTATTAATATAAATGCTATAAATATTGAAAAAATACTAAATACAATAGATTCAAATAAAAACTGTATTACTAATTCTCGCCTACTTGCTCCTAAAACCTTACGTACTACTACCTCTTTTGCTCGAATAGACGATTTGGCGGTAGAAAGATTCATAAAATTGATACCAGCAATAATGAGAATAAAAACAGCAATCACATTGAAAATATAGATGTAAGTGATGTTGCCATTTGTGTCCATTTCATAGTCCAAATTGGAATATAAATGAATAGCTGTTAGAGATTGAGCCGTAAAAGTAGTGATAGGTTGGAGGTCTGTGTCTAAGTACGTTTTGACTTGCCGATTAAACGCAGATAGTAAATCTTTTGGGTTAATATGTGGAGCAAGCAGCATATAAGTCCAACAAGGATTCCATCGCCAAGTATTGTAGAAACGATTGATATAAGAAGAATGCAAAGATGAGAAACTTGCGATAAAGTCAAAATGCAAATGTGTATTAGTAGGTAGCTCTGCAAATACGCCTGTAATTTCTAATTCTCTTTCATTTTGAAACAAAAGTTTTTTACCAATCGGATTCTCTACTCCAAAATACTTAATGGCTATGGCTTCGGAAATAACTACTTGATTAGGAGCTTGTAAGGCTGTTTGTTTGTTACCCCATTTTAAATCGAAGTCAAAGACTTCAAAAAAAGTAGAGTCTGCAAAAAAAAAGTATTTTTCGTTGATATACAAGTCTTTATAGGCAATGGTAAGGCTGGGGCTTTGGTAGTTGAACAGCCGAACCGTCTTTAAAATGTCATGTGGGTAGAGGCGTTGTAAGGTTTGACCCACAGGAAAAGGCACACTTGCTGCGTGTTCGCCAATACCAGATTTATCTATGATTTCTGTAATTCTATAAATATTTTCATAGTTTTTATGAAATTTATCATAAGTTACCTCATGCCTAATCAATAAAAATAACAAAGTGAAACAAGCAATACTCACTGCCAAACCAAAAATATTGATAAAGGCATAAAGGCGGTATTTTTTGATGTTTCGTAAAGTAATAGTTAGGTAGTTGTAAAGCATGTAAAACAAGAAATTTTAGCAAAGCAATATAGTAAAAATTTTTTATAGATAACCTATAACTTCTTGTAACTATGTTGCTAAATTACAGACACTAAAACCGTAAGAACAATCTAAGAACTGTTGCTACGGTTTTATTACATTTTATGTTTTTATTATAGTGTCGTGCTTTAAAACCTTATGGTAAAACTAATTTTTTTAAAATACATAAGTTAATTGTGTTCAACAAAGCCTATAAAGATGTAATCTTTTAGAAAGATTACATCTTTATAGGCTTTGTTGAACACAACATATAGCAATTTATAGCACGACACTAAAATAAAAATGATTAGGCTTTCTTTTCTGGTAAATCAAAAGCTACTGCATCATGTAAAAATTGCCCTTTGTGAGAACCATCACAAAAAGGTTTGTTTTTAGAAAGACCGCATCTGCATACAAATACAGTATCTCTGCCACCCAAACCATAGGCGTTGCCTTGTGCGTCTACTAATTGAAAGTCGCCTTCAACTTTCATGGAACCATTGCTGTTGATAGTTATTTTTGTCATAACTGAAATTAAAGTGAAATGATTGGATTTTTTCTTACAACCTATAACTTAGCTAATTAGTTTGGAATACATAGAGTTATTCTACTTATTTTTGTTGAGAGGCAATATGTTAGGGTCAAAACCAAGAATTTTTACCATAAAATAGACTGTAATAAGTTAAAAAATAATTATAAATAAAATGAAAGAAATACAAAAAAAAATTCCTCAATCACTTCAAAGTGGCGACAAAATAGCTTTAATAGCACCCGCAGGGGCTATTTACGAAAAAGAAAGTTTGGAGATAGCCACAGAAAATTTAAGGGCTTTGGGTTTAGAAGTAGTGATAGGGCAAAATGCAGCGAATAAAAACGGTTATTTGGCAGGTACAGACGCAGAAAGAGTGGCAGATTTACACGCAGCTTTTGCAGATACAAGCATCAAGGCTATCATGGCTTTGCGTGGAGGCTGGGGTTGTGGTCGTTTGTTGCCCCTCATAGATTGGGAATTATTGAGTAAAAACCCAAAAATTTTTGCTGGTTTTAGTGATGTAACCACCTTGCTTAATGCTGTTTATGCCAAAACAGGTTTGGTTACGTATCACAGCCCGATGGCTACTTCGGTTTGGAACAATTTTTCAGTAAAATTTTTTAAAAAAATATTATTTGATAAAGAACAAGCTACTTTAAGCAACCCACAACAAAGAGGAGATTCTTTAACACAATTACAAGATAGAATCACGACTATTCGAGGTGGTGAGGCAGTTGGAGAACTGATAGGCGGTAATCTTACAGTTTTGTGTAGCTTATTGGGCAGCCAGTATTTGCCTGATTTTAAAGGAAAAATATTATTTTTGGAAGAAATTAACGAGGAAATTTACAGAGTGGACAGACTTTTTTGTCAATTAGCTTTGTCTGGTGTCTTAGAAAAAGTGGCGGGTGTGGTCATTGGAAAATTCACAAATTGTGGGCATGGAGATAGGTTTTCTTCATTGACTTTATTAGAAGTTTTTGAAAATTATTTATTACCTTTACAAATACCTGTTTTTGTGGGCAGTATGATAGGGCATATTCCTAATAAATTTACTATTCCCGTAGGTTTACAAACTAAAATTTGTGCAAATAAGGGTACAATTACGTTCTTAGAATTACCTTGTGCCTAAATTATTCTACATCAATCTGTTATTGTTATGAAATTACGACTCAAAAGACTATTTGTAAGGTTCAATAATTTTTATGTCTTATTTGCAGCCTTTTTTGTGCTATGGATGTTGTTTTTTGATAGCAACAATCTTTATGAACAGTACCTTTCACAGAAAAAAATCAAAGATTTAGACCAAGAAAAAGAGTTTTATATTCGTGAAAAGGCTTTGTTAGAAAAAGACTTGAAAGAATTGTCGAGCAGCCCCGAACTTTTCGAGAAGTTTGCAAGGGAAAAATACATGATGAAAAAGCCTAACGAAGATGTTTATATTTTAGAAGAAGATTAGAGTTTATGAATATTTTTTCTTAAGACCTCTCCCTGCCCTCTCCATTTAGAGAGGGTTCTTTGGAGTTATTCATAAACTCTATTATTCTAAAAAAATTGTAGCATTGGACTATAGGCTATATTACAACTTACTTTTTGTTGCAACTTCTGCGGATACTGCCAAAAACTACCGCAATTTATCCTAAAAACTTTGTTATTTTCGTATCATTGTAGGCTAAAAACAGCTTACCTCAATTTTTTATGCGAAAAATCGGCTTCATTCTTACTTTTCTTTTATTTGCTCAACATTTATTGGCTCAAAATACGGCTACATTGCGGGGAATTGTTACAGATTCTTTGGGTAAACCTTTGCCTTTTGCTACCATAGGCGTTTTGGGAACAGACAAAGGCGTAACCACAGACACCAAAGGCGTGTATGTTATCGTTGTGCCTGCGGGCAAAAATATTGTAGTGCTATTCAAACATATTGCCTACAAAGAAATTAAACAAACTTTTAGCCTAAAACCCAATGAAACAGTGAGTTACAATATTCAACTGAAAGAAAATGCAGCCGAATTAGCCACTGTTGAAGTAACGAATAAAGACGAGCAACGCATAGAAATTAGTACCATTACCCTAAAACCTACGAAACTGAAAGAAATTCCTACGCCTTTCGGAGATGCCTTAGACATTATCAAAGTTATTGGGTTGGGGGTAGTTACGACCACAGAGTTGTCATCAGCATATTCTGTACGGGGCGGAAGTTTTGAGGAGAACTTGCTGTATGTCAATAACATGGAGATTTACCGCCCATTTTTGGTTAGTGGTGGGCAGCAAGAAGGTTTGAGTTTTCCGAACCCCGACCTTATCAAAGATATTAAGTTTTCGGCAGGAGGTTGGCAAGCCAAATATGGCGACAAACTATCGTCTTGTTTGAACATAGAATACAAAACACCTACAAAATTTGCTGCCTCTGCCTCTTTGGGTTTGTTGGGAGGCACAGGACACATAGAAGGCAGCACCAAAAACCGCCGTTTGACCTATTTGTTAGGCGTAAGGCACAAATCCGCAGCGTATTTGTTCAATACCTTTGAAACCACAGGCTCATACCAACCTCGTTTTACAGACGTGCAGGGCTTGGTTAGTTATGCTTTGAGTAGAGAAAAATCACCCATAAATTCTCAAGAAGCACGCACAAGTATAGAAATGTTGGTGAGTTATGCCCAAAACCGTTACCAAGTGATTCCACAAACTCGCCGTACAGAATTTGGTACGTTTAACCAAGCCTTAGCCCTTACAGTGGCTTTTGAAGGGCAAGAAATGATGAATTATGATACTTGGCAGGGAAATTTACGTTTGAAACACCATTTTTCTAAGCAATTTTCTACGCAACTTATTACTTCGGCAGTGAGTACACAAGAAAGAGAGTACGCCAATGTAGAGGCGGGCTACCAACTTTGCGATATTAACACGCAAGTAGGCAAAGACAACCGCCAAGAACGTTGTGCTACGATTCGGGGCATTGGTACGTTGTATGACTACCGTAGAAATGCCCTTGATGCTACGATTTTTGCCATAGAAAACCGCAACGAATGGCGACAAGCCGATAACCATACGATGGAGGCAGGCATCAAATATTCGCATGAAAGTATCAAAGACAATGTATATGAATACAATTTTGTAGATTCTGCGGACTATGTTACCATTTCTAATTTATTGGAGGCAGCTAACACTCTCAATTCCAGCCGATTAATGGCTTATATTCAACAAAATCATAGCTTCAACCGCCATATATTTACGTATGGTTTGCGGGCAAATTATTGGGATTTGAACGGACAATTTTTATTGAGTCCTCGCCTACAATATGCGTACAAACCGAATTGGCAAAAAGATATTTTATTCAATTTGGCAGTGGGTTATTATCAACAACCGCCGTTTTACAGAGAATTACGCAATTATCAAGGACAATTAAACCTGAATTTGAAAGCACAAACTTCTGTGCATTTGATAGGTGGCATGAATTGGGACTTTAAATATTGGGGCAGACCTTTCCGCCTAATAACAGAAGCCTATTACAAATACTTGACGAATGTAGTGCCTTATGACGTGGACAATGTGCGTCTGCGTTACTATGCCCAAAACAATGCCGTTGCGTTTACCACAGGGATAGATGCACGTTTGAGTGGCGAATTTATCAAAGGAACAGACTCGTGGATTGGTGTAAGTGTGATGAATGCCCAAGAAAAAGTAGAAGGAGATGAAAGAGGTTTTATTCGCCGTCCTGTCGACCAACGGTTTACGCTGACCATGAATTTTGAAGACCATTTACCCAAACAACCTACTTGGCGAATGAATTTCCGTATGATGTACGGTTCGGGCTTGCCCTTCGGTGTGCCTAATGAACCTACCCAAAGAGCCGTTTTGAGTGGTAACAATTATTGGCGTGTGGACATTGGTTTTTCAAAAATCATTTACCTACAAAACCGTAAAGACCGTAGTTTGTGGTTAGGTTTAGAAGTTCTCAACTTATTGGGTAATAACAACACCATTTCTTATTTGTGGATAAAAGACTATGGCAACCGCAGTTATGCTATTCCAAATGGACTTTCGCAACGATTTATTAATTTAAGGGCTATTTTTAGGTGGAACTAAGGGGTAAATACTAAAATATAATTAACGTAAGTTGCGTAGTGCCTACTGTAGAACGGACTTTAGTCGGGGACGCCTAGTCCGTTTTTTTGTATGAGAACAAAGTTCTGCACTATAAAAACGCATTTTTTGTTGCTAAATGTAAAAAAACGGACTAGGCGTCCCCGACTAAAGTCC
>CANGYA010000115.1 GCA_947457925.1 Cytophagales bacterium | reverse complement strand
GCTGCGGGTACTCCCCTATTAGCTATTCGGAATGATTTGGTAGATGTGCAACTCAAAACGGCTGCCAATAATTTACAAGCTGCTAACAGCAATGCCTCTGCAAATTCTGCTGCTTTGCGTTTGGCACAAGAAGAAGTAAAGGCTGCACAAAGCAAATATGCCTTAGATTCTACCAATTACCTTCGTTTCAAAAATTTGTATGAACAAAACGCCACTGCACGCCTGAATGTAGAACAAAGTAAAACCTTAGCCGATATTTCTAAACAAAACTTAGAAAAAGCATGGTTAAATCTTAGTAACTTACAAAATAAATTCAACATAGAATTAAGCAATGCCCAAAGTAACTATGAAAGCCAAAAAATAGTGAAGGGAGATTTTGTATTATATGCAGACAATAATTTGCGTATTTATGACATTAAACCCAAAAAAGGCGAATTGGTAGCACCACAACTGCCTTTGTTGGAAGTGGGAGCTACGCAACTTTTTGAGGTAGAATTGGCGGTTGATGAAACAGATATAGGCTTGATAAAAACAGGGCAAGAGGTCATTTATGAATTGGGGGCAGTGAAAGGCAAGTTCTTGAAAGGCAGTATTTTACAAGTCTATCCAACAGTAAACCCCATGAATAAAACGGCAAAAGTGGTGGCTTCTTTGAGTTATGACGGTGCTATTAATTTCTTTTCAGGTATGTCTGTGGAGGCAAATATTGTAATAGCCCAACAAAAAGATGCCTTAGTTGTGCCTAAAAATTATGTATTTGACAATGAATACGTAAAACGGAGCAGCGACAAGCAACGAATCAAAATTCAGAAGGGCATAGAAGATTTACAATATGTGCAGATTTTGGGCGGAATTACAGAAAAAGAAGAACTCACAGATGAATTGAACTAAAAAAATCCCCTCTCTACTAATAGAGAGGGGATTTTTTATTAATCTATTACCCGAATTTCTACCCGTCTGTTTTTCATTCGGTCTTCTTCCGTAAAGTTTTCTATCAAAGGTTCTTTGCTGCCGTAGCCGTTGGCAATAATCCTTTTTTCGTCTATTCCTTTGCTTATCAAATAGTTAGCTACGGCAGTGGCTCTATTTTTAGACAAACGTAAATTAGCCCCTGCCTCTCCCACGTCATCTGTATGCCCCGCTACCTCTATACGTAAGTTTGGATTTTCTTTTAATAGCTTGGCAAATTGGTCTAACTCTGTAAAAGACTCTTTGTTCAATACCGCACTGCCTTTCTCAAAAGAAATGTGATTGAGTGTTACTTTTTTCTTTTTCAATAGTTCACTTGCATCATCACTTTTGTTGTTTGTTACAGCTATAGCTGCTGTTAGATTTTCGTTGGTTTCTACAGTTACTTCAGGTTTGATAGGTTTGCGGTAGTAGTCTGCAAATAAATACTTTTGAGGTATGAGTTCCTCTGCCTCATTTTCATATTTCCATTTGAGGCGTACAGTGGCTTTTGCTCCACTTACTTGCATATAATCTAACTGCAAATCATAAATTTGCTCACCTTTAAGATGCACCTCTGCCGAAAACCTGCCCAAAGACTGTTCTCTCCACTCGTCTATCAGTCTATAACTATTCAAAGACAACCTCACTCCGTCATCTGCCTCCAAAATAAGTGTATATTTACCTGCTTTGGGAGCAAAAACACCACCTATCCATTTTACTGTAAAATCTGCCACATCTATATTGGGTACGGCATAATGCGACACCAATGTATCCCACGAAAAGTTGATTTGTCCGTCTATGGCGGTGTAGGATTTTACCGTATTTTCTCCTTTGGATTCATATTCAGCCGACAAACCATTGCCCTGTCTTTTTTCTAATTTGTGGGGTGTGCCTTGCATCTTTACCTTTTTTGTAGTTTGGGCAGTGGCTACCCCCATACACAAGCAAAGTAAAATAGAACATAACGAAGAAAAAGAATAGGATATATTCATAATAAAGAGAAGTATAAATGCCTATGTACAAGTATAATTAGTCTATTTTCAATTAGCAATACTTGTAAAACCTTAATTAACAATAGATTAGTTTACTTTTTCTCAAAAAATATTTTATCTATCAGGTATTAATGAATTGAAAAGTTGAATAAACAATCTACACAAAAATATAAAGTATTAGCATAAATAGTATGATTGAGAGATAAAAAATAACCCCTTTTTATTTGGCATAAAAAGGGGTATTGTTAGGTACAACCTTACTTAACAATTTGGCTTCTAATATTTTGTACTTGTTTTATTATTTCTTGAAAATCGGCTTCGGCTACTGTAACTGTGCTGGTGTCCAAACTTTGTACTTGTACTTCGCCGTTTACTACTACTGTTTTTGTACCGCCTTTTTTAGTTACAATCTGTACTTTGTTATATACTTTTTGCAACTCTTTTAGTTGGTTATACAGCCCTTCAAAATTCGGTTTAGACTTGTAAATCTCTAAAATCAAAATGATTTGGTCTAAGGCTAACTTCTGCTCACCAATTTTCTCTTTTAGTCTGTCAGCTTTGTCTTTGGCGTTACCTTTTGCTACGGTTTGTTTGTGAACTTGTGTAGCCAAATAAACAGCTTCTACCCAACCACCCGTCAATAACAAGATACTTTGGTATTCTCTTTTTTCCTCTCTTAAGTGTGTGTTTATTTTTTCAAGATTTTGTTGAGTTGTATTCAACAATGCCTCTAAATTATTACGGTCATTTGCCAATTTTTTGATAGTTTCTGCGTCAAAATACGCCCCAATGCCTAAATCATTTGCTAAATCTTTGACAGAACTCAAATAGTTCAAAATATCTTGGTTCTTGCTATAAAGGTTACAATAACCTAAATCTGTACTATACACTCCTAAATTAAGAGCTTGGCGGTAGCTTGTATTATAGTTATTCACATTCGTAGTTGCATTTAAGAAACTCGAATTGTAATCTGTTCCCACGTCTTTAATTAGTTGCGATAACTCCAAAGGAGAAGGAATAGATTGTAGCAAATTAGACACTACATCATCATCTTGGCTGATAGCTATTGTTGGAGGAATTAGCTTGGGACATGGAGCAGCCAACGACTTTCCTGCCACCAACATCAACAACGCAAAGGTCAAAGCAGCATATTTATTTTTCATAAGTATCTTTGGTATTAATTGTTTCATCTGTGTTTGTATAGCAAAACAGGCTACTTCTATAAAGACTAAGGAGTTTTTGCCAATAATTTTGCTATTATTACAACTTATTTCTTAGTTTTGAGTTTGCAAAAGTAATGCTAAATTATAGATTTTGCAGTATCATTTTGTTATAGATTAGTTAAAATTTCTCAATCAAATAAAATACGGTTATGGCACACGCAGGTATGGGGATTAACGAGGTGATGAAACACAACCATGTTAATCCACAATTTACGGAGGAGGAGTTGCAGAAGGTTCAAGAAATTATTTCGCACTACCCCGAAGGCAAACAAAAATCAGCCGTTTTGCCTGTTCTACATATTGCACAAACACATTGGGGCTGGATTAGCCCTGCCGTTATGGACTATGTGGCAGGTATTCTACAAATACAGCCTATAGAAGTGTACGAAGTGGCTACGTTTTATACCATGTTTCACCTTGAGCCTGTGGGCAAATATGTCTTAGAAGTTTGCAGAACAGGTCCTTGTATGATTTGCGGAGCTGAAGAATTGATACACCATTTAGAACACAAATTAGGTATTCATGTAGGCGAAACTACTACTGATAAAAGGTTTACAATTAAAGAAGTAGAATGTTTGGCTGCTTGTGGTGGTGCACCTTGTTTGCAAGTGAAACTTAAAACCATGGACGGGGCATACAAATATTATGAAAACCTTACGCCTGCCAAAGTTGATGAATTGATAGCTACGGAGTGGGTATAGTACAATTATTAATTGGTAATTTTTTAATTAAAAATATTTTAAATAATTGATTATCAATGTATTAATTAGATTTTTATACTAAATAATAGTTCCATAGGATAGGTTTTGCAAAACCTATCCTATGGAACTATTATTTAGTAATGACTTTAAATCAATATAAGTGACATTTTTATTTTGTGCTATTAGGCACTACATATTGTTAAATGAATGTAATTAAAAATCTTCAGGTAATCTCCTTGCTTGGTTTGATTAAGAGTCAAGTGCCTTTCGGCGAGAAGTAAGCAAGGATTGACCTGAATGGTAAGGCAGGGTGGATTCGAACCACCGACCCACGGCTCTACAGGCATAGAAGTAAATCTTATTTGACCGTTGCGATAATCATAAAATTGTTCGTTGCTCTACCCACTGAGCTACTGCCTCTTGTGCAAAAACGGTAATCGTAAAAGTTTTTTTCAACCAAAGAAAGTAGAAGTAACTTTGCCTTGACCGTTGTTTGATGCTACAAAGTAACCATAGTCATACGCAATGTATCTGCGTAATCAAATAAATTTTAGGTGTTTTTTAGCTATTAGCTCAAATTGCTAAATTTTTTCAGAAAAAAATCACTGAAAATGTAACTACTTCGTTTATTTATCGTAATATTGCAATATAACGATTAAAATTATGGGAGCAAGCAAAACAGAACATTTTAGCACCGAACAAAATACGATTGCCACTTTGATAAAAGCCCTTAGCCACCCCGCAAGAGTGGCAATTATAGAGTATTTATTAAAGGTAGATGCTTGTATTTGTGGCGATATTGTTGATGAATTGCCTCTGTCGCAGCCCACAGTGTCGCAGCACTTGAAAGAACTGAAAACAGCTGGTTTAATCAAAGGCACAGTAGAAGGTACAGCTATTTGTTATTGTATAGACGAAACCGCCATTGCAAAACTGCAAAGCTACTTTAACCATTTAGCCCAAACATTGGAACAAAAGAATAATGGGTGTTGTGGGTAAAAAACCTCACCCCCTACCCCTCTCCATTTGGAGAGGGGAGATTTTATGTCAATTTTGACCTTAAAATGTCAAAAAAGCCCCTCTCCAAATGGAGAGGGGCAGGGGTGAAATCATATTTTTCTATTTAAACAATCTAAATCCTATGAAAATTTCAGCATTTAAACAGCAACTTGCCAACCTTAGCACCCTTGATGTGCTGCAAAGTAACGGCGAAAAAGTACCTGCACATTTCCATATCACAGAGGCAGGACTAACGACTAAACACTTTATTGATTGTGGTGGCACGATTCGCACACAGAAAAGTATTAGTTTGCAAATGTGGGTAGCCGATGATGTAGCTCACCGCCTTTCGCCCCAAAAGTTGGTAACAATCATTGAAAAGGCTCAACCTTTGTTCGGCAACGAAGATTTGGACGTAGAAGTAGAGTACCAAACCGAAACAATTAGCCGTTTTGATGTCGAGTTCAATGGTTCGGCTTTTGTATTGCAAAGCAAACAAACAGACTGTTTAGCTAAAGATAATTGTGGTGTACCCCAAGAGAAGCCAAAAATTAAGTTGTCGGCTTTACAAAATGCGTGTTGTGAGACGAATAGTGGCTGTTGTTAAACTGTAGCTACGGACTTCAGTCCGTAGATTGTGTAATCAAAGATTACAGACTGAAGTTCGTAGCTACAGTTGTGAGTTTGCTTTTAGCATCAATTTACTAACAATTATTTTTCCTACTTTCTATGCAAATCAACACAATAACTTCGGCAGATTACACCCAACTTGCAGAGATTTATCGGCAGGGTATAGCTACAGGCAACGCCACTTTTCAGACTGTACCCACAGATTGGGAAACTTGGGACAAAGGACATTTGGACGTATGCCGTTTGGCAGTTTTTGAGGGCGAAAAAATGGCGGGTTGGGCAGCACTTTCGCCTGTGTCGAGCAGGTGTGTGTATGCGGGTGTGGCAGAGTTGAGTATTTACATAGCTACGGACTACAGAGGCAAAGGCATTGGCAAATTATTGCTAAGAGCATTGGTCGAGGAGAGTGAAAAAGCAGGATTTTGGACATTACAAGCTGGGATTTTCCCCGAAAATACGGCAAGTATTCAGTTGCATAAAAGTTGTGGGTTCAGAGAAATTGGCTACCGAGAAAGAATAGGGCAACTCAATGGTGTTTGGCGAAACAATGTCATTTTGGAAAGAAGAAGCAAAATTGTAGGCGTATGAAAACTATCTTTTTAAAGTACAAAAAACCTATTATCATTATTACATCAGTCATTATTCTTCAAATTATTTTTGGATTTGACCCCAAATTTTTAATCATCAATCTTATTTGGTTATTGGTATGACAACAAAGAAAATTCTGGTACTCTGCACAGGTAACAGTTGCAGGAGTCAAATTGCAGAGGGCTATTTGCGTTTTTTTGCAGGCAATAAGGCAGAAATTTATAGTGCTGGCATCAGCACACATGGCGTAAATCCCAAAGCTATAGCCACCATGTTAGAAGAAGGCATAGACATTTCGCAACATACGTCTAACCATATAGACGAGTATCGGCATCTTAATTTTGATTATGTGATTACGGTTTGCGACAATGCCAAAGAAAATTGCCCTTATTTTCCGAGCCAAGCCCAAAAATTTCATCACAATTTTCCCGACCCTGCCAAAGCTACAGGCACAGAGGAGGCTGTTAAAGAGGAATTTCGGCAGGTAAGAGAGCAAATTAAGGCGTATTGTAGGGAGTTTGTAAACAAAAATTTATAATTATGCCAAAGCCTATATTGTGGATTGAAGCCCACAATATAGGCTTTATACAAATTAGTACATTGCCAACAACTCTTTGGCACTTTCGTAGGCTGTGGCACTTGGTTTTGCTCCACCTATCATTTGGGCTATTTCGTGTATTCTTTCATCGTGGCTCAGTTGCTTGATACGTGAAATAGTACGTTCTGTACTGTTGTCTTTGTAAACGTAATAGTGGGCATGACCATTGGAAGCCATTTGAGGCAAGTGCGTAATGACAACTAATTGGTGTCTGTCCGACATTTTTTTCATCATTTTAGCCACTTTGATAGCCACTTCGCCAGAAATACCTGTATCTATTTCGTCAAAAATAATGGTAGGCAATGCCGTTTTTCCTGCCAAGATATATTTGACACACAACATTAGCCTTGAAAATTCACCGCCAGAAGCTACACTTTTGAGGGTTTCAGGCTTTTTGCCTTTGTTGGCACTGAACAAAAACGTAACCTCGTCATTGCCCATGACCTCAAAGTCTATAGGTTGGTGGGCTATTTGCAAACGTGCATTCGGCATACCCAAATCTACCAACAATTCGTTAATGGCATTTTCTATAGACGGCAGCACCGCCAAACGGCTTGCACTAAGGACTTCGGCAGCTTTTTTCATCTCGTCCATTGCCTTTTGTTGGGCTTTTTGGGCAGTTTGGAGTTCCTCGTCTAAATTGAGGACTAAACTTACTTTTTTGTCCAATTCATTTCGCAGCGTAAGCAATTCTTGTACGGTAGTGGCACTGTGTTTTTTCTGCAAATTGTATAACAAAGAAAGTTGTTCTTGCAAAGCCAAAGTTCTTTCTTGGTCTGTAACCAAATTTTCCTCTTCACTTTCCACTTCCCGCACAATGTCCTGCACCTCAATCACTACACTTTGTAAACGGTTCGCCAGATTTTGGTAATTTTCGCCAAAATGAGCCAAAGAATTGAGTTGTACCAATACACTTTTCAATGATTTACTAATACCAAATTCGCCATCTGTAAAATATTGCAGCGTAGTAGCCAGTTTTTCTTTGATTTGTTCTACATTTTCCAACACCTCTAACTCTTGTTCCAAAGTTTCTTGGTGTAAATTATCTAACTTGGCTTTGAGCAATTCTTCCAATAAAAATTTATTATAATCCAACTCCTTCGCAGCAGCTTGGGCTTCTGTTACCAACTTTTTGTAGTTGCTTTCTGCCTTGCGGTAGGCTTTGTAGGTTTGTTGGTAGTGTTGCAATACGTCTGTATTTTGGGCAAAAGCATCTACTACGCCCAACTGATACTCGTTAGTGCCTAAACGCAGGGTGTCGTGTTGCGAATGAATATCCATCAATTTTACCCCAATTTGTTTGAGTAAATCCAAATTGGCGGGGGTGTCATTCAGAAATGCCCTTGATTTTCCCGAAGGGGCAATTTCACGCCTAATCACGCAGGTTTCGTCATAATCAATGTCGTTTTCCTCAAAAATAGCCTGTAAACCATAGCCTTTGATGTCAAAAATACCTTCTATGACACACTTTTCTGTTTCATCAAAAAGCACTTTATTTTCTGCCCTATTACCGAGCAGCAAGCCAATAGCCCCCAACATAATAGATTTCCCTGCACCCGTTTCGCCTGTAATAATGTTGAGTTGGGCAGACGGCAATAATTCCAACTGTTGGATTAAGGCATAGTTCTTTATGGTCAATTGCTTGAGCATACTGCGTTAATTAATGATTTGATGACGGTAAAATTAATATTTTTTTATTGTAATTACTGAAATTCCTCAAAAACTTTTACGATATTTAGCTATTGTAAGCCTTTTATGCCTGAAAAATACGGATTTTTCTGTGCCTAATCATTTTTTTGCTTATTTTTAACTACAAAACCACTGTAGAACGGACTTTAGTCCGTTTATCAAATTCATAAACGGACTAAAGTCCGTTCTACAGTTTAAAACAAAAAAACTTGCTGCTTTATGACTTTAAGCCCCGATATTTCTTTGGCTACCCTCAAATTAGACCTTATCCAATGGCTTGCCCAAGTGGAAGACTTGGAGGTGCTGGAGCAAATTCAAGCCTTGCGAGAGCAAAGCCAAGCCACTGAAAAAGAAATAGTTACACCTCCTTATTACGAAGAAAAAAGTAGTTATACCGTAGAGGATATTCAGGCTATAGCCGATAAATTTCCTGCCGAAAAAGCATGGACATACCAAGACTTGCAAACTTATTTCCCTCAAAATCTCAAAATCAAAGTCGAAATTCTTAATAACCAACTACTTATCATGCCTTCGCCTTCTTTTATTCACCAAAAAATTTCAAGTGATTTATCCTTTGAAATGAAAAGTTTTATTCGTGCCAATAAATTAGGGGAATTACTGACTGCCCCAATGGACGTGCTTTTTGATGAAAACAATGTGGAACAGCCTGATATTCTGTTTATTGCGGTGAGTAGGTACGAGATTATTCAAGAAAATGTGATAAATGGTTCGCCGACTTTGGTAGTAGAAATTATGTCGCATGCCAACAAAAAGAAAGAAAGAGAGGCAAAACACGACTTGTACGAAAAACATGGTGTAGAAGAATACTGGACAATTTACCCTAAAAAAAGGGCTGTGAAAGTAGAGGTTTTGGAAGAGGGCAAGTACAAAGTTTTTTCGGAAGGCAAAAAAAGTGGTATCATTCAGTCGGCAGTTTTGAAGGGTTTTGAGATAAAAATTGAGGAGTTGATGCCTGAAAAGGCATAAAACAGCAAAAAGCCCCCTCTCCAAACGAAAAGGGGGCTGCGTCTAAGATGAATACACCTTACACATCAAATTTTATTCCTTGTGCCAAAGGCAAAGCAGTTCCGTAGTTAATTGTGTTGGTTTGGCGACGCATATAGATTTTCCACGCATCAGAACCAGACTCACGACCACCACCTGTTTCTTTTTCACCACCGAAAGCACCGCCAATTTCTGCACCAGAAGTACCGATATTTACATTGGCAATACCACAATCTGAACCCCAATGTGCCAAGAAAGCCTCTGTTTCTAACAAGTTGTTAGAGAAAATAGACGAAGACAAACCTTGTTTCACACCGTTTTGAATTTCAATGGCGTTTTCAATTTCGCCTGTGTATTTAATAAGGTACAAAATAGGGGCAAAAGTTTCTTCTTGTACGGTGTGGTATTCGTTTTTCGCCTCTACAATCGCAGGGGTTACGTAGCAACCAGACACATATTTTTCGCCAGACAATACTTGTCCGCCATATAATAACTTACCGCCTTCTTTTTGTACGTTTTCAAGGGCTTGGCTAAACATTTTTACCGCATCTTTGTCGATAAGTGGTCCTACCAAAGTGCCTTCTACCAACGGACTACCAATAGGTAATTTTTTGTAAATCTCTACTAATCTGTCTTTTACTTGGTTATACAATTTTTCATGCACAATCAAACGGCGAGTAGTCGTACAACGCTGACCAGCCGTACCCACCGCCCCGAAAATAGTAGCACGAATAGCCATTTCAAACGGTGCATTTTCAGAGATAATGATAGCATTGTTACCACCCAATTCCAATAAAGACCTGCCCAATCTTGCCCCTACAACAGCTCCTACTCTCTTGCCCATGCGTGTAGAGCCTGTAGCCGAAATCAAAGGCACACGAGTATCTGCCGACAATGCTTCGCCAATCGTGGCATCACCTTGTATCAAACAGAAAATACCTTCGGGTAAGTTATTGTCTTTCAACACTTTCTTAATGATGTGTTGGCAAGCAACCGCCGTTAAAGGAGTTTTTTCAGAAGGTTTCCACACACATACATCGCCACAAACGGCAGCCAACATAGAGTTCCAAGACCACACTGCCACAGGGAAGTTGAAGGCAGAAATAATGCCTACAATGCCTAATGGGTGGTATTGTTCGTACATACGGTGGTTAGGTCTTTCAGAGTGCATAGTCAAGCCATGTAACTGACGAGATAACCCTACCGCAAAGTCGCATATATCAATCATTTCTTGGACTTCGCCCAAGCCTTCTTGCAAAATTTTGCCCATTTCGTAGCTCACCAATTTGCCTAATGGCTCTTTGTAAGCACGTAATTGGTCACCGATTTGGCGGACTATTTCGCCTCTTTTGGGGGCGGGAACAGTACGCCACACTTTAAAAGCCTCTTGTGCCGTCTTAATAACTGTTTCGTAATGTTTCTTGTCTGCCAAACGAACAGCAGCAATTTTTTGTCCATCTACAGGCGAAAAAATATCTTTCAATACGCCTTCATTGTCATTTGCCCATGCTAAACCCGTGCTATATGCAGGATTGATAGCCTTAATACCCAACGCCTCAAGCACAGGCTTGATGTCATACGTTTGTGTTGCTGTGGTGGTCATTTTTGTAATCGAAGCTAAAAATTGTGTGTTTATGAATGTATTGCCACGCCCAAAACTCTTGTGGGTAAAGGCATGAAATCATACACAAAGGTACGACTATTTTGGCACTTCGCAAAGGGTGGGTGGGGCAAAATAAAGTAATAAGCTACCTTACTCTAAAAACTAAAAATAGACACCTATTAGTTTGCCGAAACAACCTGAATATATGTGTCTATTTTTATTTTTCCTTACATTCTCATTCTCTTTCTCTTTCTATTTCCCCTTCAAAGTCCTCTCAAACAGCTTAAAAATCCGTTTATATTCATCTGTCCAGCTACTTGGCTGCACAAAACCGTGGTCTTCTATTGGGTACACCGCCATTTCCCAGTTGTCTTTGCCCAATTCTATAAGCCTTTGCGAAAGCCTCACCACATCTTGAAAATGTACGTTGGTGTCTATCATACCATGACAAATGAGCAAATGCCCTTTTAGCCCTTCGGCAAAATAAATAGGTGAACTGCGAGTGTACGCCAAACTGTCTGTAGTGGGTAAATTCAAAATATTGGCGGTATAAGGGTGGTTATAGTGAGCCCAATCCGTAACAGACCGCAATGCTGCCCCCGCCTTAAACGTATTGCCTTCTTTGAACAAAGCCATTAGCGTAATAAAACCACCATACGAACCGCCATAAATGCCTATTTTTTCGGGGTTTACATTGTATTTTTCTACCAATAACTTTGCTCCATCTGCGTGGTCTGTCAAATCTTTTCCGCCCATGTGTCTGTAAATACCTGTGCGAAAATCTCTGCCATAACCCGCACTGCCTCTGTAGTCTATGTCCAGCACCGTATAACCGTTGTCTGCCAAGAAGTTATGAAACATATATTCCCGAAAATAGGTACTCCAATGCTTGTGAGCATTTTGCAAATAACCCGCCCCATGCACAAAAATAACAGCAGGTGAAGCCTGTAACGTATCTTTTGGGCGGTACAAACGTGCATGAACCGTTACGCCATCTCTTGCCTTGAACGTAACGATTTGCGGTTCACGCCACGCATAACTGCGGAAAAACTCCGAAGTAGAGTTCGTAACTTGTTTGGCTTTGCTGCCCTCTTTGTTTTCCATCACAAACAACTCCCAAGGCTTGTTGCTGTAGGAATACAACAAAGCAATTTGTTTTTCATTTGGGGCTATAAATGCTTCATGTCCGCCTGTCATGGTCGTTAGGCGTGTAGTTTTGCCCCCGTCCAAAGGCATACGGTAGAGTTGGTCTTCTCCTGCGTGTACCTCCGAAGTGATAAGATACCAAGATTTTTTATCTCTCGAAAGTTGGGCAAAACGTACTTCATAATTGCCTTGTGTCAAAGCCTTTTTTTCCTTAGTTGTTACATCTATTTTATACAAATGACTATACCCCGAAACTTCCGAAAAATAGTAAAAGTCTTTTCCATTAGGCAACCAACCCACTTGCCCACCAAAAGAAACCCAACCTTCTATATTGGGTCCTCCAATCCAAGCCTCGTCGTGTTGGCGGTCAAGCAGCGTAAAACTTGCGTCTTGTAGGTTCAGTTGGGCTATCCAACGGTCTTTGTTGTCCGCAGCACGCAAAACGACTACCGCCATTTTACCGTCTGGTGACCAATACGCCCCATGTGGCATGACACTACGAAAAGCCGTTTTTTTGTCTTTAGCAGCCAATTTTTTATCATAATTTGGGTACTCTTTGTAAAATTCTGGAAGGTCATAGTAGCCCTCTAAGGTGCGGAAATCGGCATAGTAGGTTGTATCTTTGAAAATATCGTACAAACCTAATTGGTAAACTGTTTCTTCTTGCCCTACTTTGGCTCTGGTCGTGAGGTCTTCCGCAGCCCCCGAAGCCGTTACATAGTTCTGCACAATGGTTTCTTTGTTCAAACGGCGTTTAGACAAACGAAACGTAACAAAACGTGCATCTGGACTTACCGTTAGCCCTTCCACATTGTAGTCTTGTGTGTAAATAGCTTTAGGGTGTTTGGCTTGGTTCTTTTTTTGCCTTTCTTGGCGTTTTTCCTTTTCTTCTTGTTGTTTTCTAATGTACTCAAACAAAGTCGTTTGTTGGTTATTCAACCATTTTTCGCCTTCGCTGCCTTTGGGTGCGTTGGGTTCATCGCCTTTTTTAAAGTTCGTAAGTTGGGTAGTAGAGCCATTTTGCAAACTTAGCAAGAATAAATTACCACTTTTTTCATACACAATTTGGCTTTCATCTTGTAAAAAACGTGGGTTGTTTTCATTTTCTACCGTAAAAGTCAAACATTGTGTTTGTCCTTTGGCTATGTCATACAAAAAAATATCGCCACTTTGGGTAAATAATTTTTTGGTAAAAGTGGCGTTGTAATTGCCGTTTCGTAGGGCTTCTACTGTGCGTTTTTCTTTGTCATCTACTTTTTTTAGATTATTTCCTTGAAAATCAACACTATACAACTGGTTGTCGGTGTCTATGCCTGTTTGCCAATTAAAATAAATTTGTTGGCTGTTTTCTGCCCAAAAAACATTCGAAGGCAAAGCCCCTACAGACAGTTTGGGGTCTTGCATTACTTTCTCTACAGTCAATGGGCTTTGTGCAAAGCAAATTCCCAGATTTAACAGTAATAAGATTGGAGAAAAAAAGAGTAAGTTACTTTTCATAAAATTGGATTTGCGTGATAAATCATGTAAGTTGCCTACTACAAAAGTATTGATAGTTCTATCAAAACATAGCTAAAAAGACGTAATTCTTGTTAAAAGTTATGGCGTAAAAACTCAAAAATTAGGTTTTAAAAAACATCAATTAGCTTATTAAGTTTTACTTTTTTAGCTACAATAAAAGGACAATTAACATAAATTTGATATAAGAGGAACTGATGTAGTAATTTGAACTATAGTGCTTTTCATTTACTTTTGTACTCATGTAAAATACGGTGCTATTAAGTACCATACTCACTAAAAGTTTTCCGTTAATTAAATATGTAAACAAAACTACAAAAATGAAAAAAATATTATTATCCATAACTACTACAATATGTATGAGTTGCGCACCAAGTATTTCATCTAAAATACTGAATAAAAACTATTCTAAGTTAGGCGAAGAGAGTAAAATTTATGTTTTGGAACAAAATGATACCATACCAACTAACTCTGAATTAATTGGTGATATTAAAGTAGGTGATTCTGGTTTTTCAACAGATTGTGGGTACAATAAAGCACTATCTGAAATTACTAATCTTGCTAAAAATTCGGGAGCAAATATTATTAAAATACTGGAAGTTAAAGCACCTAACTTATTAGGGAGTAGTTGTTACAGAATTAAGGCAAGGATTTATCGTAATCTAAATCCAGAAGTCTTAGTAAAATTATCAAATATAAATAATGAAACAAATAAGTCAAGACTTCCTGAAAATGCTGATTTTGCTGTCATTTATTTTTATAGACCAAGTAATGGTATTGGAGCTTTATTAGGCTATAAAATTAAGAATGAAAATGACTCTATAATTGGCAGAGTTAGAAATGGTGAAAAGTTTGAGTATAAAACCAAAAAATTTGGAAACCAAACATTTTTTGGGGAATTAGAAACCAAAGAAAAAATAATAATTAATGTTGAAAAAGGCAAGGAATATTTTGTAAGGTGTGGTGTAACAATGGGCGTAGCTTTGGGAAGACCTGAAATATATCTAATAGAAAATAGGATTGGGATAAAAGAATATGAGCAAATGAAATAAACATTTGTTCATATTGATTTGGCGAAAAAGCAAGGCTAAACTGTTTAGTTGTAGTGTATTACTGTTAAAATCTCCTTCTGCATTAAGATTTTCCTCTTATTGTTCTAACTTATCAACTCTTCAACTTCACCATGACTTCTCACCGACCTCGTTTTCGGCAAATTTTCCAAAGACTCTCTAATTTGTTCTTTGCCATAGGGCTTATTTTATTGAGTTTTTTCATTGGCATTATTGGCTATGCCCTCATAGAAAAAGTAAATTTTACAGATGCTTTTTTCCTAACTGTCATCATTATTTCTACGGTGGGTATGAATGAAGTAGGAAAAATTAGTGAGGCGGGTAAAATTTTTACTTCTTTTTTTATTGTCTATAACATCATGACGGTTACATATTTTGTATCTGTCTTGACCAAATATATTTTTGAAGGCGAATTAAAAGACATTTATAGGCATTATCTCAACAAAAAAAATACTTATCTGATGAAAAACCATACGATTGTCTGCGGATATGGACGTTATGGCAGGCGAATTTGCACCGAATTGGAAAAAAGTGATATTCCGTTTGTGGTCATTGAAAACAGCCTCGAAAAAATAGAACTCTTGCGACAAAATATTTCTACCAATTTTGTCGCCTTACATGGCAACGCCACCGAAGACGAGTGGCTGTTGGAAGCAGGTATTCAAAGAGCCAAATCCATTATTTGTGCCTTACCAGACGATGCCGACAATGTGTTTGTTACCCTTACCGCCAGAGAACTGAACCCTGCCATTCAAATTATTGCGAAAGCCTCACAAGAAACTACGGTAGGTCGTTTGTATAGAGCAGGGGCAAATGAAGTCGTTTTGCCCGATATTTTAGGCGGTTTGCAAATGGCAAACTTGGTTATTCGCCCAGAAGTCGTAGCTTTCATCAATTTATTGACAGGTACACCGCAACAAACCAATAAACCGCCATTGCGATTAGAAGAACTGCACTATGAACAGATGCAAGCAGCTGTTCAAAAAAAATCTATAGGTGAGTTAGACATACGCAGCAAAACAGGCGTAGTCGTGTTGGGCTACAAAGATGCAGAAGGTAATTTTGTCCTCAACCCATCTGTAGATAAGGTTTTTTGTCCCAAAGAAACCGTTATTGTTTTGGGAACTGAACAAGAATTACAGCAATTTTTGAATTATTGCAGCCTAAAATCGTAACAATTTGGTAATCTAAGAACTTCAGTGTATTTTGCCTTGACTTTAATTATATTGCCTCATCTCATGATTTCACTACAAAATTTCTTTTTACAGCTCATTCGTTTGGCAGACGGAGGTCCTAAATATGCAGAAACAGATTTAAGCCAATTTATTGTAGAACCTTGGAATGCAGCCTCAGCAGCACTTTTTGTAGTCATGGTGGCATATTGGGCAGTAAAATTACACCGTTCTCGTAAACGCAATTCGTTTTTGCGGTACAGTATGCCTATTTTGGCGATTGGGGGCGTAGGTGGCACATTGTACCATGCCTTTCGGTCTTC